>NZ_MTBP01000001.1:1613836-1936603 GCF_002911665.1 Actinomadura rubteroloni
CTCCAGGCGATGCCGTCACTTCGTAGGAAGTGATGGGACTGACCGATGCAGGTTCCTCCCACATCACGCGGACCTGGCCATCGCCGGGAATTGCCGTGACCTGGTCGGGCTGCCCCGGCGGCGGTTGTGGGACAACGGAACCGCTGGTCACCGAAGGGCTCACGCCCAAGGCGTTCACGGCGACCACCGTGAACTTGTAAAGCGTGCCGTTCGTCAGCCCGGCGACGTGCGCGGTGGTTTCAGTCCCACTGGTCGTGACGACCGTGCCGCCGGGACTCACGGTCAGGCGGTATGAGGTGATCGGGGACCCGCCGTTGTCCGCGGGGGCGAGCCAGGTGACATCGGCCGCACGGTCATGCGGTTCGGCGGACACATATCCCGGGCCGTCCGGAACAGTCGTCGGCGTCACTGGGCTCGACGGCTGTGAAGGGTCGGAAACCGTGTCCGTCGAAGACGTCGCGGTGACCGTGAACGTGTACGAGGTGCCGTTCGTCAGGCCCGTGATCGTGGCGGTCGTGTCGGACGTTGTGATCTGACGGCCGCCGGGATCAGCCGTGACGGTATAGCTTGCGACTTCCTGTGCGGGTGCGGTCCAGCTGACCACGGCCTTCTGGTCGCCGGGCACCGCGCTCACCTGTGTCGGCGGGTCCGGCTTGATCGCGGCTCGTGGCGTCACCGGGTCCGACGGGGCGGATGCGGCACCGGGGCCGCCCGCGTTGCTGGCCGTGACGGTGAACGTGTAGGCGGTTCCATTCGTGAGGCTGTTCACCGTTGCGGAGGTGGCCGTTGTCGTCACCTGCTGACCGCCTGGTGAGGCTGTGACGGTGTAGCCGGTGACGGCACTGCCGCCGTCGCTGGACGGCGCCGTCCAGGTCACGGTCGCGGACGCGTCGCCCGCAGTGGCTGAGACTTCCTGTGGAGCGCTTGGCGGGGCGAACGGGGTGACCGGAGCGGACGCGGTGGAGTCGGGGCCGTTGCCGATTCTGTTGGTCGCGCGAACTTTGAACGTGTAGGCCGTGCCGTTGGTCAGTCCCGTGAGCGTCGCCGACGTCGCGGATCCCGCTGCCGTCACGGTGCGGCCGCCCGGGCTCGCCGTCACGGTGTAACCGGTGATTAGCAAGCCGCCGGTCACGGGCGGCGGTGCCCATGAGATGGTCGCCTGCCGGTCGCCGGGCTGCGCGGTGGGTGCGTCGGGTGCACCGGGAACGCTCGCCGTCTGGTCGGTGATCTGCACGGTCACGCCGCCGACGGAGATCGATTTCGGATTGATGAGGAAGGTGTAGGTGCCCGTATCGGTGAGCGTCAGGGGCCCGAATTTGTACGCGCCACTGGTCCAGTACTCCGAGCCCGTGGACGCGACCGTGCCGTTAGGCTTCAGCAAAGACGGAACGGCCTGGCCCGTGGCATAGGTGGACCCGGAAAGCCAGAAGGTCACCTGCTGGCCGGCAGTTCCAGCGAACTGAACCCGGCTGTCCTGTCCGGGCACAGGTGTGGACACTTGAACGGCAGGTCCGTTGACCGTGGCCGCGAGCATTTGGTCGGCCACTTCGGAGACTTGCACGCTGACCGATCCGGTCGCGTCGCCGACCGGGTCCACCAGGACCGTGTACTCGCCGCTTGAGGGCAGATTCACCGGCCCCAGCAAATACGAGCCGGACCAGGAACTGTTCGGTGCCACGACGGTCCCGCCCGGACCCACCAACGACACCGCGACCTTGCCGTACGAGAACGACGACCCAGAAAACGCAACACTCACCCGCTGGCCGACAGTACCCGAAAAACGAACACGACCATCCTGGCCTGGAACGGTCGTCGCCACCTGAACAGACGCCCCACCAACCGTCGCCGCCAAAATCTGATCAGCAACCTCAAAAACCTGCAGACCGACCGAACCCGTCACATCCCCCACCGGGTCCACCAGGACCGTGTACTCGCCGCTTGAGGGCAGATTCACCGGCCCCAGCAAATACGAGCCGGACCAGGAACTGTTCGGTGCCACGACGGTCCCGCCCGGACCCACCAACGACACCGCGACCTTGCCGTACGAGAACGACGACCCAGAAAACGCAACACTCACCCGCTGGCCGGCAACACCCGAAAAACGAACACGACCGTCTTGAAGCGCGATGGTCGTGGTCAGAGTGACCTTCGGACCGCCGATCTGGGTGTTGAGGCTGATGAAACCAGGCGGAGTCACGGAGTTCGACGGCGCTGACGCCACGCTGACGCCCAAAGCGTTCGTGGCCTTGACGGTAAAGGTATAAACCGTGCCGTTGGTAAGGCCGGTGACGGTCGCGGTCGTGGATCCGGCGGGAGCTGTCGCGGTGAGACCGCCCGGCGACGACGTGACGGTGTAACCGGTGATCGGGGAACCGCCGTCGTCAGCGGGCGGAGACCAGGAGATGGCAGCCTGCCGATCGCCGGCGACCGCCGACACCTGGGTGGGCGCACCGGGCGCACCGGTCGTCGTCGCGGCGAAGGTTCGGGACGGAGTCACCGGCGCGGACGCCTCTGACCCCGTGCCGGTACCGCGCGCGTTACTCGCACGGACGACGAACGTGTACGTCGTGTCGTTGCTCAGCCCGGAAATCGTCAGCGACGTGCGGTCAGTCCGTATCGTCTTGCCGCCGGGCACGACCGACACGGTGTAACCGGAAACGGGGACGCCCCCGTCCACCCGGGGCGGAGCCCAGGTCACGGTCGCCCAGCGGTCACCGGGCGTGGCGGTCACCTGGGTGGGCGCACTGGGCTTTCCGGTTGGCACGACGGGCCGTGAGGCGGCAGAGCGCGCGCCTGGACCGGAAGCCGTCTGCGCGGTGACCATGAAGGTGTAGGCCGTGCCGTTCACCAACCCGGTGACGCTGGCTCGGCGCTGACCGCGGCTTACCCGGACGATCTTCCCGCCGGGTGCTGTGGTGATCGCGTAGCCGGTGATCGGCGTGCCGCCCGTGGTACGAGGCGCTGCCCAGGTGACGACCGCGCGGCCGTCATCGGCGGTCGCCGTGACGGCGGTCGGTGCCGCCGCGAGACCCGCGGGCGTCACCGCGCGGGACGGCGCGGACGTGTCCCCGGTACCTGTGGCGTTGGCCGCTGTCACGGTCAGGGTGTACGGCCGTCCGTTCGTCAGGCCGGTCACGGTCGCTGTTCTCTTGTCTCCGGCGACGACGACCGTCTTGCCTCCCGGCATCGCCCGGACGGCGTAGGCGGTGATCGGACGTCCGCCGTCGTCGGCGGGCTTTTTCCATGCCAGAGTGGCCGAGCCGTTCCCCGCCGAAACGGACACGAGCGCAGGCGCGCCCGGAGTGCCCAGCGGTGTCACCGCGGTGGAACGCGCGGACGCGCCGGAAGTCCCGACGGCGTTGGTGGCCGTGACGGTGAACGTGTACGCCTTGGCGTTGTGCAGGCCCGTCACGGTGGCTCTTGTCGCGGCGCCGGTGACGCGCGCGGTTCTTCCACCGGGCGACGCCTTGACGGTGTACCCGGTGATCGACGCGCCGCCGTCGTCGATCGGGGGCGTCCACACGACTGTGGCCTGGGACTCTCCGGCAGTCGCCGTGACCGCGGTGGGAATCTTCGGAGCCGCGAGAGTACGCGCGTACCCTTGAAGATCAACGGCTACGGTCACCGGTGAGTCTCCGTCATTCTCGATGACCATCGTGCGGCGGCCCGATTTGGGAAATCCGATGACCGCCGTGCCGGTCGCCGGTGAGCGGGCACTGTAGGGCAGCACCGCGGGTCCGGACTTGCCGGAAGAGCGTTCCGCGCGAACGCGAAGAACGCCGTCTCCCGAGCTGTTCGCCGTCACCGCGAGCGCTGCGGCGGTCAATGCGGTCCCGACGCGGGGAACGCCGTGTTGACCGTCAAGGTCGATGGTCGTAGTGCCCCGGGGTTCGATCGTGACCTTGTCGAATGCCAGAGGCAGTTGCGCGACGGGGACGAAGCGCTGGCCGGGAGAAGACGAGCCACCGGTATCGGCGAAGACACCGATCAGGGCGACGGAGATGTCCACGGCTGCGGACCCTTGGTTGCGGACCACATAGCCGCCATCCGGTGACGTCGTCACCAGCGTGTTGGACGTGACCCGGCCAGGGGCATAAGTCACTTGCGGAGACGCGGGCGGATCCTGCCCGGCAGGCGTAAGACTGACTGCACCCGCTTTCGAGCCCTGTGGGGCCCGGGCGACGGCCTGAAGCATGACGGCGTCGGTCCGGTCGGGGAGAGCGAGTCCCGCCGGCAGACGCAGGCGCCGGGATGTTCCCGGCGCGAGCCCGTCCACCTGGCCGATCTGCTCGTATCCGCGCGCGGTGAACCCGCCCGCGGGTCTGCTCCCTGGTCGATCGAGCAGGTAGCCCTCGACCGTGATGTCGACCTTCACCGGGCCCGCCCCGCGATTGGCCAGAAGCAATCGGCCATCACTGCCGAGCCGGAGCAGAGAGAAACCACGGACCGCTGTACCGGGCACGTAGGAAAGCGTGCGGGCGGTCTTCGTGTCCCGGTGGAGCTCGCCGTTCGGGTAGGCGAGAAGGTCGCCTGTGCTCTGGCCCGACACAGTCAACTGGGCCGCGACCGCTTCGATGGACTTCCGGGGAATGCCGGCCTGACCGGCGAGTAGTACGGAGACACTCGCCTTCGCGGGAACAGTCACGCTTCCGAGCGGACGATCCCGCAGGGGAACGAACTGGCCGTCGCGGACGGCCGAACCGGACGTGCGCGATTTCCCGGCGGTAGGCGGAGGGGTGACACGAGCAACCGGCGTGCCCGGCTCAGCGACAGCAGAACCGCCAGGGACGACCAGCGACCCGAGCAAGACGACTGGAACGAGCGTCCGCGCCGACCGCCGCCACCACAAGCCCCGACCGGTCCACATGCAGCGCCCACCCTTTTTTAGGCCCCGAAACGTTACCCGATAATTACTGCGTGCAACAGAAAATCCGGGCCCGCGAACTACCGAAACGTTTCTTACACAGCAGCAGTAAACAAGTCGAGAGTGATACAGATCACATGATCGTCGGCGCCGCGGCAGGGCGTCCGGACTTCGAGAGGGAATCGACCGTGATGGCTGGCATACGCCCAGGTCAGTGCCCTATTCGCTTGTGGCGTGTCGGCCGTTCGGACGACAGGTGTCACCCGTTCGGCTCGAGTTTCTTGGTGTGGACGAGCCAGTCAGCTCCACATAAGGTCATCCGGCACATCGAACCGCTGGAGCTTCTGTGACCCGTCGCCGCTTGACCGCAGTACTCGCCGTGGCCGTTCTCGCGGTAGTCGCCGCGACAGTGGCGTTCTGGTCAGGAAACAAAGAAGCGCCGTCCCTCGTGGACACGGCCAAGAAGACCAAGAAGCTCACCATCGGAGTGCTCCCCGACCAGCCCGGCCTGGGCCAGCGGGTCGGAGAAAAGACCTATGCGGGGCTCGACGTCGATGTTGCGACGTATATCGCCAAGCAGCTCGGCGTACCCGCGGCCGGCATCACGTTCGTGCCCGTGACCGGCGCGGACCGGGCCGTCGCACTGGCCAACGGCAAGGCTCAACTCGTCATCGCGGCTTCGCCGGTTCAGGAGGAGAAGCGTGGTGGGGTCGCTCTGTCCGACCCGTATCTGACCATGCATGACGACGTTATGGTGCTGTCCACCAACAAGAAGATGCGGCAGTCGCGCGACGTTGTGGGCAAGAAGCTCTGCGTGCTTCCAGGTAGCGTTATCCCGGCCGGTCTCAAGGCCAAAGCGATGCCGACGAAGAGCATCAGCGAATGCCTTCTCGCCCTACTCCGCGGCAAGGTCGTCGGCGCTTTCGGAAAGGATGCCGTTCTCGCCGGATACGCACAGCAGAACCCCGGTCGCTTCAAGCTGCTAGGGCCCAACGGGACGGCAACGAGCTACAGCATCTACCTTCCGGCCAAGGATCCGCGTGTAAAGCACAAGGTTGACTCGGTTTTGCAGAAGATGGTTCAGGACGGCACGTGGAAGCGTATGGTGACAACACGATTGCCAATGCTGTCGACCTCCCAGGCCGCCGTTCATCCTTAGTCATGCCGCCCATGTAGATGCAAGTGAGAAGCGTGTCACGGGCGTACGGTGCTGCAACTGCGGACTGGATCGACCAAACGTGAATGCCACCGGCCGGATCGTGTAAAGAGCCAGTACCGCAGCTAGGGGATTGCTCAAATCCCCGTGCTCGATATGCTTGCTTGAAGGTTGACTGGGGCGCTTTCCGTCCACAGTTCTAACCGAATTTTGATCCCTGGCCGGCATGGCGCGACGCGAGAGTCGGCGGACGAGGCCATCGAGGAGCGCGGGCGGCGGCAGGCTGCCCTCGGTTCCTTAGTCCCAGGCAAACGGCGGCTCGCCCAGGATCGCGATCAGCCGCACGTAAGTCGGCTCCGTCCGGTCGCCGCCGTCCGGCGGTGACGAGCTGAGCCGGCCCGACGAGGCATCGGTTTCGGCGACGCCAACGGTCTCGCGGTGACCGATACCGACTGGTCCCGCCTCCAGCTCACCGACCGGGCCATCACCGGTTGTCGGTTCACCGAGACCTCTCTCAGTGACGCCGTCCTCCAACACGCTTGGCTGACGAATGCGACCTTCGAGGACGGCGACTTGCCTACGCCCGTCTCACCGACGGCGAAATCGACCGCTGTGTCTTCACTGGCTGTCGTCTCATGGGCCTGAACATCCAGCGGGTCGTCCTGAGCGACGCCGTCTTCGAGCGCTGCCGCTTCGACATCCGGGACTGACGGTCGGCGGCCGCGTGCCCGGTGATTCCAACGGGTCAGGTGAGGGGGTCGTCGGGGTGGGGTTGGATCAGCGGGCGGTCATGGCGGCTTTTGGGTGGTCGGTCGCGTGCATCTCTTCGGGGCGGATCAGGCCCTGGCGGAGGGCGGCCATGAGGGCCTGGGCGCGGTTCGTGGCGCCCAGCTTCTCGTAGAGGCGGGCCGTGTAGGTCTTGGCCGTCGAGTGGCTGAGGTGCATCGTGCGGGCGATCTCGGCGATGGAGAGGCCGTTCGTCAGCAGGGCCAGGACCTCGCGTTCGCGGGCGCTGAGCAGGTCGCCGCCTCGGCGGCGGCGCAGGGCGCCTACCAGGTCGGACGCGGTGAAGGACAGGGGGGCTACTGCGGCGTGGCGGATTGCGGCCAGGAGTTCGGCTACCGGGGCGGCCTCGTCCACGAAGGCTGAGGCTCGTAGGTCCATCGCGCGGAACAGGGCGTCGTCGCCGTCCCGGGGTGCCATCACGACGATGCCTACGTCGGGGCGGACGGTGCGCAGGGCGGAGGCCAGCGTGAGGCCGTCGCCGTCGGGGAGGCGCCGCGCGATCACCACGACCGTGGGATCGCCGGACTCCAGCCAGAGGCGGCCCTCGGCGAGGCTGTCGGCCTCGCCGGCCAGCTCAATGTCGGGGTGGGCCCTGACCACGTGGGCCAGACCCAGGCGGCACAGCGTGTGCCCGTCCACGACGACGACTCGGATCGTCATACGCCCTCCCAACCGAGCGGCCGACGCGAAGTCGGCGATTGCGGGTCGACGGTCCGGTGGGAGCGGGTCCGGCTGACGCACCGTAGCCGACGCCGAGTGGCCGTCTCCAGAGGAAGCGGCGAACTTCCGACTGTTGTCACAGCCCGTGACCTGCATCAACGCTCCCGGCACACAGTACATGCGGGTGATGGATGCTCAGTCAAACGACAACCGGGCGTTGCACCGTGCGACGAAGGGCGTTCGGAAGCCGTAGCCGGGTGACAAGTTCGGGGGACGCCGTGTCGTCCGTTCGGGTGACATGTCGTCTGTTCAGGCAGTTTTTTCCGCCCGATAGGCCGGTTAACGCGCCGTTCACACAATCCGATGGTTATGCCTCATAGCGACGGCCCACCCACCGATCGGCGGGGGCGGACGGGCCAACTCCGCGACCCGAGAGGACCCCAGTGATCAACAACGTGCTGCTTCGGATGATCGTCGGCTTCCAGACCCGCGTTACCGAGCGCGAAGACCGCGGCGCCACCGCCGTCGAGTACGGCCTGATCGTCGGCCTGGTCTCGCTGGCGATCGTCACCGCGATCACCGCCTTCGGCACAAGCCTGTCGGACATGTTCGACCGGCTCAGCACCGAGGTCGGCAAGGTGGCGCCGTAACCGCGGCGATCGGTCGCGGCGGGGAGTGACGGCGAGAGGCGAGGCGGGGATCATGCGGGCACGTGAGAACGGCGACCGGGGATCGGTCGCGGTCGAGTTCGGCCTGCTCATCCCCATCCTCCTGATCGTCATCCTCGGCACGTTCGACCTCGGCCGGATGGTGTTCCAGAAGATGGAACTCTCCGAGGCGGCGGGGCAGGCCGCGCGAGCGGCCGCCCTCGCCGTCGGCGCCGGTCGTAGTCCGCAGGACGCGGCCCAGGCGGCGGTCCAAGCGGTCTCGCCTACCGGCCTCCGGTTCACGCTCACCAACAAGTGCACGAGCGCCGAAGCGATCATGAAGGTGACCGTGACCTGCGCTTTCAAGGGCAACCCCGCGTGGTCGGGGATCGCGGACCGGGATCTGTCCGCGTCGGCCGCCACGCCCTGCGTCCCGGAGCCGTCGTGATGACCCCGGCCACGGCACTGACCCGCGCGCTGGACGCCGTCCGTCGGCGTCGGCGCCGCTATCCCGGTGACCGGGGCGCGATGGCCCCGCTCATCGCGGTGCTCATGGCCGGCGGCATGCTGATCGGGGTCGGCGGGGTCGCCGTCGACCTCGGCCGTCTTTACATCGAGCGCGGCGAGCTGCAGAACGGCGCGGACGCCGCCGCGCTCGCCGCCGCCCGGCGGTGCGCGACCGACCCGACACTGTGCCAGGTATCCGATCTCGGGACTGTGATCGGGCAGCAGGCCAAGTCCAACGCGTCCGACGGCAAGGCCGCCGCCACGGTGACGTGTGGGCGCAAGACCCTGCCGTCGCCCGGTGCGCTCGGCCCCTGTGGCCCGGACGCGACCAACCGCACCAAGTGCGTGGGCGACCGGCCCGCGTCCGGCAACTACGTGGAAGTCCGCACGTCGACCGTCTACAAGGACGGACGAACCGTGATCCCGCCGACGATCACGCAGCTCATCCCCGGCGCACCGAAGAAGGGCACCACGGTCGGCGCCTGCGCCCGTGCGCGTTGGGGTTCCCCCCAGAAGATCCCCAAGGCGTTTCCGCTCTTGATCTCCAAGTGCCTATGGAATTGGGCGACGAGCAACGGCACCGTCTACGCCGACCCCGCCGCGAAGTCGCTCCTGAGCCTGGACTGGTCGCTGCTGCGCACGCTCACCAACGACAACACGGCCTGCCCCTCGGGTGTGGCGGGTGACGTGGGCCAGTACGGTCACCTCGCCCAGCTCCGTTGGGCCAACGCCGCCTGCCAGGCGTCGGTGGATCTCGACTCGGTGGTCGAGGCGGCCGAGGGCACTTCCCTGCTCGCCGGAGTCTGGAAGTGGATCGGGGGCTGCAACGTCGACACCTGGTTCACGTGGCTCCTCTCGGCGTTGACCCTGTCACTCCCCCCGGTCGTTTATCTTCCGGTGTTCGACTCGGTGACGAAGTCGGGCCTCGTTTACCGCTACCACGTGGTCGGCTTCGCTCCCATCCGGCTGACCTCGTTGGCCCTCGGACTGTCGGGCGTCCGCGTTCCGCCGGTCCCCAACTGTGGCGGACTGAACCCCTTCGCCGTGTGCCTGCAGGGGTTTTTCACCCGGTCCCTGGCGCCCGGTCCCACGAGCGGCGGTCAGGACTTCGGTGCCGCTGCCATCTCACTGGCCGGATAAACGGCTAGCTCACCACCCTGGGGGAAGTGTTGAACCGTCGTTTCGTCACCGTCGCGGCGGCACTCGTGCTCGCCGTGCTGGGCACGGCGCTGGTGCTGATGTACGTGAAGGGCGCCGACCGGCGCGCGGTCGAGGGCAAGCAGGGCGTGGACGTCCTGGTCGCGACCAAGGCCATCCCGCCGGGCGTTCTCGGCAGCCGGCTCGTCGCGGACGGCTACGCCAAGTCCGTCCGGATGCCCGCGCAGTCCGTCCCGGACGACATCCTGCGCTCGGTCGGTCCCGCCGAGGCGAGCCTGGTGCTGTCGTCCGCGCTGAAGGCGGGCGAGCTGATCCGCCGTCCGCTGCTGGTGACGCCGAGCGCGTCGCAGTACTTCACCGTCCCCAAGGGCAAGCTGGCCATGACGATCGCGCTGAGCGACGCCCAGCGCGTCGCGGGGTACGTCAAGGCCGGCTCGAAGGTCGCGGTGTTCGCCGCGTACAAGCTGCTCGACGCCAAGGGCGCCCCGCGCGGCGAGGCTGGCGGTGCGCGCCTGCTCATGTCCGACATCGACGTACTCTCGGTGGGACTGTCCGGCAACAAGGACAAGAAGGACGACGAGGCCACCACCCTCGTCACCCTCGCGGTCACCCAGCAGGAGGCCGAGAAGATCGTGTGGGGCACCCAGGGCGGCAAGGTCGACAACGCGCTGTACCTGGGCCTCCAGACGGACGCCTCCGAACTCGATCCGAACAGCCCCGGCGTGTCCAGCTTCGGGCTCTTCCGATAGCGCGGACGGAGCGAAGACCATGCCCATCATCTGCGAACCGAACGACCAGACCGCCCGCCGCCTCGCGGCCCCGTTCCGCGAGGACGGCCACGTGGCGCTCGACCTCAAGGCCCTGCGGGCCGCGCTGGACGAGCTGCCCCAGGAACTGGTCGTCGTGCTCGGCCCCGGCGTCGACCTGCGCTCGGCGGTGCGTCTGACGGCGCTGCTGCGCGAGGAGCAGCCCGCGCTCGGCGTCGTGCTCGTCCGCGACCGGCTCGACGTGGACGTGCTGGCCGAGGCGATGCGCGCGGGCGTCCGCGAGGTCGTCCCCGACCGCGACTTCCCCGCCCTGCTGGACGCGTGCAAGCGCGTCTGGGAGATCTCCTCGCGGCTGCGGTCCGCCGAGTCCGGCGCGTTCCGGCAGGTCGCGGCCGAGCCGCCGGCCGGCCAGGTCGTCGTCGTGTTCGCCGGGAAGGGCGGCTGCGGCAAGTCGATGGTGTCGACCAATCTCGGCGTCGCGCTGGCGCGCCAGGGCCGCCGGGTCTGTCTGGTGGACCTCGACCTCGGGTTCGGCGACGTCGGCATCATGCTCCGCGTCGACCCGCAGCGGACGGTCGTGGACGCCGTCCCGATGGTCGGCCACATGGACCGCACCGGCGCGCACTCGATCCTGACGCCGCACGAGTCCGGCCTGCAGAGCGTCCTCGCGCCCATCGCGCCCGGCGACGCCGAGAAGGTGTCCGGACGGCTCGTCACCGAACTGCTGGCCGTGCTGCGGCAGATGTTCGAGGTCGTCGTGGTCGACAGCCCGCCGCAGTTCAGCGAGCAGGTGCTGGCGGCGTTCGACGTCGCCGACACGCACGTCCTCGTGGCGAGCCCCGAGGTCACCGCGCTGAAGGGGCTGCGGGTCACGCTCGACATGCTGGACACGCTCGGCTACGCCCGGGACGCCCGCGCGGTCGTCCTCAACCGGGCCGACGCCCGCGCGGGGCTCTCGCGGTCCGACATCGACCGGGTGGTCGGCATGGCCGTCGCCGCCGAGATCCCGAACCATCCCGACGTTCCGGTCTCGATCAACCGGGGGGTGCCCCTCACGATGAGCGATCCGCGACACCCGGTCAGCCGGGCGATCGACGGGCTGATCGCCCGCACGGTCGCCGCCGGGCAGGCCGCCGCCGAACCCGAGCCGCCGCGCCGGATGCGGCGCCGCTCCCGGGCGCGCTCATGAGCACGCTCGGGGAGCGGCTCGCACGGCTTCAGGACGGCACGGCGCCGCCGGCCGCGGGCGTGTCCTCCCAGCTCGTGCAGACGTCGGGACGCCGTTCGTCGCGTCCCGTGGACCCGTACGCGGGGCTGAAGCGCCGCGTCCACCAGGCGCTGGTCGACGCGCTCGGCCCGCGCATCCACGAGAGCGACCTGAGCCCGGGGGAGCTGGAGCAGCGCGTCCGGTCCACGCTCCAGGAGATGCTGGCGCGCGAGGAGACGCCGCTCACCGCCGCTGACCGCGACCGGGTCGAGCAGGACGTCGCCGACGAGATCCTCGGCCTCGGCCCGCTGGAGCCCTACCTGAACGACCCCGAGGTCACCGAGATCATGGTGAACGGGCCGGGGCAGATCTACGTGGAGCGCGGCGGACGGCTGACGCTGGTCGGCGGCGCGTTCGCGGGCGAGGCCAGCCTGCGCCGGACGATCGAGAAGATCGTCGCGAAGGTGGGGCGCCGCATCGACGAGTCCAGCCCGATGGTCGACGCCCGCCTGCCCGACGGCAGCCGCGTCAACGCGGTGGTGCCGCCGGTCGCGATGGACGGCGCGCTGCTCACGATCCGGAAGTTCGCCGTCGACCCGCTGACGATCCAGGACCTCATCGGGTTCGGGACGCTGACGGCGCAGGTCGCCGAGCTGCTCATCGCCTGCGTGCGCGGACGGATGAACATCCTGATCAGCGGCGGCACCGGGTCGGGCAAGACGACGACCCTGAACGTCATGTCGTCGTTCATCCCGCCCGACGAGCGGATCGTCACGATCGAGGACGCCGCCGAACTCCAGCTCCGCCAGGAGCACGTCCTGCGCATGGAGGCCCGGCCGCCGAACGTGGAGGACCGGGGCGAGATCACGATCCGCGACCTCGTCCGCAACAGCCTGCGGATGCGGCCGGACCGGATCATCGTCGGGGAGGTCCGCGACGGCGCCGCCCTCGACATGCTCCAGGCCATGAACACCGGCCATGACGGCTCGCTGACGACCGTCCACGCGAACGCGCCGCGCGAGGCGATGTCGCGGGTGGAGACGATGGTGCTGATGGCGGGGATGGAGCTGCCGATCCGGGTCGTCCGGGAACAGGTCGGCTCGGCGATCGATCTCGTCGTCCACCAGACGCGGTTCAAGGACGGCTCGCGGCGCATCACCCATGTCACCGAGGTCACCGGGCTGGAGGGCGACGTCGTCACCCTCCAGGACCTGTTCCTGTTCGACCCGCGCATCGCGGACTCCGAGGGACGGGTCGGCGCGCTGCGTCCCACCGGCCTGCGCCCGCGCTTCCTCGACCGGCTGCGGGACCGGGGGATCGACGTTCCGGGCGACGTGTTCGGCCACGGGCCGTCCCCGTGGTGACGCGGCGGTTCCTCCTCGCGGGCCTGCTGGCGGTGCTCGGCGCGCTCGTCCCGGTGAGCGCGCACGCGGCGGCGCCGGTCGCGCGCGTGGACGCGCTGACGATCTCCGGCGACCGCGCGCGGTTCCTGTTCGCGGGGGCCGGGCTGCCGCCGGACGCCGAACTCGACCCGTCCTCGCTGCGGGTGACGCTCGACGGCCGGGCCGCGTCCGCGCAGGCCGAGCCGCCCGGCGCCGCCCGGCCCGGCGGGACGGCCCCGGGGCGATCGGTCATGATCGTCCTGGACACCAGCGGCTCGATGGGCGCCGCCGGGCTCGCGGCGGCCCGGCAGGGCGCGCAGCGGTTCCTCGACCGGCTCCCGAGCGACGTCGCGGCCGGGCTCGCCCTCGCCGGTACGCGGCCGGGCGCCCAGGTCGTGGTGCGGCCCACCACCGACCGCGCGGCGCCCGCCCGGGCGATGCGCACGCTGCGGCCCACCGGAGAGACCGACCTGTACGACGGCATCGCCGAGGCGGCGGCCGTGCTGACGGGCGTCGACCGGCGCGTCGTCGTGCTGTCGGACGGCGCGGACACCGGCAGCGCGACGTCCCTGCGGGCCGTCCGCGACCGTCTCACCGCCGCGCGGGTCACCCTCGACGCGGTGGCGTTCCGCACCGCCGAGGCCGACGACGCCGCGCTGCGCGTCCTGACCGGCGCGACCGGCGGACGGCTGCTGAAGTCCGCCGACGCCGGCAGCCTCGTCCAGGCCTTCGCGACCGCCGCGGGCAGCTACCGGCAGAGCATGTGGGTCACGGTGCGGCTGCCGTCCGGGCGCGCGGGCCGGGCCCTGGACCTCGCCGCGACGGCGCGGGCCGGGACGGCGACGCTGCGCGCGACCGGAAAGGTGCGGATCGCCGCGCGTCCGGCCGCGACCGCCCCGGCGGCGGCCACCACCCCGGCCGCCGCGACCGCCGTCACGTCCGGCGCGCTGCTGCTGCCGATGCTGAGCCTCGTGTTCCTCGCGATCGTGGCGGCGGTGCTCGTCGTGCCGACCGTCCTCGCCAAGCGCGCGGACGTCGGCGTCGCGGGCCGGATCCAGCGCTACCGGGCGTCCGACGCGCCCGAGACCGGCGACGACGCGTCCAGTCCCGTCCTGCGCCGCGCGCTCGGGCTGAGCGAACGGGCCGTCGGCACCGGCGACCGCGCCGAGCGGATGACCCGCGACCTGCGCCGCGCGGGCCTGGCGCTCCAGCCGAACGAGTGGCTGCTCGTGCGCGTCGGCCTCGGCCTGCTGGTCGCGCTCGTGCTGGCGCTGATCACCGGGAACGTCCTGCTCGGGGTGCCGCTCGGCGCCGCGCTCGCCTGGTTCGGCACGCGGATGTACCTGTCGTCGCGGACCGCCAAGCGCCTCAACGCGTTCGCCGACCAGCTCCCCGACGCGCTCCAGCTCATCGCCGGGTCGCTGCGCTCGGGCTTCACCGTCGCCCAGTCGATGGACCGGCTCGCCGAGCAGGAACTCGACCCGCTGAGCGGCGAGATCTCCCGGGCGGTCGCGCAGACCCGGCTCGGCGTCTCGGTGGACGAGGCGCTGGAGGACGTCGCCGAGCGCATGTCCTGCCGCGACCTGCGCTGGGTCGTCATGGCGATCCGCATCCAGCGGGAGGTCGGCGGCAACCTCGCCGACGTGATCGAGCAGACCGTCCAGACGATGCGCGAGCGCACCCATCTGCGGCGGCACGTGCGGGCGCTCAGCGCGGAGGGGCGCATGTCCGCATACGTTCTGATCGCGCTGCCGATCGTCGTGGGCTTCGCCATGGCGCTCATCCGTCCGGACTACCTGGAACCGCTGTACAAGACGCCGTTCGGAGTCTTCCTGCTGGTCCTCGCGATCGGCCTCGTCTGCGGCGGGTGGGTCTGGATGACCCGACTGGTGAAGGTGGTCGCCTGATGCTGCTCCTGCTCGGCATGGTGCTGCTCGCCCTGGCCGCCCTGCTCGTCCTCGGGACGTTCGGCGGACGCCGTTCCAACGCGCGGACGGCGGCGGGCGGCGTCCAGGCCATCGAACGGTCCTACGCGCCGCGCGTCGCGGGCGCCGCCGACGTGGCCGCGCCGGACGAGGCGTTCCTGCCCGTCTTCGCGCGGCTCGCGCTGCGCCTGTCCCGCGCCGACAAGGTGGACCGGCTGCGCGCCCGGCTGGACGTCGCGGGCAACCCCGAGCCGTGGACGCCCGACCGGATGCTGTCGTTCAAGGGCGTCGGCCTGGTCGGCGGCGCGCTCGTCGGCGTGCTGTTCGGGCTGAGCGCGGGCGTGGGGCTCGGGTTCGTCTTCGTCGTCGGGCTGGCCGCGTTCGGGTTCTTCCTGCCCGACATCCTGCTCTACAACGCCGGGATCAAGCGCCAGGACCAGATCAGCCAGTCGCTGCCCGACCTGCTCGACCTGCTCGGCATCAGCGTCCAGGCGGGCCTCGGCTTCGACGCCGCGCTGACCCGGGTGGCGCTGTCGATCGAGGGGCCGCTCGGCCGCGAGATGGCGCGGCTGCTCCAGGAGATGCGGCTCGGCGCGTCCCGCGAGGAGGCACTGAAGTCGCTCGCCGACCGGACGTCGGTGGACGAGCTGCAGACCTTCACGGCGGCGCTCGTCCAGGCGGCGGCCCTCGGCATCCCGGTCGGCGACATCCTGCGCGAGCAGGCGAGCGAACTGCGCATCAAGCGGCGGCAGACGGCGGAGGAGCGGGCGCAGAAGGTGTCGGTCAAGATCACCTTCCCGGTCGTGGTGTGCATTCTGCCCGCGCTGTTCATCATCGTGATCGGCCCGGGCATCCTGTCCATGATCAGCAGCGGGGTGTTCGGCTGACGGTGTGGGACGGGTGATAACCCCAGGTCCCGAGCGTGGTCGTGGACGGAGAGGTAATCCCAGGCGGGAGCGCATATTCTTCCTAGTGTGGTCTGGCCAGAGCGGGTCGCCCGGATGCGGCGGTTCACACGGGGCGGGGAGCGCGACCCCAACAAGGCGCTGCTCCTCCTGTTCGCGCTGGGCCGTCTCCAGCGCGAGGGCCATGCGCCGTTGCGGTTCCGCGACGTCGAGGAGCCCCTCGGCGCGCTGCTGATCGAGTTCGGGCCGCCCAAGCCCGCGAGTCCCGGCTACCCGTTCCACACGCTGGCCGGCGACGGCCTGTGGGAGGTCGGGACGCCCGGTGGCGGGGCGAGCCCCGGCGCGGACCCCGCCCTGCTGCGCCATGTGGACGCGGTCGGCCGCCTGGTGCCGCTGTTCGCTAAGGAGCTGCTGGCCGATCCGGGGATGTTCGTCCAGGTCTGCCGGATCCTGCTGGACACCAACTTCGAGCCGAGCCTGCACGGCGACCTCTGCGCGGCCGTCGGGCTGATGCCCGAGGTCGCCGAGGCGGCGCTGCTCGCCCCCTACGTCGACGGTGCCCTGCCGCGCGCCCGCCGCGACCCGATGCTGCGGCAGAAGGTGCTCGTCGCCTACGACTGCCGGTGCGCGTTCTGCGGGTTCGAGGGCTGGATGGGCAACACCGTCGTCGGCCTGGAAAGGGTGCGGCTGCGCTGGGCCGCGTTCGACGGGCACGACGCGCTGGAGAACTCGCTGTGCCTGTGCACGCTGCACCAGCGGTTGTTCGACAAGGGCGTCCTCGGTCTGGGCCAGAGCGGGACGATCATGGTGTCGCGGCACTTCGTCGGGCTGACCGACACCGCCCGCGACCAGGTCCTCGCCCTGACCGGCCGCCGCGCCGTCGCGCCCGCCGCGGGCTTCCCCCCGCCCGACCGCCGCAACATCGACTGGCACACCCGCCAGGTCTTCCGCGGCCCCGCCCGCATCAACGGCCCCGGCGGCGGCATCTGACACCCCCTCCGCGCGGCGCCTCGCCCTTCTGCGCGGCGTCCTGCGCTTCTGCGCGGCGTCCAGCCCCTCCGCACGGCATCCAGCCCCTTCGCGCGTGCCCCTTCGCGCGGCGTCCCGCGCTGGCGGCCCGGGCTGGCACGTGCGGGGTGTCCTGCGCCGGCGGCGCTGCGGCCGTGCCCGCCGGTGGTCTTCACTGGCGGGCGCGCGCTGGTCATCGACGGCGTTCCGAGAGCCCGGCGTTCCGGGCCGATGATTTCGGCGGGCGCGGACGGTCTTCCGTTCGGACGCTGAGCGCGTCCCGGACCTTGGGAGTGGACATGGCCTCTGTCGTGACGTCGGCGTCGATGTCGCTGGACGGCTACATCGCCGGGCCAGCCGAAAGCGGGTTCGAGCTGCTGTTCGCCTGGCACAACAACGGTGACATCGAGGTTCCGTCCGCCGATCCGCGGTGGTCGTTCCGGTTGACGGCCGCCAGCGCCGAGCACGTCCGCGGACAACTCGCGGAGTTCGGCGCGCTGGTGGTGGGACGGCGGCTGTTCGATCTGACGGGCGGGTGGGACGGCAGTCATCCGTTCGGGGTCCCCATCTTCGTCGTGACCCACAAGGCCCCGGACGACTGGGCGCATCCGGACGCGCCGCTGACCTTCGTCACCGACGGGCTGGAGAGCGCCGTGCGGCGGGCGCGGGCGGTCGCTGGGGATCGCGCCGTCGGCGTGGCGGCGGGGGAGATGGCGCGGCAGGCGCTCGACGCGGGGCTGCTGGACGAGATTCGCGTCGATCTCGTCCCGGTGCTGCTCGGCGGCGGGACGCGACTCATCGGAGACCTCGCCGACGCCCCCGTGCGACTCGGCACGCCCGTCGTGCGCGAGAGCGAGGGCGTGACGCATCTGCGTTACCCCGTCGTCCGGGCGCCAGGGGTATGACGTGTCTGCGTTACCGCGTCGTCCGGGCGTCAGGGCGTGACGTGTCTGCGTCACTGCGTCGTCCGGGCGCCGGGGGCGTGACGCATCTGGGTTACCGCGTCGTCCAAGCGTCAGGGGTGTGACGTGTCTGCGTTATCGCGTCGTCGAGGCGGCGGGCGAGCAGACCCGTTCGACGAGCATCTGCCAGCTTTCGGCGAGCGGTTCGGGCGTCCTCGCGGCGCCGCGGCCCGGCTCGGCGGTGGTGACGTAGAGCAGCAGGGGGCCTTCGAGGGCGGCCGTGAGCTGGAGCGCGAGGCTGTCGAGGTCGGCGGCGTCGAGCCGTCCGGCCCGGCGGGCCTCGCGCAGCAGCATGTGGATGTGGAGGCCGGAGAGCGTGCGGTCGCGGGCCGGGACGGGCTGCCCGGTGTCCAGCGCCGCGCGCGCGACCGCGTGGTGGTCGAACAGGAACGCGATCCGCTCCCGGCCGAAGGCGACCAGCCGCTGGACGGGGTCGGCGCCCGGCCCGAGCGGCGGCGGGCCGCTGAGGACGCGTTGCTGGAGGGCGCGTTCGTCGTCGTCCAGCAGGGCGACGAAGATTCCCGCGCGGGAGCCGAACCGGCGGAACACGGTTCCCTTTCCGAGTCCGGCGCGTTCGGCGAGGCCGTCCATCGTCACGCGGTCGGTGCCGTCCTCGGCGATCATCTCCCGCGCGACCTGCAGCAACCGTTCGCGATTGCGCGCCGCGTCGGCGCGCTCGCCGCGCGGACGGCCGAAGGACACCAGAGGACCATCCACCCCTCCAACCTACCGCCGGGAATGTAAGCGGGGTAAAGTCCGCTTAACACGGTGAACGCTCCGACCCCCTCCGAAGGAGACGACCATGACCCTGTTCCGTCTGGACGCGAGCATCTTCCCCGCCACGTCCGCCGGCGCCGAGATCGCCGACATCGTGTCGGACCGCTGGATCGAGGCCCATCCCGGCGAGACCGTCGTCCGCCGTCATCTCGGCACCGCGCCGCTCCCGGCCGAGGCCTGGGCCGACGCCACCGTCGGCGCCGCCACGCCCGAGGCCGACCGCACCCCCGCCCAGCGCGAGGCCCTCGCCCTGGCCGCCTCGCTGGCGGACGAGCTGAAGGGCGCCGACGCCGTCGTCCTGGCCGTCCCGCTGTACAACTACGGCGTGTCCCAGCACTTCAAGACCTGGACGGACCTGGTGATCACCGCCGCCGGGCCGACCGATCCCGTGCTGAAGGACGTCCCGACCGTCCTCGTCACCACCAAGGGCGGCGGCTACGGCCCCGGCACCCCGCGCGAGGGCTGGGACCACTCCACCCCCTACCTGCGGCGCGTCCTCGCCGACATGTGGGGCGCCGACCTGACGGTCATCGAACGCGAACTGACCCTCGCCGCGACCAACCCGCAACTGGAGCCGCTGCGCCCGCTGGCCGCCGAACTGCACGGCAAGGCCCTGGACGCGGCTTACACGGCGGGCAAGGCGCTCGCCGGAAAGTGACCGGGGAATCATCGCGGGCCGCCCGTCCGTTGCCGTGACGTGAAGACCGACGACGCCGGCGTCCTCGTCGTGGACGACCAGGCCGAAGTGCGCGACGCGCTCGCCGACGGGCTGCGCGTCGCCGGGTACACCGTCCGCGCCGAGGCCGACGGCGACGCGGCCCTGCGCGCGGTCGCGGCCTGGCGGCCCGACGTCATGATCGTCGACGTGATGATGCCGGGCACCGACGGCCTCGCCGTCTGCCGCGCGCTGCGGGCGCGCGGCGACCGCACCCCGGTGCTCGTGCTGACCGCGCTCGACGCCGTCAGCGACCGGATCGAGGGCCTGGACGCGGGCGCCGACGACTACCTGAGCAAGCCCTTCCACCTCGGGGAACTCGTCGCCCGCGTCCGGGCCCTGCTGCGCCGCTCCCGCCCCGGCCCGGCACTGGCGTTCGCCGACCTGACCGTCGACCCCGAGTCCCGGACGGGCCGGCGCGGCGCCCGCCGGATCGAGTTCACGCTGACGGAGTGGAGCGTCCTGGAAGTGCTCCTGGAGCACCCCGGGCAAATTCTGAGCAAAAGCCAGATCGGGGAGCGCGTCTGGGGGCTGGACTTCGGCCCGTCGTCCAACTCCCTGGAGGTCTACATCGGCTACCTGCGCCGCAAGCTCGAAGCGGACGGCGAGACGCGACTCGTCCACACCGTACGCGGCCTCGGCTACCGCCTCGCCGAACGATGACACCCCGAACACCACCCCACGCGCCGCTCCACGCGCCGCTCCACGCGCCGCTCCACGCGCCGCTCCACGCGCCGCTCCACGCGCCGCTCCACGCGCCGCTCCACGCGCCGCTCCACGCGCCGCTCCACGCGCCGCTCCACGCGCCGCTCCACGCGCCGCTCCACGCGCCGCTCCACGCGCCGCTCCACGCGCCGCTCCACGCGCTGAACCGGGTGCTGAACCGGGCTCCGAGCCGGGCGCTGGGCCGATCGCTGGGCCGAACGACAGGCCGGGCGGCGATCGGCGCGTCATACCGCGCGGCGGGCCGGGTGACGGGCTGGGCGGAGGGCGGTTCCTCGGACCGAACGCCGGACCGGGGCAGCGCGCTGAGTAACGGGTCGGACGCCGGACTGGGCAACGGGTCGTCCGGCGGGCCGGGCGGCGCGCTGGTGCCGGTCGGGCTAGGAGAGCGATGACGGGCCGCGCCGACGGCCGGATGGTGGGCCGCGTGACGGGCGGGGCGGCGTGCTCGTGCTGGTTTCGGCTGGGCGGGCGATGATGGGCTGGGTGACGGGTCGGGGGGCGCGCTGGCGGCGGTCGCGGTTGCGGACGCGGCTCGCCGTGACGACGGCCGGGGTGATGGCGCTGATCGTCGCGGCGCTGACGGCGGGCGTGTACGTCGCGGTCCTGCACGAGTTCGACTGGCAGCTCAACCTGACGTTGCGGCGGCAGATGGAGGCGTGGCTGGCGAGCCCGGAGGGGAGCGGGCGCACGGCCGACGAGCCCTGGACGTCGTCCTCGTCCTGCGCGCTGCGCGGCACGACCGCGTGCATCCAGATGATCCCCGCCGGGACCCCGGCCGGGACGGTCGGCGGCTCGGGCATGCCGGTCTCCGCGGACGCCGCGCGGGTCGCGGCGCACCGGGCCCGGGACACCTATTCCGACGTCGTCGTGTACGGTGCGCCCGGACGGGCGCTGACGGTCCCGATCGCGGGCGGCGCCGTCCAGATCGCGGTCCAGGCGCAGACGTACGCCAACTCGGTGGTGCGGCTGCGGGTGCTGCTCGCCGGGCTCGGCGCGGCCGGGATCATGATGGCCGCCGCCGGGGCCTGGCTGGTCGCCCGCGGAGGGCTCTCGCGCGTCGGCCGGCTCACCGAGACCGCCGAGCTGATCGCCGCGACCGGGGATCCGCACCGCCGGGCTGAGCTGCCGGTGGCGGGGGAGCCGGGCCGCGACGAGGTGGCGCGCCTCGCCGGGGCCTTCGACACCATGCTGGACGTGCTGGAACGCTCCCTGGCCGCGCGCCGCCAGCTCGTCGCCGACGCGTCGCACGAGCTGCGCACGCCGCTGACGGCGCTGCGCACCAACATCGACATCCTCGGCTACGGCGACCGGCTCACCCCGACGCAGCGCGACCGGGCCGTCGCGGCGCTGGACGGACAGCTCCGCTCGATCACCGACCTGGTCAACGACCTGGTCGAGCTGGCGCGCGGGAAGGAGCCGCCCGCGCTGCTGGAGGACGTCCGGCTGGACGAGCTGGCGCGCGCCGCCGTCGAGACGGCGCGCGACCACTGGCCGGACGTGGTGTTCACGGCCGACACCGCGCCGACGGTCGTGTCCGGGGTGCCCGCGCGGCTGGCGCGGCTGGTGTCGACCGTGCTGGACAACGCGGCGAAGTTCAGCCCGGACGGCGGGACGGTCGAGGTCCGGGTCGTGCCGGGGGAGCTGACCGTCCGCGACCACGGCCCGGGGATCGCCGCCGAGGACCTGCCGCACATCTTCGACCACTTCTACCGGGCCCGCAGCGCCCGCGCGCTGCCCGGCTCGGGGCTGGGGCTGGCGATGGCCCGGCAGATCGCGGTCGCGCACGGCGCGTCCCTCGACGCGGCGAACGCGCCCGGAGGCGGAACATTGATCCGGTTGCGGATTCCCGGCTAGGCCGGGTCATCCGCCCATGCCTGGACGCGGTCGGCCTCGGCGGTCCGGCGCAGCGGCCCGGCGACCGCCGCACTGACGAGCGCCGGGACGAACCGGCAGGTCGCCGCCGCGTTCGGCACGTCGTGATGGCCGAGGATCACACCCCGCACCAGAACCGGAACATTGTTCCGTCTCGTCAGGGCGACGAACGCGAAGTTCCCGCCCGCCGCGCTCGTGTAGCCGGTCTTGCCGGCGAGCACGCCGCCCGTCCCGAGGACGGGGTCGGTCGTCGGGATGCGCCCGACCGTCCCCGGCGCCTCGAACCACGGCTGCGACGCCACCGCCAGGAAGCCCGGCAGCCGCGACACCGCGCGCAGCAGCAGAAGCTGGTCGGACGCGGTACTGACCGTCCCGGAGTCGAACCCGCTCGGATCGGTGTAGCGGGTGTCGCGCATCCCCAGCGCACGGGCCGCCGCGTTCATCTTCGCGACGAACGCCCGCTCGCCGCCCGCGTCCCAGCGGGCGATCTCGTGCGCCAGGTTGTTCGCCGAGACGGTCAGCAGCCCCTCCAGCGCCTCCCGCTCGGTGTACTCCTGGCCGGCGCGCACCGGCACGACCGACTCCTGCCGGGCCAGCCGCTCGCCGTACCGTCCGGCCTCGGCGGCGGAGATCGTGAAGACCGGTCCGGAACGGCCGGGCTCGAGCGGACGGCTCCGCAGGAAGACGTAGGCGGTCATGAGCTTGGCGACGCTGGCGATCGGCACCGGCTTGCGCGACCCGTACACGACGGGATCCGCCGCGCCCTCGACCTGCAGCGCCCCGCGCGCGCCGCGCGGCCAGGGCAGCCCGGCCACGGTCGCGGTCCCGCTGGGCCGCTCCATCGTCCCGGCCGCCACGCCCACCAGGGCCGCCAGGATCGCCATCGCGAGGCACGCGGCCGCCGCCAGGGCCCAGCGCCGTCTTCCGTGAAGTCTCGTCATGGGCCGGACGGTAGGAACCGGCGATAAGACGAAGATGAGAGCGGGTCACCGGCCTGTCACAGCGGGTGAGTGGCCCCATTTTCAATGTATAGCCGAGAAGGGGGCTTGCGGCAAGACCCCCGTCAGGGTTCAGAATCGCCCGTCATGAACACTGCGGGGGCCATTCTTCTCTCGACCATCGGATCGCGCGGCGACGTCCAGCCGATCGCCGCGCTGGCGCTGAGCCTGAAAGAACTCGGGACGGACGTCCGCGTCTGCGCGCCGCCCGATTTCCGCGACTGGCTGGAAAGTCTCGATATCCCGTTCATCCCACTGGGGCCCGAAGTGCGCGGCACGGCGAAAGCCCGTCCGACCGCGAAACCGACACCGGAGCAGATGCTCCAGATCGCTGCGGCGACCGTCGCAGCGCAGTTCGCCGTCCTGCCCGACGCGGCGGAGGGCTGCGCCGCGCTCGTGGGCGGCGGCGCGCTCCAGATCGCCCTGCGCTCGGTGGCCGAACTGCGCGGGATCCCGTACGTCTACGCGGCGTACTGCCCGGTCACACTGCCGTCCGCGCACCACGCGCCGCCCGCGTGGCGCGGGGACGCCGGGAACGACGGCACTCCCGAGGACTTGTGGACGGCCGACGCGCGCCGCTGGAACGCCTCGTGGGGCGTCGCGCTCAACGCGCAGCGGGCGTCCGCCGGGCTGCCGCCGGTCGCCGACGTGCGCGGCCACATCTTCACCGGCGCCCCGTGGCTCGCCGCCGACCCGGCGCTCGCGCCCTGGCCCGGCGGCGGGGACGTCGTCCAGACCGGCGCCTGGATCCTCCCGGACGAGCGTCCGCTGCCGCCCGAACTGGAACGGTTCCTCGCGGCGGGCGATCCGCCCGTCTACTTCGGGTTCGGCAGCGTCCGCGCGCCCGACGGCCTGGCCGCCGCGATGGTGGCGGCGGCCCGCGCGCACGGCCGCCGCGCCGTCGTGCTGCGCGGCTGGACGGACCTGGCCTCGCCGGACGACGGGCCGGACTGCCTGTCCCTCGGCGAGGTCAACCAGCAGGCCCTGTTCCGCCGCGTCGCCGCCGTCGTGCACCACGGCGGCGCAGGCACCACGACGGCGGCGGCACGCGCCGGAACGCCGCAGGTCGTCGTCCCGCAGCACTACGACCAGCACTACTTCGCGCGCCGCGTGGAAGACCTGGGGATCGGCGTCACCGCGACGCCGGACGACCTGACCGAAGCCCTCGCCCACGCCCTCACCCGCGCACCCCAGGCCGCCGCGTTCGCCCGCAACGTCCGCACGAACGGCGCCCAGAGCGCCGCCCGCCGCCTCCTGACCCTGACCGGCCGCTGACAACTCAGCCCGCCCCACGCCACCGCGCCCCGCACGGACGGTGCACGCGCTGTCGACCGCGTATCGGAACCGGCCGCTGACGGCTCAGCGTGCGCTCGCCCGCACGCGTTGCCGAGTTCGCGGCCAGCGTCTGGAAGGGCGGCCCGCGCCCTCGCTGGTCGCTGGCGGTTCAGCGCGTTCGGTCCGCGCCGCGCGTCGCCGAGTTCGCTGCCAGGTTCCGCGATGCTGCGCGCCGCGCCTTGCCGGTCGCCGACGGCTCAGCGTGCGTTTGTCCGTGCGTTGCCGCGCACGTCGGCGACGTTCGTGCGGGCGGGGCTTCGGCCGCTGACGCGTGGTGCTTGTGCTCGGTCTGTGTTGGCGCGGTCGTTGTGGGTGGGTCAGCGGGCGCATTCGATTCGCTGGGAGACGCCGCAGCCGGTCATGTCGGTGCGGCCGGTGGCGTGCCAGTCGCCGCCGAACGTCTCGCGGCACACCCAGTTGATCTCCAGGGAGAGGGAGGTGCACGGCGTCCAGCGCGTTTCGCGGGGTGGGGCGGCGGACGCCGCGTGCGGGGCGAGGACGGTCATGCCGGCCGCCGCCAGGACGACGGCGAGACCACGGGACAGGTGCATGGCGATCCTCCGATCGGGACGGAAGGCCAGCCTGGCCGGTCGGTCCGATGGCCGTCCGCTGAGTCCAGGGGGTTGTCGCCGTCCGGGTCCTCTTTTCTGGCCCGTAAGTCAGCCGCGCGAACGAAGGAATTCGTTCGGGCGAATGAATTGTGGTGTTCCGGCGGATGATTGACGATTTACGGCGGGTCGTGTTTCGCTGGGAAAGCGTCCGAAGAACGGTTTTCGTCCGAGGAGGATCCAGCGTGCATGCCCTCGTCATCGGCGGCGGTATCGCCGGTTCCGCCACCGCCGTAGCGCTGCGCTCGATCGGCGCGGACGTCACCGTCTGCGAGGCGCGATCGGCCGCCGACCTGGACGCCGGGCTGTGGCTCGGCGTCGCGTCCAACGGCCTGAGCGCGCTGGACGTCCTCGGCCTGCGCGCCACGACGCTGGCCGCCTCGCTGGTCGACCCGCGGACCGGGACGGCCGGACGGTCCGGCTTCGCGCCCGTCCGACGCGCCGACCTCTACCGGATCCTGCGGCGCGCGGCGCAGGAGCGCGGCGCCGTCCTCCGCTACGACAAGAAGCTGGTGGAAGCCGACGACACCGGCACCGCGACCTTCGCCGACGGCTCGACCGTGACGGCCGACGTCATCATCGGCTGCGACGGCGTCCACTCGCGCACCCGCTCGGTCATCGACCCCGGCGCCCCGTCGCCGCGCTACATCCCGCTGCTGAACATCGGCGGCTTCGCCGAAAGCGCGCGGGCGCCGGGCGAACCGGCGCGGCTCCAGTTCGTGCGGGGCGGCGGAGGCTTCTTCGGCTATACGACCGCCGCCGGCCGCGACGAGGTCTGGTGGTTCGCGAACCTGCCCTGGCCGACCGAACCCACCCGCTCCGAACTGGCCGCGATGACAAGGGACGACCTGACCAAGCTCCTGCTGGACGCGCTGAACGACACTCCGCCGTTCGTCCGCGACGTCATCGAACGCACCGGACCGGGCCTGTACGCGGTGCCGACCCACGACCTGCCCGCCGTCCCGGTCTGGCGCCGGGGAAGGACGATCCTGCTCGGCGACGCGGCCCACGCGACCACCCCGACGTCCGGCCAGGGCGCGTCGATGGCACTGGAGGACGCGGTCGTCCTCGCCAAGTGCCTGCGCGACCGCCCGTCCTGGCACGACGCGGCGGCGCGCTACGAGGAACTGCGCCGGGGCCGCGTCCAGGACATCGTGGCGCTGGGCGCCCGCGCGTCGGCCGCCAAGCTGACCGACGCGTCCATCGAGGACTCCCTCGAATGGATCCACTCCTACCGCGTCGACTGGGCCGCCCCGGCCTGACCCCGCGAATGCGCGGAGCCCCGCGCCGGGCCGCCGGGGGCGGCGCCGGGCACGGGGCTCCGGGCGGGGTGGATCACTTGGCGTACTTCGGGTACCCGAAGCCGACGACCGAGTCGACCGGACGGGTCTTGATCTTCACGGCGTTGCCGGTGTTGCCCTCGACGGTCTTGATCGTGCCGTCGTGGTTGTCCTTCACGACCATCCCGACGTGCTCGATGTCGTCGGCCGACTTGCCGCCGTCCCAGGAGAAGAAGACGACCGCGCCGGGCTTGGGCGTGTGGCCCCAGCGACCGTTGTCCTCGAACCACTTGGCGTGCTGGACGGTCCAGGCGTCCTCGCCCATCTGGTCGGAGAACTGGAGCTTGTTGCCGACCCAGGACACGAACATGCTGCACCAGGAGGCGTTCTTGTAGGACCCGAGCGAGCCGCCGTCGCGCTTGACGGTCTCCTTGGCCCGGTCGGTGGCCATGTACCACTTGGAGAACTTGGTCGCGCCCGCGCCCTGCTCGCGCTGGCCGACCTGCGACTCGGCGAGCCGGACGGCGTCCTGCGCGGTCGGGGCATGCGCGGCCTGCTTCGGCGCGGCCTGCTTCGGGGCGGCCGGCGCGGTGGAGTTGGGCTTGGCGTCGGCGGCGCGCTGCTGCGCGGCGTCCGCGGCGGACACGACACCGGTCGGGACGTCCTTGCCCGGCGTCGGGACGGCGGCCTGCGCGGCGGCGGCGCCGGTCCCGGCGAGCACGGCCCCGGCGGCGAGGGTGCCGGCGGCGCGCAGGGCGAGGGTACGGGTCGTGGCGGTGCGAAGCTTACCGATCATGAAGGATTGCTCCTCAGCTTCCATGACGCCTACCGGGTTAGCTGACGGGTTCGGGCGTGGAAGACGCCCTACGGTTCGTGCTCGAACCGATTCACCCCGTGATGGAACCTTGGGTCCCCGGCTCCGCAGAGATGCGGACTCGGCGTGGGGCGCGCGGAAGGCGCCCGGCGGTCGATGGACGTTCTCCGGCCGAAGAAACGGCACGGAGCGGAAGATGCGCGGCAGTGGCGCGGTCTTCGCGCACGGCCCCGGAAGAACGGTGGGGCGCGTGGTTCAGGCCTCGCGTGATGCGCTCCGCTCGGGAGAACGCGGTACGGCCTGCTCGTACGGGAGAGAACACCTGACGTGGTGTTTGCATTCCCGTGGTGTCCGCCGCTTCCGCGACGGTCACGGGCTACAACACCGGACGAGATGCTTGCATTCCCGTGGGTTTCGCCGGATGAACGGCGGTCCTACGTAGAACACCTGGCCCGGGGTTGACATTCCCGTGGTGTGCGCTGCTCTCGCGGCGCGTACATGGGAGAACGCGGAGGACCGCGTTGCCATTCCCATGGGGTCCTGCCGACATCGCGGCGGATACGGGGTAGAACACCTGGGACGGTGTTGGCATTCCCGTGACCCTCCCCGCCGGTCGTGGCGAGGACCCCGTACAACAGGACCCCGGGGCCCGTCATTCCCGTGGCGCCGCGACTGCGTAGAGTGAAGAAATGATCTTGTGGAGCGCGCTAGCGGGACGCCCCGTAGGCCGCGACGTCGGCGCGGCGGTACAGGCGCCGGACGCGGCCCCCGGCGAGGGTCTCCACGCGGACGGGCTCGGGCCAGCCGCGCGGCGGACGGGACGCGTACACCGTCACGCTGCCCGGGGCCAGGCCCAGCATCCGGCCCGCCTCCGCGAGCGTGATCAGGTCGTCCGGGGCGGAAGGAGCCCCGAGTCCCGCATACCAGGACAGGAAGGCGGCCTCGTCCCAGAACAGGGCCTTGCCGTGCCGCCGGACGGGCTCGGGATGCCCGTTGGCCTCCCGCTCGGCCCACAACTGCTTCAGTCGGTGCTTACTGATCCCGTGGCGCGCCGCGAGGTCGTCGCGCGTCGCCAGGCCGTCCGGGACGCCGGTGGAACGGGCCGCGTACCAGCGGTCCCACTCCCCGGCGTCCCAGACCAGGCGGCCTCCGGACGTCCCCGCCGCCTCCGGATGCCCGTTGGCCGCGCGCTCCCGGTACCACTTCTCCAGGGTGCTGCGCCCGAGGCCGTGGGCGTCCATGAGGTCGGCGCGCGTGTAGACGCGGGGCGGGGTCTGCATCCCGCCATCATCGCCGACGGAGGCGGCTCAGCCCTCCAGGGCCGTCGGGACCCTGGGCAGCCGCACCCAGGCCGGACGCACCGCGCCGACGTACGTCCGCTGGTAGTAGCCCGTCAGCCGCGAGACGGTGACGGTGGCGCCGGTGTGCGGCGCGTGGATGAAGCGTCCGTTCCCCAGGTACATCCCGACGTGCCCGAGACGGTGGAAGAACACGAGGTCGCCGGCGCGCAGGCCGCGCGTCCGGACGTGCGACCGGATCCTGCGGTACTGCGCGTAGGTGACGCGGGGGATCGAGACCCCGGCGCGCCGCCACGCCTGCTGGACGAGCCCCGAGCAGTCGAACCCGGTGGCCCCGTTCCCGCCCCAGACGTACGGGCGTCCGCGCTGTTTGAGGGCGTAGGCGACGGCTCGGCGGGCGCGCGTGTCCCACTTCGCCGTCATCGCCGCCCGTTTCTTCCGGACGGCTCGCTGGAGCAGCGCTAGCCTGCGGGCGCGCAGCACGGCACGGGACTGCGTCCGCGACGTGCTCTGTTCGGCGGTGGACGCCGCGATCGCGCGGCGCACGGTCGGCGGCGCGTCGTCGGCGAGCGCCACCGGTCCGGTCGTGAGAGCGAGCGTCACCGTCGCGGCGCCGCACGCGGCCTTCATGGGGATGGACATGGCCGTGGAACCTCCCTACATGATCATCCGCGAGAGGGTCTACCCGGCCCGGCCGGTCGGGCCTTCCAGACTTCGCTGGGAAACACCCACGACCGGGGAAAATGTCGGTACGACATGTCTGTGATGTCGTAAAGCGGACGTCGGGACAACGGCGGCGGGGGCTCGCGCGTCCTCTTCAGGGCGGAATTCGTCCGGCCCGCACGGCCCGGACGAACCCGGACGAACCACGTCCCGGCCCCCCACGCCCCGTCGCCCCGGCCCGGTAAGGTTCCGCGGAGAGCCTCCCGGCCCCACTCCACCCCGAAGGGACGGTGCCCGTTTCCATGAAGCTCGGGGCGCTGCGCTCCGGAGACCCGGACCGGCTCGGCCCCTACGCGCTCCTCGGCCGGATCGGCGAGGGCGGCCAGGGCGCCGTCTTCCTCGGCGCCGCCGCGCCCGACGGCGGGGAGCCCGGCGACGCCGAACCCCGCGTCGCGATCAAGCTGCTGCACGCCGACCTCATCGACGACGCCAAGGCCCGCTCCCGCTTCCTGCGCGAACTCGACGTCGCCAAGCGCGTCGCGCCGTTCTGCACCGCGCAGGTCCTGGACGCCGACGTCGACGGCGACCGTCCCTACATCGTCAGCGAGTACGTCCCCGGGCCGTCGCTGAACCAACTCGTCCGCGACGAGGGGCCGCTGGACGGCGCCGCGCTGGACCGGCTCGCCGTCGGCACCGCCACCGCGCTCGCCGCGATCCACGAGGCGCAGGTCGTCCACCGCGACTTCAAGCCGCACAACGTCCTCGTCGGACCGGACGGCCCGCGCGTCATCGACTTCGGCGTCGCCCGCGCCGTCACCGGTGCCACCACGCTGACCAGCCGCGTCATCGGCACGCCTTCCTACATGGCGCCCGAGCAGATCCGCGGCGAGGACACCGGCACGCCCGCCGACGTGTTCTGCTGGGCCGCGACGCTCGTCTACGCGGCGACCGGCGAGCCCCCGTTCGGGCAGGACTCCATCCACGCCGTGATCAACCGGGTGCTGCACGAGGACCCCGACGTCGGCGCGATGGAGGGCTCGCTGCGCGTGCTCGTCCTGGAGTGCCTGGCCAAGGAGCCCGAGCGGCGCCCGCCGTCCCGGACGCTGCTGCTGCGCCTGCTCGGCACGGACGTCCCGGCCGCGCCCGACCTCGGCGACGCGACGGCCATGCTCGCGGCGGGCAGCGTCCTCGCCGCCGGGGACGACGCCGACCCCACGGCGACCCGGGTCGCGTTCCCGGGCGTCTCGCCGGTGCCCGCGCCCGCGCGCGGCACCGTCCTGGCGCGGCTGCGCCCGCCGGTAGCCGCCCTGCTGGCCCGGCCGCACGGACGCGTCGGCCTCGCCGCCGCCGGGGTCGCGCTGGTCGCGGCGGTCGTCGTGGTCTCGGCCGTCCTGGCCCTGACGCGGCCCAAGGTGGGCAACTCCTCCACCAAGGTCAGCGACCCGAGCGCCCCGGCGTCCGCGACGAGCGCGCCCGCGCACCAGATCGTGGACGTCCCGCGCCGCCACGCGCCCGTCCCGGTCCCGCAGGACAGCAGCCCGGCCCCGTCGGACTCGCCGACCCCGTCGGACTCGCCGACGCCGGACCCGACGACGCCGACCCCGACGCCGACCGTCACCCACTCGCCCCCGCCGACGACGCCGACCCCGACGCCGCCCGAGTCGCCCGACCCGCCGGAGTCCCCGCCACCTGACGGCAACAAAGCCGGCACCGGACAGTGACACCTGCCCCGGCCGCGCGATATCGCTGCGCGCCGGGGGCAGGGTTACGTGATTCGCGGCGGTTTCCCCGGACGGGAGTGGCAGGGTAGGAACCGGCATGTTCCACGCGCGACCCCGGCGGTCGAGCGCGGAGCCGAAGATCGTTACGCTGGCGGCGTGAGCGTTCGTCACAACGACGTGGCGGGCGGTTCCCAGGGGAGTTGGCACAGGCATGAGCGGCGAGCTCGATCAGGCGAAGTACGACCTGCTCCGGACCGCGGCGGAACAGTACGCCGCCGCGCTCGGCGAGCACGGGGACATCGCGGAGACCGACGGTTACCTCCGTCTCTACTACCGCCATGTCGCCCCCGAGGACCTGATCGGACGTCCGCCCGCCGAGGTGTACGGCCCCGCGATGGCGCACCGCCGGCTCGGCGCGGAACGGCCGCAGGGACGGGCCAAAGTGCGCGTCTTCAACCCGTCCGAGGAGTCCGACGGGTGGGAGGAGCAGGGCCGCACCGTCGTCCAGGTCGTCACCGACGACATGCCGTTCCTCGTGGACTCGGTGTCGATGGAGGTGAGCCGGCACAAGCTCACCACGTTCCTGACCGTCCACCCGCTGCTCGGCGTCGACCGCGACGTCGCGGGCCGCCTGCGCACGTTCCGCGGCAAGCGCGACAGCGACCACGACCTGGACGAGTCCTGGATCCACGTCGAGATCGGCCGCGTGTCCGACCCCGCCGCGCTGGCCGAGCTGGAGAACGACCTGCTGCGCGTCCTCAACGACGTCCGCGTCGCCTATGAGGACCAGGAGAAGATGCGCGAGCGCGCCGTCGCGCTCGCCCGGGAGATCGCCGACAACCCGCCGCTGCGCGGGGACGAGGCCGACGAGGCGGTCGAGCTGCTGGACTGGCTCGCGGGCGGCCACTTCACCTTCCTCGGCTACCGGGACTACGCGCTCGCCGACGACGGGTCGGCGCTGCGGCCCGTCACCGGCACCGGGCTCGGCATCCTGCGCACCGACACGTCCGAGTCGGGGAGCTTCGCGGCGCTGCCGCCCGAGGTCCGCCGCCGCGCCACCGAACGGCACCTGCTCGTCATCACCAAGGCCAACAGCAGGTCGACCGTCAACCGGGCCGTCTACCTCGACTACATCGGCGTCAAGAAGTTCGACGACCACGGCGCCGTCGTCGGCGAGCGGCGCTTCCTCGGCCTGTTCGCGCACGTCGCCTACAGCGAGTCGATCGCGCACGTGCCCGTCCTGAAGCGCAAGGTGGACGAGGTCCTCGACCGCACCGGCTTCACCCCCGACAGCTACGACGGCCAGGAACTCATCGAGATCCTGGAGAGCTACCCGCGCGACGAGCTGTTCCAGATCTCCCCGGACGAGCTGCTGCCGATCGCGGTCGGCGTGCTGCGGCTGCGCGAGCGCCGCCAGCTCAAGCTGTTCCTGCGGAAAGACCCCTACGGCCGGTTCATGTCGTGCATGGTCTACCTGCCGCGCGACCGGTACACGACGAAGGTGCGGCTGCGGATCCAGGAGATCCTGCGCAGCGCGTTCGAGGGCGTCTCGGTGGACTACAGCGCCAACGTGACCGAGTCCGTCCTCGCGCGGCTGCACGTCGTGGTGCGCGGCGAGCGCGGGCACCGGCTGCCCGACGTGGACGCCGAGGCGCTGGAGCGGCGGCTGGCCAACGCGACCCGCTCGTGGACCGACTTCCTCGCCGACGCGATCCGCCGCGAGTGCGGCGACCAGCGGGCACCCGAGCTGACGGCCCGGTACGGCGACGCGTTCCCCGAGGGCTACAAGGCCGACTTCACCGCGACCACCGCCGTGTCCGACCTGCGCCGCCTGGACGGGCTCGGCGCCGACGGCGACACTTCCATCGACCTGTGGGAGCCCGCGGGCGCCGACGCGGGCGCGCGGCGGCTGAAGATCTACCGGCGCGGCGAGCCGATCATCTTGTCCAACATGCTGCCGCTGCTCCAGAACATGGGCGTCGAGGTGATCGACGAGCGGCCGTACGAGATCATGCCGCAGGGCGGGCCGCGCGCCTGGATCTACGATCTCGGCCTGCGCTACACGCCGACGCCCGGCGTCCCGCAGGACGCCGTCAAGGAACTGTTCCAGGAGGCGTTCCTCGCCCTGTGGGAAGGGCGGATCGAGAACGACGGGTTCAACGCGCTCGTCCTGCGCGTCGGCCTGGACTGGCGGCAGACGATGATCCTGCGCGCCTACGCCCTGTACCTGCGGCAGACCGGGACGTCGTTCTCCAAGCGCTACATCGAGCAGGTGCTGCTCAACAACCCCGGCATCACGCGGCTGCTCGTCCGGCTGTGGGAGAGCCGGCTGGACCCGCAGCTCGCGGGCGGCGAGATCGAGCGCAGCCTCGGCATCTTCGAGGAGCTGGAGGGACGTCTCGAAGACGTCCAGAGCCTCGACGAGGACCGCATCCTGCGCGCCTACCTCGCGATGATCCAGGCGACGCTGCGGACGAACCACTACCAGGGCAAGCCGTACCTGTCGCTGAAGTTCGACCCCGAGGGCATCCCGGACCTGCCGCTGCCGCGCCCCAAGTTCGAGATCTTCGTGTACTCGCCGAAGGTCGAGGGCGTCCACCTGCGGTTCGGGTCGGTCGCGCGCGGCGGGCTGCGCTGGTCCGACCGCCGGGAGGACTTCCGCACCGAGATCCTCGGGCTGGTCAAGGCGCAGGCGGTGAAGAACACCGTGATCGTCCCGGCGGGCGCCAAGGGCGGGTTCGTCGGCAAGCAGCTCCCCGACCCGTCCGACCGCGAGGCGTGGATGAAGGCCGGGATCGACTGCTACAAAGACTTCATCTCCGGCCTGCTGGACGTCACCGACAACCTGGTGGACGGCAAGGTCGTCCCGCCGGAGAAGGTCGTCCGGCACGACGGCGACGACACCTACCTGGTGGTCGCCGCCGACAAGGGCACCGCGACGTTCTCCGACATCGCCAACGGCCTCGCCGCCGAATACGGCTTCTGGCTGGGCGACGCGTTCGCGTCCGGCGGGTCGGTCGGCTACGACCACAAGGCGATGGGCATCACCGCGCGCGGCGCGTGGGAGTCGGTGAAGTACCACTTCCGCGTCCTCAACCTGGACGTGGAGAAGGACGACTTCACCGTCGTCGGCGTCGGCGACATGTCCGGGGACGTGTTCGGCAACGGGATGCTGCTGTCGGAGCACATCAAGCTCGTCGCCGCGTTCGACCACCGGCACGTCTTCCTCGACCCCGACCCGGACCCGGAGCGGTCGTTCGCCGAGCGCAGGCGGCTGTTCGAGATGCCGCGCAGCACCTGGGCCGACTACGACACGTCGCTGATCTCGCAGGGCGGCGGGGTGTTCCCGCGCACCGCCAAGTCGATCCGGCTGAGCCCGGAGATCCGCGCGGCGCTCGGCATCCCCGAGGGCGTCAACGCGCTCACCCCCTACGAGCTGATCCGCGCCGCGCTGCTCGCCCCGGTGGACCTGCTGTGGAACGGCGGCATCGGGACGTACGTCAAGGCGTCCACGGAGAACAACGCCGAGGTGGGGGACAAGGCCAACGACCTCGTCCGGGTGGACGGCGCGGACCTGCGCTGCCGCGTCGTCGGCGAGGGCGGCAACCTCGGCCTGACCCAGCTCGGCCGGATCGAGTTCGCCCGCAAGGGCGGCCTGGTCAACACCGACTTCATCGACAACTCGGCCGGGGTGGACACCTCCGACCACGAGGTCAACATCAAGATCCTGCTGGACCAGGTCGTCCGGGACGGCCGACTGGAGCGCAAGCAGCGCGACGACCTGCTCTACGGGATGACCGACGAGGTCGGCGACCTGGTTCTGCGCGACAACTGCGCGCAGAACGTCGTCCTCGCCGCCGCGCGCGCCCAGGCCGGGTCGATGCTGCACGTCCACACCCGGATGATGCGGGCGCTGGAGCGCGACGGGCTGCTCAAGCGGCGGCTGGAGTCCCTGCCCGACGACAAGGCCCTCGCCGAGCGCCGCCAGGCGGGCCGCGGCCTCACCGGCCCCGAGTTCTCGGTGCTGCTCGCCTACGCCAAGCTCTCGCTGGACGACGACCTCATCGCCTCCGACCTGCCCGACGACCCGTACCTGGAGTCCTGGCTGGTCGACTACTTCCCGACGCCGCTGCGCGAGCGGTTCCGGCCGGAGATGGACCGGCACCCGCTGCGCCGGGAGATCATCACGACGGCGGTGGTGAACGACCTGGTCAACAACTCCGGGACGACGTTCGCGTTCCGCGTCCACGAGGAGACGGGCGCGTCGCCGTCCGACATCGCCCGCGCCTACCTCGTCGCCCGCGAGGTGTTCGACATGCCGCGGTTCTGGTCGGCGGTGGACGGCCTGTCGCACCAGGTCGAGGAGTCCACGCAGATCGCCCTGCTGCTGGAGGCCCGCAAGCTCACCGAGCGCGGCTCGCGCTGGCTGCTGCACCACCGGCGCCCGCCGTTCGACATCCGCGCGACCGTCGACTTCTTCCTGGAGGACGCGGTCACGCTCGCCGCGCACATCCCGAAGGTGCTGACCGGGCTGGACAGCACCGCCTACGAGGAGCGCCGCGACGCCTACCTGGCGATGGGCGTCCCGGCGGACCTGGCCGACCGCGCGGGGGTGCTCGTCCCGGCCTACAGCACGTTCGACCTGGTGTCGATCGCGCGGGACATCGACCGTCCGGTCACCGAGGTCGCCGAGGTCTACTTCACGCTGGCCAACAAGCTCCAGCTCGCCCGGCTCCGCGAGCCGATCATCGCGCTGCCCCGCGACGACCGGTGGCGTTCGATGGCCCGCGCCGCGCTCCGCGACGACCTCTACCAGGCCCACGCCCAGCTCACCCGCGCCGTCCTCGGCCTGAGCGAGCCGGGGACGTCGGCGGACGAGAGCATCGCGCGGTGGAGCGAGCGCAACAGCGCCCCGATCGCCCGCGCCCAGCAGACGCTCCTGGAGATCTGGGAGAGCGACAGCTTCGACCTCGCCACCCTCTCGGTCGCGCTCGGCGCCGTCCGCACCCTCGCCACCACCAGCAGCATCGACTGACCTCGGTGGCCGGGAACGACCGGGAGGATCCGACGGGCGCCGCCCTCCGCGCGGCGCGACTGACCTCGGTGAGCGGGGACGACCGGGAGGATCCGACGGGCGCCGCCCTCCGCGTGGCGCTCGCGGGCACCGTCCCGCCGGACAACCGTTTCGAGGCGGAGATCGAAGCGGCGCTCGCCCGGCTCCGCTAGGCCCCGGCGAGCGCGCGGGCGGTCACGGCGGCGTGCAGGACGCGCAGGTCGCGCGGGTCGCCGGCGTCCAGGCCGGTGAGCGCGGCGACGCGGCCGAGGCGGTAGTCGAGCGTGTTGCGGTGGACGTGCAGGTGCGCGGCCGCGCGGGTGCGGTTGTTCCCGTGCCGGACGAGCGTCCGGACGGTCTCCAGCAGCACCGGGTGGTCGTCCAGCGGACGCAGCTTGGCGGCGAGCCCGGCCAGGCCCCGGCCCGGACGGGCGAGCTGGTACTCCAGCAGGACGTCCTCCAGCGCGTGGCAGCCGGGCGGCAGGCCGAGCCGCTGCGCCAGGTCGGCGATCTCGGCCGCCTCGCGGTGCGCGGCCGGGACGGCGGCGACGTCGGCCGCGCGGGCGACGGCGCCGGTCACCGGCCGGGCCAGCGACGCGCCGATCCGCGCGACCAGGCCGGGCAGGTCGGCGGTCACCGTGTCGAGCGCGCCGGACGCGGCGGGGAACAGGATCACGCCGCCCTCGCCGGTGAGCGCGCTCAGCGCGTCCGGCCGGTGCGCGCCGAGCGCCGACTGCAGGCGCCGCGCGGTGCGCCGCGCCGCCGTGTCGTCGGTGTCGGGGGCGAGCCGCACCACGAGGACGGCGTAGGCGGGGGCGAGCACGACCCCGGCGTCGTCGGCGAGCGGCGCCGCCGGCTCACCGGCCAGCAGTGCCGCGACCAGCGCCCGCCGCGCCTCGCGTTCCTGGCTGTGCGCCTGCTGCCGTTCGTGCAGGTGCGCGCCCGCGACGGCCGGGACGACGTCGCGCAGGTAGCGGAGCATGTGGGTGCCGATGGCGCAGAAGTCGTCCATCTCCTCCGGCCCGGCCTCGGCGGCGAGCAGCCGCCAGCACGTCTCGGCCGCGACGTGGTACGCGGCGAGGACGGCCTCCAGCGGGACGCCGTCGGCGGCGCGGCGGCCCGACACGTCGATGATCTCGGCGAGTTCGGCGGCGTCGGGCCCCCGGTCCTCGCGCTGGGTCCGCAGGACGAGGTCGAGGGTCCGCGCGATCGAGTCCCGGACGTCCCCGGCGAGCTGGTCGGCCGGGAGCTGCCGGTAGAAGGGGATCTCGGCGGCGCAGCGGTCCAGGACGGCGTCGGTCAGCTCGGGGAGCCGGGCGGCGATCCGGGCGCGCAGGGACGTTCGCGCAGTCGGCACCCCGTGATCGTGACATTACCCAAGATGCGGGGTCAAACATTGGCGCGAAAGCCGACAGACAGGCGCCGCCGGCTGCACCAGGATGTGCGAACGCCCAAAGGCCCGCCCCCCGAGGAGACCCCATGCAATCCATCGCCGGCAGACGGCTGCTCCCGCTGCTGACGGCGCTCGCCGCCGCGCTCGCCCTGCTCGTCCCGTCCACCGCGCCCGCGCGGGCGGCGGCGCCGGGCGGGAGCTGGGACAAGCCCGGTCCGTACCGCGTCACGTCGAAGACGCAGGGCGACACGACCCTGTACTACCCGGCCGACATCGCCGCGAGCGCCGACAAGCACCCCGTGATCGTCTGGGGGAACGGGACGTTCGCGTGGCCGCAGGTCTACGACGGCCTGCTGCGGCACTGGGCGAGCCAGGGCTTCGTCGTCGCCGCCGCGAACACCGCGTTCTCCAACACCGGCCTGGAGATGCGCGCCGGGATCGATTTGCTCGCCAAGGAGAACGCCAAGGCGGGCAGCCCGTTCCAGAACCGGATCGACCTCGCCAACATCGGCGCGGCGGGGCACTCGCAGGGCGGTGCGGGCGCCATCAACGCGACGCTGGACCCGCGCATCAAGACGACCGTCCCCATCCAGCCCGGCCCGCTCGCGCTGTCGAGCTACCTGCACGGCCCGACGCTCTACCTCGCCGGGCAGAACGACACGATCGTGCCCCCCGCGCTCGTCCAGGCGTTCTACGACAACTCCGCGCAGGTCCCGGCCGTCTACGCCGAGCTGGCGGGCGCGACGCACTTCACCACGGTCGGCGACGCGGGCGGCTTCCGGGGCATCACGACGGCCTGGTTCCGCTTCCAGTTGATGGGCGACGAGCAGGCCCGCTCGCTGTTCTTCGGCAAGGACTGCGGCATCTGCTCGGGCTCGACGTGGCTGAACGTCAAGCGCGACGCCAAGGCCCTGCAGATCCCCGGCCACGCCTGAGCGTCGGCCGCCGGACGTCGGTGAGGTGCGCTGCAGCGGTCAGGAAGAGCGTCCGCACCGGCGTCCGGCGGGGTCAAGGGACGCGGGTCACATGCCCGCCGCCGCGACGGCCCGGCGGGACTCGCCCGCGACGGTCGCCGGCCCGGTCTGGGGGAGGACCGCGAGGTACTGGATCAGGGCGACCGAGATCATCCGCGCGCGGAACCGGCGGCGCCCGGTCAGCCCGACCAGGTCGGCGGGGACGTCCAGCCGTCCGGGCTTGGCCGTCCGGTACGCCTCCCGTTGCCGCATCGCGTACCAGACCAGCGCGCCGCCGTCGGACGTGCGCAGCCCGAACGCCGGGCCCTCGGGCGTGAACGACGTCGTGCGCCGGACGCCGCGCCGCCGCAGCGCCGCCTCCCCGGTCCGCAGGTCGGCGTAGGCGCGGGTGGTGCTCGGCCCGGCGGCGAGCCCGGTCGCGCCGGGCGCCCCGGCCCCCCGCGTGAGCAGGTCGGCGTGCAGCGCGCCCATCCGCGCCGGGGCGACGCCGTAGCCGGTCGCGGCGGGACGCACCGCCGTCGCGTAGCCGTGCGCGTCCAGCGCGACCCGTCCGAGCACGTCGGCGCCGGGGGCGGGGTCGGCGGCGAGCAGCCACGGGCCGTCCGGCCGGTCCTGGACGAACAGCAGCGCGTGCCGCCGCCCCGCGCCGCCGTCCGCGTCCACCGCGAACCAGCGCGGATGGTCGTTCATCCGGGGGATGTAGTACCGGGCGCCGCCGGACGCGGGCGGCGGGGCGATCCGCCGCGTGGTCCGGGCCAGCCGGATCGCGGCGTGGTCCATCGTGAGCTGCGCCCCGGTCTCCACGACGGACAGGCCCGCGCCGTCCAGCGTCGCGACCGCGTGGCCCGCGATCGCGGCGTACCGCGCCATGACCCGCTCGGCCTGCGCGCGGGTCAGCGCCGGATCGGTCGGGGAGCCCGGCCCGGCGGCGCAGGCGACCGCCAGCAGCGGCGCCAGCGCGGCGGCGCTGCGCAGGACGTGCCGACGCGTGGACATGGAGCCCCCGGGGGTGAGGCGGAACCGGTTCGCCCCATCATCGCAGCGTGACGACCCGGTCACACAGCGATTCCGAAACCCGCCCTAGGGTTACTCGGCCTCGCGCTGGCGGAGCCAGCGGATCTCCGCCTCGATGAACTCGTCCAGGTCGCCGTCCAGCACCGACGTCGGGTTGCCCACCTCGACGCCCGTCCGCAGGTCCTTCACGACCTGGTAGGGGTGCAGGACGTAGTTGCGGATCTGCGTGCCCCAGCTGCTCGTGCCCTCGCCGCGCAGGGCGGACATCTTCTCCGCCTCCTCCTGCCGCTTGCGCTCCAGCAGCTTGGCCTGCAGCACGCCCATCGCCGTCGCCTTGTTCTGCAACTGGCTGCGCTCGTTCTGGCAGGACACGACGATCCCGGACGGCAGGTGAGTGATCCGGACGGCCGAGTCGGTCGTGTTGACGCCCTGGCCGCCGGGCCCGGACGAGCGGTACACGTCGATGCGCAGTTCCGACTCGTCGATGTCGACGTGGTCGCTCTGCTCCACCACCGGCACGACGTCCAGCCCGGCGAACGACGTCTGCCGCCGCGCCTGGCTGTCGAACGGGGAGATCCGGACGAGCCGGTGGGTGCCGTGCTCGCCGCGCAGCGTCCCGTAGGCGTAGGGGGCCTTGACGGCGAACGTCGTCGACTTGATCCCGGCCTCTTCGGCGTAGGACGTGTCGTAGACCTCCGTCGGGTAGCCGTGCCGCTCGGCCCAGCGCAGGTACATCCGCTGGAGCTGCTCGGCCCAGTCCGCCGCGTCCACGCCGCCGGCCTGCGCGTTGATCGTGACGAGCGCCTCGCGGGCGTCGTGCTCGCCCGACATCAGCGTCCGCACCTCGAGCTGCTGGACGGACTTGTGCAGCCCCGACAGCTCGTCGTCGGCCTCGCGGCGGGTGTCGTCGTCGTCCATCTCGTCGGCCATCTCATAGAGCGTGGCGACGTCCTCCAGGCGCTGGCGCAGCCCCTCGACGCGGTTCAGCTCGCTCTCCAGGTACGACAGCCGGCGCGTGACCGACTGGGCGTGCTCCTGGTCGTTCCACAGCGCCGGGTCGGCGGACTGCTCGCGCAGCTCGGCGATGTCACGGCGCATGGCGTCGAGGTCGAGCACCTGCTCGATGCCCGTGAGGGTCGAGTCGAGCTCCTTGAGCTGATCTTTAACGTCGATGCCTGCCACGCGTCCGAGCTTATCGCCGTCCCGCCACTGCCCGAGCGGCCGCTCGGCCCGGCCGGGATGGCAGAATGTCCGATCGGGTCGGCGCGAGGGCCGCCGCCCCGGCCCGGGGGACGTGGCGTGTTCAGGACTTCGCGGAAGCTGCCGGCGATGCTGCTCGCCGTCCCCGTCGCGCTGTCCGGCCTGTCCGCGTGCGGCGGCGGGGAGCGCCCGCGGGTGGCGCCGTCGCCGCTGCCGAAGGTCCCGACGCCGACGCCCGAGCCGCTGACGCAGCAGGTCGCGGCGACCGCGTTCCGCGCCTACGTCGCCAACGACGACGTCGCCCGCGCCGCCGGGGACGAGCGGCTCGCCCTGTCCTGGGTGTCGGACGGCCAGGCCGTCCTCACCGCCGCCGAGTTCCGCCGCGCCGCGTTCGACGGCGACCCGGTGCGCCGCTACACCTACGGCGCCCCGAAGCTGTGGGTGCCCAAGCTCAAACCGGACGTCTATCCCCAGTGGTTCATCGCGTCCGTGCCGCGCACCGTCGCCGGGCAGCCGAAGTCCACCAAGCCGGCGCTGATGGCGTTCATGCGGCGCGGCGCCGGGTTCGACTGGACGCTCAGCTTCGCCACCGAGCTGCGCCCGAAGGCCAAGCCGCCGAAGGTCGTCACCGACGCCGAGGGGTACGCCGTCCCGCTCGCCACGACGGACGAGTCGGTCCTCATCCGCCCCCGCGAGGTCCCCGGGATCCAGGCGACGATGGCGTCCGAGGGCCCCGACAGCGTGGCGGCCAAGGTGATGACGGCCGGGGACGTCACGACCGGCTACTACCGGCAGGCCCGGCGCGAGATCAAGAAGGCGCGGGGGAAGGGCTTCGTCCGGCAGGTCGTGTTCGTCGCGACGCCCTATCCCTACTTCGCGCTGCGGACGGAGCACGGCGCCGGGCTCGTCCTGTACTCGCTGCTGCGCACCAGCATGACCAAGACGAAGAACCTGGACGTCCCCAAGCCCGTCAAGCCGCCCATCCCCGGCGAGATCGCCCACCTGCTCGACGGGACGGTCGAGGGCGTCGAGATCGACGAGACCGAGGCCTACCAGTACGCGGCGGCCGACCCGGCCAAGGCGAAGAAGGGCCACGACCAGCCCAAGGCGGACGTCATCGCCGTCAGCGGCGCGCCCGTCAAGGCCAGCACGCCGCCCCTGAAGGACTAGGCCGCGCAGCGCTGGAGGACCAGCGCCGCGAACAGCAGCGTCAGCAGGCCCGCGAGGACGAGCACCGGCGGCACCGACGGCCCGTTCCCGTGGAGTTCCGAGCGCGCCGCGCGGCACGTCGGACAGCGCCCTTCGCTCACCGGGTGCGAGCAGTATGCGCAGATCAGGTGATCGCAGCTCATCCGGCGGCCCCTCTCGACGGGAAGTTCCTGTCCCCATGAACTTTAGACTCCGATTCGCGCCATTCCGCATGAGTCGGCGGTAAAGTCCTGCGGGAGCGCCGGGGGGTGCGAGTGGCCGGGACGGTCGGCGTCCGCCCGTACACTGCTCCGTGCGTCCCGGTTACCGAACCGAGACGCGCCGGAGCCCTGCCGGTGACCTGCCGGTGATGCTCGTCTCGACGCCGGTCGCCGCCGGCGGGGCCTCAAGTCCCCTAGAGTCGGGCCGTCCGTGACCGGCGCGGCCCCGGAAGCCGCAGCTCAATCGCACCGGAGGTGACCTATCGGCTCCCGCGCCGGCGGTATGATTCCGCCCCGGACACCTCGACGGGACCGCCCGGCGGCCGAGCGGCCGCCCCGGGCCGCCCGCCGAACCGACGTCCCGCCCGCCGCAGCGGCGGTCCGGGCCGACCAGGGCGCGCGCGCGTCAGCGCCGCGCGACGACCGACCGAAGACGCGTCTCCTCCCGCACGAGCCCCCGCGGGTCCTTCGCAAGAATGGTGCTGAAACCGCCGTGATGCAGCCGTGATCCACTTCGACAACGTCACCAAGGTCTACAAGACCCAGAACCGGCCCGCCCTCGCGCATGTGAACGTCGCCATCGAGAAGGGCGAGTTCCTGTTCCTCGTCGGTCCGTCGGGCTCGGGCAAGTCGACCTTCCTGCGCCTCGTCCTGAAGGAGGAGCGGCCGTCCCAGGGGCACGTCCACGTCGCCGGCAAGGACCTCAGCCGGATCAGCAACTGGAAGGTCCCGCACCTGCGCCGCCGCATCGGCTGCGTCTTCCAGGACTTCCGCCTCCTGCCGAACAAGAACGTCTTCGAGAACGTCGCGTTCGCGCTGGAGGTCATCGGCAAGCCCCGCCGGTTCATCAACAAGGTCGTCCCCGAGGTCGTCGACCTGGTCGGCCTGGAGGGCAAGCAGCACCGCATGCCGCACGAGCTGTCGGGCGGCGAGCAGCAGCGCGTGGCCATCGCCCGCGCGTTCGTCAACCGGCCGATGATCCTGCTGGCCGACGAGCCCACCGGGAACATCGACCCGGCGACCTCGATCGGCATCATGAAGGTGCTCGACCGCATCAACCGGACCGGCACCACGGTCGTCATGGCCACCCACGACGCCGCGATCGTCGACGCCTTCCGCAAGCGCGTCGTCGAGCTGGAGGACGGCCGGGTCGTCCGCGACCAGTCGCGCGGCGTCTACGGCCAGGCGTACTGAGCCGAAGCACAGTCACCATCCGGACGCGGTGAGCACCGCCCCGGGAACCCAGCTCCCCGCGGGGCACAGGCGATCAAGGACAGCGAGGAATGCGCGCACAGTTCGTTCTCCAGGAGATCTGGATCGGTCTCCGCCGGAACCTCACGATGACCATCTCCCTCGTCATCACCGTCGCCATCGCAATGGCTCTGTTCGGCACCGGCCTGCTCATCCGCGGGCAGGTCAACGCGTCCAAGGACTACTGGTACGACAAGATCGAGGTCTCGGTCTTCCTGTGCGCGAAGACCTCCTCCAACCCCGCCTGCGGGAAGAAGGACGCCACCCAGCAGCAGAAGGACGAGATCAAGACCGAGCTGACCAAGATGCCGCAGGTGTCGAAGGTCGAGTACGAGAACCGCGACCAGGCGTGGGCGCGGTTCAAGGACCGGTTCGCGTCCAACCCGGCGTTCGTGAACAGCACCCGCGCGGGCGACATCCCCGACTCCTACCGGATCCGGCTGAAGAACCCGCAGGAGTACAAGGCCGTCGTCCAGGCCCTGCTCGGCAAGGGCGGCGTGGACCAGGTGATCAACGAGCAGGAGATCCTGAAGAAGTTCTTCAAGATCCTCAACGGGCTCCAGTGGGCCGCGCTGCTCATCGCGCTGTTCCAGGTCGTCGCGGCCGTCCTGCTCGTCGGCAACACCGTCCGGCTGTCGGCGTTCAACCGGCGCCGGGAGACGGGCATCATGCGGCTCGTCGGCGCGTCGAACACCTATATCCAGATGCCCTTCATCCTGGAGGGCGCCATCGCGGGAGCGATCGGCGGCGTGTTCGCCGCGATCCTGCTGGTCTTCAGCAAGACGCTGCTGCTGGACCGGCTGGCCAAACAGATGTCGTTCACCGCCCAGCTCGACTGGATGCAGGTGATCATGGTGATCATCGTCTCCATCTGCTTCGGCGTCCTGCTGTGCGCGGTCGCGTCCTTCCTCACCCTGCGCCGCTACCTCCGCATCTAGCGGCGGAACGGCGGGCCCGTCCGGGCGAACTAGACTGACCGTCATGTCGCGGTACCCCGGTCGTGCGCTGCGCGCCGGCGCCGTCGCGGCGGCCCTGGTGTGCGCCTACGGCGCCGGGCTCGCCACCGCCGGGGACGGCGACCGCGCGGCGGGCCAGGCGGCGTCGCGCTCCCCGCTGGACGAGGCCGCCGCGTCGATCGCCGAGCGCTCCGCCGACCGCGTCACCCGCGCCGAGCTGACCGACGCCGCCGTCGCCGCCATGCTCCGCACCCTGGACGACCGCTGGGCGCGGCACTACACCGCCCGCCAGTTCGACGACGTCACGGGCCGCCTGGACGGCCGGTACAGCGGCGTCGGCGTCTGGCTCGGCGCCGCCGGCGGCGCGCGGGTCCGGATCGCGAGCGTCCAGCCCGGCTCGGCCGCCGCCCGCGCCGGGGTCCGGGCGGGCGACGTCGTCGTCGCGGCCGGCGGCGCGCCCGCGGGGGACCTCGCCGCCGTCGCCGCCGCGCTGCGCGGAACACCCGGCGGAGCCGTGGCGTTGACCGTGGAGCGCGAAGGACGGCGGCTGGACTTCCGGCTCGTCCGGACGGCCCTGCGCGACGGCGACGTCACCGTGACCGACCTGCCGGACCACGTCCGGATGATCCGCGTCGGGGCGTTCACCCGGGGCGTGGGACGCGACGTCCGCGCCGCCGTCACCGGCGACCCGGCGGCCGTGCGCGGCGGGATCGTCCTGGACCTGCGCGGCGACCCCGGCGGGCTGCTCGCCGAGGCCGTCGCGACCGCGTCGGCGTTCCTGCCGGGCGGGCTCGTCGTCACCTTCGAGCAGCGCGACCGTCCGCCCCGGCCGCTCACGGTGACCGAACCCGGCGACGCGCGCACCCCGCTCGTGGTCCTGGTCGACTCCGGCACCGCGTCCGCCGCCGAGATCGTCGCCGGAGCCCTGCGCGACCGGGACCGCGCGGTGATCGTAGGATCGCGTACCTATGGAAAGGGGTCGGTCCAGGAGGCGTACCGCCTGTCGGACAGCTCGGCGATCGAGCTGACCGTCGGTCGCTACCGGACCCCGAGCGGCCGTAACCTCGACGGGACGGGCATCGAACCCGACGTGACCGTCTCCGCCGACCGACCGCCGACCGAGGCCGAGCAGCGCGCCCGCACCGTGCTGCGCGGCCTGCTCGTCACGCTGCCGAAGAAGGACCGAGGCTGAATTTCCGTGTCACGTGAGACAGGGCGCAAGCTCATCGCCCAGAACAAGCGTGCCCGCTTCGACTACCAGATCGACGAGACCTGGGAGGCGGGCCTGGTGCTCATGGGCACCGAGGTGAAGGCGCTGCGCGCGGGCCGCGCGACCCTCTCCGACGGGTACGCCCACGTCATGGACGGCGAGGTGTGGCTGGAGGCCGTCCACATCCCCGAGTACACGCAGGGGACCTGGACCAACCACGCGCCGCGCCGCCGCCGCAAGCTCCTGCTGCACCGCAAGGAGATCCAGAAGATCATCGCCAAGTCGTCCGAGCCGGGCTGGACGCTGGTGCCGCTCGCCCTGTACTTCAAGGACGGCAAAGCCAAGGTCGAGATCGGCTTGGGCCGTGGTAAGAAGTCCTACGACAAACGCCAGGCGATCGCCAAGCGGGAGGCCGACCGCGAGATGGCCAAGGCTGCGGCGGCCCGGTTCAGGAGACGATGACAGGGTGTCGGGGAACAGGCGAGCACGGCTGCGCCGGCTGACCGCGGGCGCCGTCGGGGGCGCCCTGCTCATGGGCGGGCTGTCGGCGTGCACCGACCCGTCGGCGATGCCGACCGTCCGCGACTTCCTCATCGCCTGGCAGGTCGGCAACTACGAGGCCGCGGCCGGGCTGACCACCGGAGCGCCCCGGACGGCGGTCGCGGCGGCGCTGTCGCAGGTCCGCACCCAGCTCGACGCGGCGTCGCTGCGGCTGGCGATCGGAGCACGCGCCCGCGACGGGCAGGTCCAGGGCGTCTCGGTCGACAAGCTGCCCGACCATCGCGCCCTCGCGCGGTTCTCGATCTCGATCGACCTCGGCGAGAGCGGCGACCCGTGGACGTACACGAGCGCGATGGACCTGCGGCAGGTCGACGGGAACTGGCGCGTCGTGTGGCAGCCGTCGATCATCAATCCCAAGCTGAGGCCCGGGCAGCGGCTCGCGGTGATCAGCGAGACGGCCGAGCGCGCGTCGATCCTGGACTCGTCCGGGCGGTCGCTCCAGAAGAACGTCACCGCCGACATCTTCGGCGTCTACCCCGGCCGGCTCGCCGACCCCAAGCGGACCATCGACCAGCTCGCCGAGGCCACCCGCAAGAACGGCGGCATCACGCTGGACGTGGACCGGCTCCTCGGCCGCGTCCAGTCCGCGCCGCCCAACACGTTCATGCCGCTGCTGACGCTCGTCCGGCCCGCCGACAACGCCCTGATCCTGCGGCTCGCGCGGGTCGCGGGGCTCGAACGGCACACCGGGTCCGAGCCGATCGGGGCCGTGTTCGCGCCCGAGGTCGTGGGCGGGCTCGGGCCGGCGACGTCCGAGACGCTCCAGCAGGTCGGCGCGCCCTACCAGCCCGGCGACACGATCGGGACGAGCGGGCTCCAGCTCGTCCTGCAGCGGCGCCTGGCGGGGATCCCGACCGTCCGGGTGGTCGCGCAGGACCCGTCCGGGGCCAACACCCAGACGCTGGCGTCCTGGCCTAAGCCGGACCTCCCGGCCAACCACCCGCAGAGCGTCCAGACCACCCTGAACCGGAGCCTGCAGCCGCGCGCCGACAACGCCCTGTCGGACGTCGGCGCGCCCGCCTCGCTGATCGCGCTGCGCCCGAGCACCGGCGAGATCCTGGCCGTCGCGAACCGGGGCACCGGCGGGCGCAACCTCGCGATGGAGGGCAGCTACCCGCCCGGCCTCACGTTCGGGATCGTCTCGGCGGACGCGCTGCTGCACTCCGGGCTGACGCGCGACACCAAGACCGACTGTCCCGCGTCCGTGAGCGTCGGGAACCGGACGTTCACCAACCGGGCGCACGGCCAGCAGTCCTTCGCGCGCAACTTCGCCAGCGGCTGCGCCACCACCCTCGCCCAGCTCTCCACGCGGACGGCCCCGAACGCGTTGCAGCAGGCCGTGGAGCGCTACGGCTTCGGCAAGGACTGGGGGCTGAGCGTCCCGGCCTTCACCGGGAGCGTTCCCGCCGCCGCCGACGCCGGCGAACGGGCCGCCGAGATGGTCGGCGAGGGCCGGGTGCGGATGAGCCCGCTCGCGATGGCCGTCGCGGCGAGCGCCGCGCAGAGCGCCACCTGGCGGCCCCCGTTCCTGCTCACCGACCCGCGCACCGCCGACGGCCCGCAGGCCCGCCCGCTGGACGTCGCGCCGACGTCGGACCTGCAGAACCTGCTGCGGCGCGCGGTCGCGTCCGGGACGGCCCGGGCCGCGAACGTCCACTCCGGCGGGAACGTGTCCGGGGTCGTCGCGGTCGTGAAGTACCAGGAGAACGGGCAGGAGAAGACGGTGTCGTGGTTCGTCGGGTCCCGTCCCGACTTGGCGTTCGCCGTCGCGGTCGAGGGACGGGCGTCCCCGGCCAAGATCGCGGCCCGGTTCCTGACCGGGACGCGGGTGACGCCGTCGCCGACGCTGTCCAACCCGGTTTCGAGCACCCCCCGGTAGCGCTCTCCCGGTCCCGTTCGCCAGATCTTGGTGATCTCTTTACGGCCCGGTCGGCAACCCGCACCCGGTCTCCCTGCGTCTTCCCAGGTGGCCGGTGCAGCCGCTCGGGGGTTGCGGCGCCGGCCACCGCTCGGGAGTCCAGAGCCTCGTCTCGGGGGAGGCTCTGCCGTCCCGGACCGGCCCGACCCTGCCGGTCGTCCCCGGCGGGCGCGCTCCACCGCGCCCGCCGGGGCGCGGAATAGCGTTGGCGTGCGCGGCGTTCTCCCTATATCGTCAAGGAAGCGGGCCCGGGAGACCGGACTCGTGGTTGACAACTCAACATGGGGGTGACCGGCTTCGACTTCGGTAGGTCGAGCCAGGGGAAGCGGGTCGAGGGTTGCCGTCGTGACCTCGTAAATCCTGTGACGGCAAACGAATAACTGCCAACAAGAAGCAGTCCGAGTTCGCCCTCGCCGCCTGAGCGAGGAGTGACTCTGTCAGCCCGGGAGCGTCTCCGTCCCGGGGTCTGGCATCGTAAGGAGACTCCACCTGCACACCCGGTCGCGGGGCATGTAGGGAAACCAAACAGCGACTGAGCCCGTCGGCGACACGCCTGCGTGAGCGCCGGGGCTGAGAAAGCGTTAAGCAGGCTGCACCCGGAGAAGCCCTGACTCATCACCGAAGGACGCGGGTTCGATTCCCGCCACCTCCACTACCTGAGAAGCCGCTGACCACAGTGTGGTCAGCGGCTTCTCGCATGCGGTCCGACTCCGGCATTCTCAGCCGTCGGCGATTGTGCTCGAAACGCGGGGCGTTCGGTCCGTCAGCGTTCGCAGACGACTCCGTCGTGGTCTCGGTCGGTGTACCAGTCGTACTCGGGATCGACGCCCTCCCGGTACGGGCCGTACCCGGCGTCGTTCGCCTCGCCGCAGGTGCCGAAATGCGGATCCGTCCGCGGCTGCGGCGCGGCGACGGGCGGTGCCGCACGCTGCTTGGGCTTGACGGTCCTGGTCACTCGGACCGTCACGGTCGGGCCGACCCGCACTTTCGCCTTCGCCGTCTTGGTCACCGTCTCGCGGACCGTCACCGTGGGGGACGGGTTGCCCGCCGCGCTGATCCCGACCCCCGCGCCGCATCCGAACAGCAGTCCCAGCAACCCGATCCCTGCGCCCACAATGGCGGCGATCCGTATCGGCACGGCTTGGGCGGGCGGACGTCCCGGCGGGGGTGGCGGCTGGTACACGGGTGTGTCTCCTGGAGTCGGCGAACGGCAGGGGGCCAATGTGGGACGCCTGACTCGTGAGACCGGTTGGCCACCCGCCGTGGCCGTCATAGGGCGAATCCGTCCTTGTGCAGGAGCGCGCCGGGTGCCGGCTTCACAAGGATCGTTAGGACGTTCCCGCGGGGAGCGGGACGGTCGTCAGCGGAGGTAGACGGGGACCGAGTCGACTCCGTAGACGATCGACAGTTTCCGGTAGCTGAGTTCCCGCTCCGGCACGGCCAGGTGCAGGTCGGGGTAGCGGCGGACCAGGGCGGAGAATGCCGCGCGCAGTTCCATTTTCGCCAGTTCCGCGCCGATGCACCGGTGCATTCCCCAGCCGAACGCCAGGTGGGAGGACGTCTCGCGGGACGGGTCGAAAGTGTTCATGTCCGCGTGCGGGCAGCCGGAGATCTTGGGGTCGCGGTTGGCGCCGGACAGGGAGACCAGCACGACGTCGCCGCGGGCGATCCTGGTGCCGGCGATCTCGATGTCCTCGCGGGCGAAGCGCGGGAAGGCGAGCTGGACGACGCTGAGGTGGCGCAGCATCTCCTCCACGAACGGCCCGATCGCGGACTCGTCATCCCGGATCCGGGCGAACTGGTCGCGGTCGCGCAGCAGCATGATCGAGCCGAGCGCGAGCATGCTCGCCGTGGTCTCCAGGCCGCCGGTGAGGACGCCGTCGCAGAGCCCGGCCAGTTCGACGTCGTCGATCGCGTCGCCGTGCTGGCGGATGAGGCCGCCGATCAGGCCGTCGCCCGGGTCGTCGCGCTGCTTGCGGACGATGTCCATGAGGAACGCCATCGACTCCGAGATCGCGGCGGTCGACGCGTACGCCCCGGCGAACAGGTCGAACCGGGCGCTGGCGAGCCGCTGGAAGTCGGCGCGGTCGCCTTCGCGGACGCCGAGCAGCTCGCAGATCATCAGCATCGGGATGGGCAGCGCGAAGTGCTCCATGAGGTCGACCGGGCGGCCGTCGACGGCGGCGTCGGCCATCTCGTCCAGTTGCTGGTCGACGATCGCCGCGATGCGGGGGTTCAGGCGGCTCAGCCGGCGCATGGTGAACTCGGGCGTCAGCATCTTGCGCCGCTGCGTGTGGACGGGCGGGTCGGAGAAGCCGAGGCCGCCGGGCGTCCAGCCCTCGGGGATGTCGAGCCGGCCGGCGAGGTTGGAGATCTCGTTGCTGAACGCGGTCGGCGCGGCGAGGACGCTCTTGGCCTCCTCGTACCCCGTCACGAGCCACACGTCGAAGCTCACCGGCAGCGGAACCTTGCTGATGGGTGAGGTTTGACGCAGCCGGTCCAGTTCGGGGACGGGATCCACGCCGTGTCGGCGCAGCGGGGTCAGCGTCGAGTCGGGGAGGAAGCGGATCGTCGCCAGGTCGAAGCCCTTCCTCCGCACCCTGGCCACGTACCGCCGCGCCACCCACGAACCGACCCGATTCCGCACATTCGCCATGATCGAAGGCTACTGATTCAGTACAGATCACCGCAGCCGGAATGTGTGACCATTCACACATTCCATCGCTCGGAGCGTGCGGTGCACGGCGATGACCATGCCGATGCACCCTGAGTTTACGCAGGTCAGGCGGCTCGCCGTGGCGACTTCGGCGAACCGGCCGCGCCCGGCGCGGACGAGACGGGACGGCGAGATCCGTTTAAAGTTCTTCGCCCCGGTTTCTGGCTTTCGGGGGGCTGCCCGGATGGTGCGCGCGGGTCCGTCCGTGCTCAGGACTCCTCGGCCGGCAGCCGGATGTCCTGATGGCCATGATCACCGACGTAGACGACCCGGGCGCCGGACACGTCCACCTTGTACTTGACGCCCGGCGCCGCGTCCTCGCCGACGAGGGCCAGCAGGTGCCGGGCGGCGTCCAGGACGGCCGGATCGGTGTCCGCGCCGCTCTCCAGGAGGACCTTGGTGAGCGGCACCGCCCAGGTGCCGGGGTCGGACTCGTGTTCGGAGAGCACGATCTCGCCCGTCTTCGCGCCGGACAACCGGACGCCGACCAGGTCTTTCAGCTTGGCGTAGGAGTCGGTGACCGCGCTCGCGGCGGTGTCCTTGAGCCCGGCGGTCGCGCCGGCCGTCAGCGCGGCGACGATGATGGTCACGGGGTCCATGTGGTCTCCGTTTCAGGAATGGAAGATCTGGTCGAGGCGGGTGACCTGCCCGCCGGACATCGTGATCGCGTATCCCGTCGACTGGGCGATGCGGTCCCGGCCGCCGGCGTAAAGGCTCTCCAGCCTCGTCAATGGGACTCGTACCGGCGTCCGGACGTTCCCGGGGACGATGACGTTTCCGACGAGCTGGTTGAGCATGATGACGGCGCCGGGCGCGACATGGAGCTGGACCGTCTTCATGTCCTTGTTGCGTCGGTACGCGTCGGCGCTGTCCCAGGAGGTGCCGTCCTCGCGCGCCGCCTGTTGCGCCGCCGGACCGGTGAATTGCTCGAACGGGTCGACGGTGATGACGCCCGACGTCGCGTCGATGCGGCGGATATAGCCGGTGTGCCGCCCGTCGGGGAGCGGCGCCGTCGCCGGGACCGAGACAGGCGCCGCGTCCGGCGACTCCGGCACGGTGAACTTCTTCAGCGTGGCCACGAGATCCGTTCGCGTCGTGGCGAAATGGGGGCGCGGCGCGCCACTGGCCGCCGCCGTCCGGGTCATCTGCTCCTGCTCCCCGGCGGGCACCTGGTAGCCGACGAAGCGGAAATCGAGATCGACGCCGGACTTCGCGGCCTTCGCCCGGATCCTTTTCTGGACGGCGGCCTGGTCGGACGTGCACGCGTCGGTGCCGTGCGACGTCACCACGACGATCCGGTTGAGCCGGTGCCCGCGGAACGGATAACGGCCGGAGAAGTCGCCGATCGCGGCGAGGATTCCGCTCTCCAGCGTGCTGCGGCCGGACGCGGTGAGCGCGTGCGCCGCCCGGCCGACCTTTTGCCCGTTCCCGCGCCCGGATCCGACGAGCCGAGCCGTGTTGTGCCGGTTGCCGCACGTCCCGCCGAAACGGCGGAGGGAGAGCGCGTCGTCGTCAGCGGCGTTCTGCGCTGCGGAGCCGACGGCGTCGGCGATCGGGCCGAAAGCGCCGCCCGGCGGCGGCGCGGAGGTGTCCACGAGAAAGGCGGTCCGGTAATCGGGGACGGAACGCAGCACGAGGAACACCGCGACGCCGACGACGAGCGCGACCACCACGGCGACCGCCGCCGCGACGCGCCACCGTCTCGCCGTCACGGCTTTCTCGTCAGTTCGGCGCGCAGTTCCCGCAGGACCCGGTTCATGGCGTTCACCTCGGCGTTGTAGGTGCCGGCGGCCTGTTTCAGGGCGCCGAGCAGCGGATCGAGCGGCCTTTTCTCCTGCGCGGCCTTGAGCAGGGCCGTGGCCGCCGCGACGACCTGCCGCTGCTGTTCGCGCAGCCGCCGTGCCCGCGCGTAGACGTCCTGGAAACGCGCGCCCTTGGCCCGGTCGCGCAGGTCGCGGAACTGCGCGTCGCTCGCGCCGAGCGCCTTCTTCGCCCGGTCAAGGGTGTTCTCGGCGACGTCGAGACGTCCGTCGACGGTCGCGGCGGCGGCGTCGTTCACCTGCTTCACCGTCGGATTGAGAATGCCGATCATCTGCCCCGCGCCCCGCAGGACGGGTTCGACGTTCGCGAACCAGTTCAGCGCGTTGTTCAGTTCGGCCGCGTTCTGCACGTAGCGGGGAGCGGGCGCCTTGGCGGCCGTGGAGATCTGGTCCAGGGTCTGACGCTGGGCCTTCGGCACCTGGTAGCCGACGATCCGGAAGTCGAGGGAGAGCCCGGCCGCGTGCACCCGCTCCTGGATCTCCTTCTCGACATAGGCGAGGTCGCTGTCGCAGGCGTCGGTGCCGTGCTGCGTCACGACGATGATGCGATTGACCTGGCGGGCCTTCTGCGCGAGCGGCTGGGAGAAGTCCTCGACGGCCTGGACGATCCCGCGCACGAGCGTCGGCCGCGTGCCCGGCCGCATGCGCGCGGCGGCGGCGTTGATCTTGTTCTGGTTGCCGACGCCGAAGTCCACGAGCCGGGTGGTGTTGCCGGGCGTCCCGCATTCGCCGCCGAAACTGCGCAGCGACAGCGCGTCCTTGTCGCCGGAGTTCTCGACGGTCGTCCGCAGGGACGCGGTGACGGCCGCGAGCCCGCCCGGTTCCGTTGCCGCCGAACTGTCGATGAGGAACTGCGTCCGGTAATTGGGGGCGAACGCGGGCGCGAACCAGTCGAAGTAGAGCCAGCCGCCGCCGACGATGAGGACGGCGGTCAGCAGGATCACGACCAGCGCCCACACGGTCTTGGGCACTTTGATGGCGAGCCTGATGACTTGGCGGCCGTAATCGCCGATGAGGGCGACGACGTTGCCCGACGCCCGGATCTCGTGCGTGCGGGGCTGATCGTCCGGCTCCCGGCCGCCGGTCACGTCGATTTTTCCGGCCACCTGTCCCCCGTAGCGCGACGTCGTCCGTTGGCGGGGAGCTGACGCGTTCAGGATACGTTCGGCACGGAGATCATCCAGAAATTCCGGGAGTCCGCCGCATTCCTTTTTCGCAACGGGATCAGCCGAAAAAGCCATTAGCGGCGGCCGGAAAAGCGCGGCCGGTGGCCCGGCCGCGCTCGCCCGTCAGCGGAGCAGGAGGTCGATGACGCCGGTCGTGTCCTCGTCGCCGTGGCCGTCCGCCAGACGGCGTTCCATCAGCTTCAGGTAGGGCGTGATGAGTTCCGGGCTCACGCCCTGTTCCTCGGCCGTGCTCAGCAGGGTCGGGGCGCCCGCGACCTGCATCGCGAGGTTGGAGACGACGTCGCGTGTGTAGTCGCCCGCGTCGAGATGCTCGGCGGTCTGGGCGACGGACGCGGCCATCGCGGTCAGCCATCCGCTGAGCAGCGGCGCGAACGACCGCGCGGCGATCTTCTCCCGGCGGATTAGCGCGAACGCGTGCGCCACCCCGGCGAACATCCCGTACATACCGCTCAGCAGCGCCACGTCGTGCAGCGCGGCGAAGCCCGGGTCGTCCCCGACGTACGTCGTGCCCGCCGGGACGGCCAGCACCTCCCGATGCGCCGCGAACGCGTCCTGTGGCCCGCTGTAGAAGACGTACGCGCCGGAGCCGGGCACGCCGATCATCGGCGGGACGGCCATGATCCCGCCGTCCAGGAACCGCGCGCCGCGCTCGGCGGCCCACGCGGCGCGGGCGCGGGCCTGGGCTGGGGTGCTCGTGGTGAGGTTGACGATGTCGCGGCCGGCCAGGTCGGCGCCGGACAGTGCCGCGCCGACGGACGCGTCGTCCAGCAGGCACACCACGACCAGACGGTTCGCCGCGACCGCCGCGGCGGCGGACGGCGCGACGACCGCGCCCGCGGCGGCGAGGGGTTCGGCGCGTTCGGACGTGCGGTTCCACACCGTCAGGAGGTGGCCGGCGGCGAGCCAGGTGCGGGCGAGCGCGGTCCCCATCGCGCCGAGTCCGAGCAGGGTGAGGGAGTGACGGATGTCGGTCATGATGGTGAGCGTGCGGGACCGCCCCGGGAGCGCTCAAGTACGCACTTCGAGGTGCGTGCGCACCCCGGGGTGAGCGACGAGGTGGGAGGCGGTGCGCATGGCGGCGAGACCCGGCGCCCATGTCTGCGGGATCGACGCGGCGATGACCGTGATCGGCGGCAAGTGGAAGGTGCTCATCCTCTGGGCGCTCCACGACGGGACGCGCCGCTTCGGCGAGCTGCGCCGTCTCGTCCCGGGCGTGACGGAGAAGGTGCTCGCGTCCCACCTGCGGGAACTGGAGAACGACGGCATCGTCCACCGGGAGGTGCACGACGAGGTGCCGCCGCGCGTCGAGTACTCGCTGACGCCGGCCGGCGTCGCGCTGAACGCGGCCCTGGCCCCGCTCTCCGCCTGGGGCCGCGACCACGCGATGGCCACGCCCGCGCCCGGTGCCCCGGCCGTGGACGCCCCCGCGTCCGCCTGTTTCGGACCGATCGGATCCGCGTCGGCGTGCCGGCCGTGAACACCCCGCTCACCTGTTCTGGACCCGCTGGATCCGCGTCGGGTGGTTCGGCGGCGGACGGGGCCGTGGCGTCTCGCTGAGCCGGTCGGGGGCGCGTCGGTGAGAGCGTCGGCCCACCCGCGCTCACCTTCTTCTTTTACCCGCGATCTTTGCGGGTTCGCCGCTTCTCCCCGAAGCGGGACGGTTACCTTCGGCGATCGTACGGCCACCCACCGACATTCCCGGGAGGACGATCGTGATCGCTCTGCTCGAACCCCGCGACGCCGGCCCCCTCGCCTTCGAGGCGCTCGCCGACGTCCCGGACGAGGCGCCGGAGTTCCCGTCCGGCGGCTGCGCGATCTGTCGCCGGGCGGCGGCGTAGGAGCGCGGCCGTGCGCACCGAGGCCCTCCCCGACGAGGACGACCTGCGCGCCCTGCTCGCCGAGCGGACGGCGCGCGCGGGCCGGTCCGTCGCCGTGCGGGGCGCGCGGATCGAGGTGGACGACCCGGCGTTCCGCCTCCCCGCGCAGGGTTGGCAGATTCACGTGTCCGCGCGTCCCGCGACTCTGGCCGAGACGGTCAGGCGTGTGCTCCCCGCGCTGCTGGACACGCCCTGCCGCTTCACGCTCGTCCGGGACGGCCGGACGCTCCAGCACCTCAACTCCTCGACGGGCCGTCCGGACGCGATCGGCACGGCGATCACGGTCGCCGCCGCGCGCCCGGACGTCGTCGCGCTGGCCCGCGGCCTGGCCGAAGCCCTCGCCGGCCTCACCGGCCCGCAGGTCGCCGCCGCCCGCCGCGTCCACCCGGACGCGCCCGTCTACTATCGGTTCGCCCCGTTCCGGGCCGCCTACGCACCGGCCGAAGACGGCGACTACGTCCCGGTAGTCACCGATCCGTCCGGTGTGACCCATGTGCCCGGCGGAGCCTGGCAACCGCACTGGGACCCCGACCCGTTCACCGACGTCCCGCAACCGCGCGCGCCGCAGGGCGAGGAGATCGTGCTCGGCGGCCGGTACCGGGTCGAACGCGCCCTCACCCGGAGCCCCAAGGGCCGCGTCTACCGGACGTTCGACCTGGCCCGCGAGACCACCGCGATCGTCAAGGAGGCGCGTCCCCACGTCGATGAGGACGAACAGGGCCGCGACGCCCGCGCACGCCTGCGCAACGAGCGCTACGTGCTGGAACTGCTGCGCGACGTCGAGGGTGTCCCGCGCGTCCTGGACCACTTCCGCCACGACGAGCGCGAGTACCTGGTCGTCACCGACCTCGGCGGCCGGACGCTCGCGGCCGACGTCGCGGCGGGCGCCCGGTACACGGCGGCGGACCCGCAAGGCGGCCGTGACCTGCATGAACTCGCCGTCCGGCTGCTGGCGCTGCTCGACGCGATCCACGGCCGGGGCGTCATCGCGCGCGACGTCCACCCCGCCAACGTCATCCTCGACGCGGAACACAGCCCCGCGCTGGTCGACTTCGAGATCGGCCGCGCCGACGACCCGCCGATCGAGGCGTGGACGCGCGGCTACAGCTCCCCGGCCCAGGAGCGCGCCGAAAAACCGACCCGTGAGTGCGACTACTACTCCCTGGGCGCCACCCTGTTCTATGCCGTGACGGGAGTGCCGCCGACCTGGATCCCGGACGATCCGCACAACCACGACACGGCCCGCGCGGCGGAGGTCCTGGACGGGCGCGGCGGCATGGGCGGCACGATCCTCGGCCTGCTCAGCCCCGACCCGGCCGACCGGCGCGCGGCGGCGGCGCAGCTCCGCGCGGGCCGGTTCACCACCGCGCCCGCGCCCGTCCAGCATCCGGACGAGCGGGCGCGGCGCCTGGACGCGGCGATCGAGCACGGCCTCGCGGCGGCGGCCCGGCACGCGCGCCGCCTCATGGCGGGCCGGTTCGGGGACGGACGCGTCCCCGGGCCCGTCAACGTCCACCGGGGCGCGGCGGGCATCGGGATGGAACTGCTCCAGCACGACGACCGCGCCGAGACCGCGGATCTGGCCCGTGACCTGGCCTATTGGAGCGCCGGGTTCCTCGCGCTGCGCGACCGCAGGCCCGGCCTCTACACCGGCGACACCGGCACGGCGGTGTTCGTCGCGGCGGCCGGAAAGGTGCTCGGCGACGACGCGCTGCTCGCGCTGGCGGACGGTCTGGGCCGTCCGGACGGAGCGCACACCGGCGACGGCCAGCACGACGGGCTCGCGGGCGTCGGCCTCGGCCAGTGGCTGCTCTGGGAGATCACGGGAGATCCGTCGCGGCGCGACCTCGCCGTCCGGTGCGCCGAACGGCTGGCGCGGGCGCCGCGCCCCGACGGCCTCGGCTACGCGCACGGTCTGGCCGGGATCGTCCGATTCCTCCTGACGGTCGGGACGGTCGAGCCCGCCGTGCGCAAGGGCTGCGACGAACTCGCCGCGAGCGTCCCGGCCTTGGCGGACGCGTCGTTCTGCCAGGGTCTCGCGGGCGTCGGCGCCGTCCTCGTCCGCGCGGGGGACGCCTACCTCGACGCCGCCCGCGCGGCCGCCGCCGCGTGCGAGCGCCTGGCGCCGAACCTGCCGGCGGTGACGCAGTGCTGCGGCCTCGCGGGCGTCGGCGAACTGTTCCTCGACCTGTGGGCGGCGACGGGCGAGGAGGAGCACCGGCGGCAGGCCGACCGCGTCGCCGATCTCGTCCTCGCCCGCGCGGGCGGCACGCCGGACGCCCCGGTGCTCCCCGGGAGCGCGGACTGGTCCACCGGCACGTCCGGGATCGTCACGTTCCTGCGCCGGCTGCGCTCCGGCGCCGCGCCCCGGCTCTGGGTGGACCCGCTCTGACCAGCGCAAAGGCCCCGGCCGCAACCGGACCGGGGCCTGCGCGGACGACGGGTCAGCCGGTGCTGCCCGCGGTGATCAACTGCCGGATGTCGTCGGGCACGGCCGCGGCGACCTTGTCCATCACGCCGCCCTGCGTGGCCTCGCCGACCGTCTCGAAGACAACGCGCGCCAGGTAGGCGGCACGCGGCTCGTCCACATGGGCGCGCTGGGCGACGCGTTCCACGAAGTCGTGCCGGTCGAAGCGCTCGCCCGTCCCGGCGCCGCCGAACACCTCGGTGCGGCGCAGGTTCTCCCCGATCTCCCGGGGGAGCTGCGCGGCCAGATGGTCGGCGACGCCCTCGGGCACGCGCTCGCCCAGCGTCTCCAGCGTGGCCCGGCACGCGGTCTCCGCCTCGCCCCGGCTGGCGAGCCGGGCGCGGGCCTGCACCTGTCCGATCAGTTTGTCGTGCTGCATAGCGATATCCCCGATTCCCTGTCAGCTCCGGTGCCGCTTGGACGCGGACACGCCGTACCCCGGCCGGGGCTTGGGGGACATGTCCGGGTTCTTGCCCCGGTGGACGTCCTCCAGCCGCTCGACGTGGTGGTGCGGCGCGTGTTCGGGCAGCGAGTGCGTCTGCTTGGACGAGCCGGTCGTGGCGCTCCGGGCGCTCGGCGCGGAGCCCGCCGCACGGGCGGCGCGGCCGGCCTTGCGGCGCTGCGCCTCGTCGCCCTCCATCTTCTTGCGGACCATGTGGCTTCTCCTTCGCATCCTGGTCCACGCGCCCTACCCGGCGGGCCGACGGGGAAAAACACGAGGTCAGCGGGTGCGGGCGACCTCCGCGGCGATGGCCCGGTAGGCGGGCATGGCCTCGCCCTCGTCGATCGCGAGGAGCGTGCTCTTCACGATCACGACGCGGTTCTTGCGGTCGACGTAGATGTTCTGGCCGGCGAGCCCGGACGCGTAGAAGGCGTCAGGCCCGTCGATCCACCAGCTCAGCCCGTACTGGGGGACGTTGCCCGCCGGGGCCGTGGACAGCGTCACCCAGTCGTGCGGGACGACCTGGCGGCCGTCGACCTTGCCGTCGTCCAGCATGAGCTTGCCGAAGCGGGCGAAATCGCGGTCCCGGGCGTAGTAGCAGCAGTAGCCGAGCGCGTTGCCGTGCGAGTCGTTGCCGATGAAGGCCGTGGACGCCATTCCGGCCGGGTCCCACAGCTTCTGCTGGACGTACTTGTAGTACGGCGTGCCGGTCGCGCGCGCGAGGATGAGCGCGAGAACGGCGGTGTTCATGCTCGTGTAATTGAACTGGGTGCCCTGCGGCACGGCCTTCTTGCGTCCCTTGGCCCAGTCGAGGGTGGTGGTGAGGCCGAGGCTGGCGAGGACGTGCATCGGGATGTCGTCGATGGCCTCCGTCCATTCGATGCCGGACGCCATGCGCAGCAAATTCCGGATCGTGATGTCGCCGTAGGCGGTTTTGGCCAGCTCGGGGATGTACTTCCCGACGGTGTCGTCGATCGAGGCGATTTTGCCCTCGCCGATCGCGATGCCGATCGCCACGGACGTGTAGGACTTGGCCATCGACCAGGACTGGAACAGCGAGTCCTTGTTGTATCCGGCCGCGTACCATTCCTTGACGATCTTGTCGCCGTCCAGGACGACGAGACCCTGCGCGTCCCGGTTCAAGAAGTCCTGCAGCGTGTGGTTCTGGCCGTTATAGCTGTAGGTGACGTTGAGGTCGCGGGGCGCCTCGGTCAGCTTCACGGGATTCGGGGACGGGTCGAGCCGGTCGAAATTCGGCAGTTGCAGCGAGTCCAGGCCCGACGGGGCGGACACGGTCGGCGTCGGGCTCGGGGCCTGCGCGGTCGCGGACGTGCCCGCGAGACCGAGGGTGAGGGCCGCGATCACGGCCACGGGGAGGGGACGGCGAAGCATGGGAGGGCTCCCTGGGGGGCGGGAAAGCGAATTGACTTCACGTCAGCGGCGGAACCTGGACGCTAACGGCCTGCCGATATGCCCACAAGGCACTTGGGTGACAAAAAATCCGTCCGGTGGACGAGGGCGCCGATGCAGTGGTCAGGCGCGGGGTATCCATTGCGGAACGTCGGCGCCCCATGGACGTCCGACCCAGGCGTAGTGGGCGGGGGCGCCCTCGAATGCCAGGACAGGCGGGGCGCACGTGATGCGTCCCGCCTCGCCGTCCACAGTCACGGTCGGAAGGTTCGGATTCCGTTCCGCTTGTGTGGAGCCGTCGGTGGCGAGGAGTTCGTGACCGACGCGAGCGAGCGCGACGGACACCAGCGGGGTGCCGCCGCTCGTGCGCTGCCGGACGAGCGCCGTCATGATCGCGGCGGCCAGCAGGTGGCCGGACGTGTGGTCGAGGGCCTGCGCGGGCAGCGCCCCCGGCGTCGCGCCGTCCGGGCTCTCGGCGGTCGCGATGCCCGTGGCGGCCTGGACGATGCTGTCGAACCCGCGCCGTCCGCTCCACGGCCCCGTCGCGCCCCATGCGCTGACCTGCGCGATCACCAGTCCGGGGTGCCGCCGCGCGAGCGCGTCCGGGGCCAGCCCGAACCGGTCCAGCGCGCCGGGCCGGTAGCCGGTGACGACGACGTCCGCGTCCGCGAGCAGGCCGTGCAGGACGGCATGGTCGCCGCCGTCGCGCAGATCCAGCGTGGTCGAGCGCTTGCCCTGCCCGGTGTCCAGGTGCAGCCACGCGATCTCGGGATGCTGCGGCGGGTCGACGCGCAGCACGTCCGCGCCCGCGAACGCGAGGTCCCGCGTGGCGACCGGGCCGGCGATGACGCGCGTGAGGTCGAGGACGCGCACCCCGGAGAGCGGCAGGTCCGCGGCGCGCACCGCAGGCCAGGGACGCGGGTCGGCCGGGCCGATCTCGGCCGTCTCGACGAGGGGCCGCGCGGCCAGCGCCGCCGCCTGCGGATGATCCCGCCACTGCTCGGGCGTCCGGACGGCCGCGACGACCGCGCCCGCCGCCACCGCGCGTTCCTCCAGGTCGGCGGCGTTGTGGCGGGCCACGGCGGCGCGGAACTCGGCGGGCCGGACACCGGCGGCGAGGCCGAGCAACGACCGCAGCCGCCGGGCGTGGTGCGGGTAGTTGCCGTGGGTGCGGATCCAGCCGTCGTCCGCGCGCCAGAAGCCGGAGAGCGCCGCCCACGCCTCGCCGGGACGTCCGTCCAGCCGGAACAGCCGCTCGCTCTGGTACGACGCGGCGATTCGGTCGGCCGTGAGGAGCACCGGGGCGACCTCGCCGCCGAACCGCCGCGCCCGGACGACGTCGGCCGCCAGCGACGCGACCCCCACACCGTCGGCCGCCAGTTCACCGACCGGCAGCGCGGACGGCAGCGGAACCGCGTCCCCCGGCGACGTGATCAGTTCCAGCAGCGCCGGATCGCCGCCGAGATCGGCCCATGCCCGCCGCGCGAACCGTCCCGCCGCCTCCGCCGCGCGATCGGACGTCGTGCCGTCGTCGCTTCGGCCGGTCATTTCCCCCACGCCCATCCTCCTGCCGCTCACGGGACGCGTATCGGACCCATCCAATGCGTCCCGCAACCGATCTACCAGGGTCCGATCCAGGAGAAGCGGACTGCCCCCGAATGTCCGGGGCGCCCGCTAGGTTCGCCGCATGACCGACCGGACCACCTTCGCGCCGCTCATCTTCTTCGAGTACGACCACAAGCCGGGCCACTTCTGCCTCATGCTCGGCGACCAGCACATGGTCGACTTGGAGGACGTCTTCGAGGAATGCGGCCAGTACGGCAACGGATACGGCTGGGCGGGCGTGGCGCGCTCGGCGGTGAGCACCCGCGCACCGGAACTGGAAGGCCGGTTCGGGCTCGACCCCGAGGCCGGAACCTTCGTGGCCTACGGCGAGGATCCCGACGCCCTCAAAGCCCTCGGCGCCCTGATGCGCACCGCCTGGCACGACCGCGCGGAACTGAGGACGCTCATCGAGTCCGGCGACCCCGACTGGTTCGACTGACCCTGAAGCCCGCGCGGGCTTCAGGGCCGGTGGCCGGGGGCGAGGCCCAATCCTTCGATGAGGAGGGTCGTGGTGCGGGCTATGACGGACTCGTCGGCGTCGCCTTTCGGGTCGTTGCGGTTGGTGTAGATGGCGATGATCAAAGGAGCGTGGCCGGGGGGCGTGACGACGGCTATGTCGTTGGCCGTTCCGTACGTCGAGCCGGTGCCGGTCTTGTCGCCGACGAGCCAGTTCCCGGGGACGCTGGCGCGGATCCGGGCGTCGCCGGTGACCGTGGCGCGCAGCCAGACATTGAGCTGCGCCCGATCGGGGGCGGCGAGGGCGCGGCCCACGGTGACGGAGGCGAGGTCGCGTCCGATCGCGGCGGGGGTGACGGTGTCCTGACGCTGGCCCGGTTTCCATTGGTTGAGGGCGGGCTCGTTGTGGTCCAGGCGGGAGACGGAGTCGCCGAGGGAGCGCAGGTAACGCGTCACGCCCGCCGGGCCGCCCACCTGCTTCAGCAGAACGTTCGCCGCCGTGTTGTCGCTCCGGGTGATGGCCGCGCGGCACAGCTCGGCGGCAGTGAGGCCGTCGGTGATGTGCTTCTCGGTGACGGGGGAGTTGGGGAGCAGGTCGTCCGCCGTCCAGTGGAGGCGGCGGTGGAGGAGGCCGGGGTCGCTCACGCGCGCCTTGTGGAGGACCGCCGCGGCCAGCGCGGCCTTGAAGGTGGACGCGAAGGCGAACCGTTCGTCCGCGCGGTGCGCGACGGTCCGGCCGTTGCCGGTGTCGACGGCGAACGCGCCGATGCGGCCCGCGTAGGAGCGTTCGAGGGCGTCGATGCGTCCGGTGACGGACGGGACGGCGTCGGTGGTCGCCGCTCGCGGGACGGCCGGCGCCGACGACCCGTCGCATCCCGCCGCGCCGAGGGCGACGGACGCGGCGAGGACGGACGAGGCGAGGAGCGCGCGCCGGCGAAGTGATCGCTGCATGGGACGACAACAGCAGAACGTCGGCGACGGTGTCCAATACCGATACACGTCCGCCATTCATAGCCGTTTCCGCATCGTCCCAGGTCGTCGGCGGAATGTGCGCGATCGGAATGACCCTGTGGCCTCGGGGTACAGCCCTGTTCCTTCGGAGGCGACGGGGGTGGACCCATGCGACGGGACGTCCGGGTGCGGCTGGACACAGGTCATTCCAGCGGCTGCACCGTGGCGTACGTGTCCGGCGATCTGGATTTCGGCAACGCGCACGAGATGGTGGAGGAGTACTTCCGGCTGGCCGGGACGGCGGACCGGCCGACGCGGGTCGTCCTGGACTTCGAGGAGGTCGGCTTCCTCGACTCGTCCGGCATCGGGGCGGTGGTGCGCCTGTGGAAGGCCCTGCGGGACGGCGGCGGCGATCTCGGCATCGCGCACCCGCCCCGCATCTGCTGGGTGATGATGACGCGGACCGGGCTCGCCCGCTACATCGCGATGGGCCAGACGGTGAACGGCGTCGCCGCCCGGCTGGCGCCGCCGCGCGCCCCGTCGCGCGGCGGCGCGCACCCGCGCGACGGACGGTCCGGCCCCCCGGGCGAGCACCGCGCCCGCGCGGCCCGAGCCCGGTGAGCCGGCTTCCCCTGCGCGGCGCGCGGCGCCGAGCGCCGGGCGAGGGCTGCGCTGCGTGCTCGCGCGGTGAGCTGGTCGCGCGCCCCCTGCGCGCTCTCTCGCGGCGCCGAGCGCCGGGCGCGGGGGTCCCGGGCGCGGTGGAGGGCGCCCGGGGCGGACGGGTCAGGGGCGGGCGTAGGACTTCGGGAGGCGCATGCCGCGTTCGGCCATGATCTTGCGGACGCGGTCCGGGTAGTCGGTGATGATCCCGTCGACGCCCATGTCGATCAGGGCCTCGACGGTCGCCGGGTCGTCGCACGTCCACGGGACGACCGTGAGCCGCCGCGCGTGCGCCTCCGCGACCATCGCGGGGCTGACGTAGAAGCGGAAGCCCGGGTCGCCGACCTTTCCGCTCTGCGGGAAGCCGTAGACCGGCGACAGCGCCCGGACGCCGGGGACGGACGCGGCGGCCTTCACGAAGTCGCCGCCGAAGTCGTCGGCGTCGATCCCGCCGAGCCACGGCGACGCCCCCGGCTTGCCGACCTGCAAGAAGTCGTAGTTCGTCAGCGCCACCAGCGGCCAGGACGGCGCGAGCCGGTGCATGACCTTCAGCGCGCCCCAGTCGAACGACTGGATCGTGACCTGGTCCTCGATGCCCGAGGCGTGGATCTCCTCGAACACGCGGCGGATGAACAGCTCGCGCGGCGCGGTCTGCTCGGGCGCGCCCGCCTCGACCTTGGTCTCGATGTTCAGCGCGACCTGCCTGGCGCGGTAGGACTTGACGAGGTTCAGGACGTCCTTCAGCTCGGCCATCCGGAACCCGCGCACGACCTCCTGCTCGGGGAACCCGGGCAACTGCTGGTAGCCGCAGTCCAGCGTCTTGATCTGGGCGAGCGTGAGGTCCTTGATGTACTTGCCGACGTAGGGGTACATCGGGTCGCCCGGCGCGACCGGGCCGGTGTCGCGGCACTTGGTGCCGCTGATCTGCCGGTCGTGGTTGACGACGACCTTCTCGTCCTTGGTGACGTGGGTGTCCAGCTCCAGGGTGCTGACACCGAGCCGCAGCGCCTTGGCGAACCCTTCCAGCGACTCCTCGGTGGTGAGCCCGAGCCCGCCGCGATGGGCCTGGAGGTCGAAATGGGTCTTCTGGGGGAGCACCGGGCGAGGCGCGCCGCCCGGGGACGCGTGCGCGACGGCGGGCGTCAGCAGCGCGGGCACGACGGCCAGGCCGACGAGGACACGACGCAGGGACATGGGGAACGACCTCGGCTCTCTTCGCTTCATCCGGCCCGATGAAGCTAGAGCGCCGCCCGGCCCGCCGCGTGGCGTCGATATGAGGGAGCCGTGAACGTTCGCGAAAGCCCGTCCGGTCACCGTCCGCAGCCGTGGCCCCGAAAGCGCAGCTCAGCGGTCCCCGATCGACTCCGGACCGTGACCGGGAGTTCAGATCCAGCTATCGAACCAGATGCGGGCGTGCCAGGAGTCGTACGGGATGATCTTGGCCGAGTAGATCGGGTAGAAGTAGGCGAAGTTCACCAGCACCACCAGGACGAACGCGCCCGCCGTGGCCGCGCCGACCAGCCGCCGCGCCGACGGCGAGGGAAGGCGCGACGAGGCGTCCGGCGCGGTCAGCACGCCCGGTTTCGGCGCCGGGCCGATCAGGTAGCCGAAGACCAGGACGAGCGCCAGGCACATGAACGGGATCATCGGCGTCGTGTAGAAGAGGAACATCGTCCGGTGCTGGAACGCCGACGGGAACCACGACACCCAGCCCGCGCCGTAGCCGAGCAGGATCGCGCCCGCGCGCCAGTCCCGCATCCGGATCCACAGGAACAACACGAGGACGAGCGCCAGCGCCGCCCCCCACCACAGCGCCGGCGTCCCGATGCCGAGGATCTCGCGGGAGCACCGCGCCGCCCCGCAGTTCTTCGGCTCGGTGTAGTAGAACGCCACCGGGCGTTTCAGGATCGGCCAGTTCCACGGCCACGACTGGTACGGATGCTTGGCCTCCAGCCCGGTGTGGAAGCTCAGCATCTCCTTGTTGTACTCGTACAGCCGGGGGATCGCCTCGAACGGGCGCCACAGCGGATTGGACGACACCTCGCCGCGTCCCCACCCGCCGGCCTTGAAGATCCACCCCCACCACGTCGCGTAGTACGTCACGACGCCGACGACGGCCAACTGCAGGAACGCCGGGCCGGCCTCCCACCGCAGCATCCCGGCCCACGGCGCGGGCACCCCGGCGGCGCGGCGGGCGCCGACGTCCCAGAGCAGGACCATCACACCGAACGCCGCGATGTAGAACACGGCCGTCCACTTGGTGCCGAGGCCGAGGCCGAGGCACACCCCCGCCGCGATCCGCCAGCCGTGCAGCAGGAACGGGCCGGACCGGGACGCGTGCCCGGCCTCCATCTTCTCGACGAGCCGCCGCCGCGAACGGTCGCGGTCGGCGACCAGGCAGGCGAAGCCCGCCAGCACCCAGAACATGACGAACACGTCGAGCAGGGCGGCGCGGCTCGTCACGAACGCGAGGCCGTCCACCGCGAGCAGCAGCCCGGCGGCGCAGCCGAGCAGCGTCGAGCCCGTCATCCGCCGCGCGACCCGGCACAGGATCAGCACCGACAGCGTTCCGGCCAGCGCCGGGACGAACCGCCACCCGAACGGCGTCGCCCCGAAGATCTGCTCGCCGATCGCGATCATCCACTTGCCGACGGGGGGATGGGCGACGAACGACGGCCCGTCCGACCAGATGTAGGCGTGCGGGTTCGCGATGAGCGCCTTGTCGGCGTCCTTGGCGGTGTTGTGCTCCCAGCCGAACCGCAGCAGGGACAGCGCGTCCTTGGCGTAGTAGGTCTCGTCGAACACGACGGCCTTCGGCTGCCCGAGCCCGGTGAAGCGCAGCACGCCCGCGAACAGCGTCACGAGCAGCGGGCCCAGCCAGCCGCGCAGCGCGTCGCCCGGGACCGGCGGGACGACCCAGTCGCGCAGCGTGCGGGGCCGGGACCGTCCGAGGGGAGGGTCCCCGGCGGGTGCGTAGTCCGTCGTGGCCATTCCGACATCGTAGGGGCGGGCGGCGCCGGAGCGACATCGCGGCATTGGCCTGTGGATAACCCAGCGGGGAGAATGGCCGGGTGAACGAGGACACGGGAACGCTGCTGCTCGCCGCCGCGCCGATCGGACGGACGGACGACGCGTCCCCCCGCCTGCGCGCCGCCCTGGAGACCGCCCCGGTCATCGCGGCCGAGGACACCCGGCGGCTGCGGCGCCTGACCGGCGACCTCGGCGTCGCGCCCACCGGACGGATCGTGTCGTACCACGACCAGAACGAGACGGCCCGCGCCGCCGAGCTGCTGGACGAGCTGCTCGCCGGCCGCGACGTCCTGGTGATCACCGACGCCGGGATGCCCGGCGTGTCCGATCCGGGCTACCGGCTGGTGCGGGCGGCCGTGGAGAAGGACGTCCGCGTGTCGGTGCTCCCCGGACCGTCCGCCGTGACGACCGCGCTGATCATGTCGGGTCTGCCCACCGATCGGTTCTGCTTCGAAGGCTTCCCGCCGCGCAAGCAGGGGGAGCGGGCGCGCCGTCTCGCCGCGCTGGCCGCCGAGCCCCGCACGCTGGTGTTCTTCGAGGCCCCGCACCGGCTCGCGGTGACGCTGACGGCGATGGCGGAGGCGTTCGGCGGGGACCGTCCCGCCGCCGTCTGCCGCGAGCTGACCAAGACCTACGAGGAGGTCAGGCGCGGCCCGCTCAGCGAGCTGGCGGCGTGGGCGGAGGAGAACGCGCGCGGCGAGATCACGCTGGTGGTCGGCGGCGCCCAGGAGACCGGGGCGATCACCGATCCGGAGGAGCTGGCCGCCGCCGTCGCGTCACGCGAAGCCCAAGGGACGCCCAGGAAAGAGGCGATCTCCGCGATCGCCAAGGAGAACGGCGTTCCGAAGCGCGTCGTGTACGACGCCGTGGTCGCCCACAAATAAACCGGACTTTTCGGGCATGTGTCCGGCCGGGCCGGTAATAACGAACCGGGGAAGGGGAGTGGCGGTCTCACAAGGGGGGTGGCGGCCATGCGCGAGACGTGGACGAGCCACGAAGCGTGGGCCTACGAGTGCCAGAACTGCGGCACGCGTTGGCAGGAGCAGTTCGACGTCGTCCACGACGGACGGGCCGCGACCGTCTACCAGAGCGACGGACGGCCGTGCGTCCCGCCGTGGACCGGGCACGACTGCCCGGACTGCCACAGCGGGAACCTCTACTCGGCCCCGTACCAGCGGAGCCCGGCCGTCCCGCGCTCACGCCACGACGGCGACCCGCGGCTGATGAGCCGGCTCAGGCGCCTGCACGCCTGGTGAGCCACCGCGGCCGGGACACGCGCGACCGGACGGCCGGCGCGAACGCCATCCCGGCCGCCAGGCACGCCAGCGGCACCGCGGGCAGGACGTACCGGTAGTCGAACTCGGCCGTCGCCGCCGGGGCCAGCAGCAGCCCGGTCGCAAGGACCCACGGCAGCAGCGCCCGTCCGCCGAGCCGCCGCCACATGACGAGCAGCCCGGCGAGCCCGACGAGCAGGATCGCGCCGACCAGCGTCCCGCGCAGGTAGAAGACGTCCTGGTAGCCGCGGATCACCCCGGCGAACGGCTCGACCACGCGGGTGCGGGCGCCGCCGTGCTCATAGGCGATGGCCTCGTCGGCGGCGGTGGAGTCGCTGTCCATCCGCCAGTTGGGGAGCGTCCCGCTGCGGGCGCCGAACTCGTACTGCGCGTACGTCGCGGGGTCGGGGAAGACCGTCCGGCGCCACTGGAAGACGCGGAAGAAGTCGTGCGCGACGACGCGCAGGTAGTCGCCCGGCTGGGCGATGATCGCGCGCTTGGCGAAGTCGTTGGCGGTGGCGTTCTGCTCGGGACTGAACCGCGTCCCGGGGTAGCGGTTGAGCGGGGACTTGGCGTTCCAGATGCCGTCCTGCGAGTTCGGGAGGCGGTTCTGCGGCTCGGTGCAGAGCGGCATTTCCTCGACCGGCAGATTGTCGATCTTGTGGCAGTCCGCGAACTTGTAGACGCGCGAGTAGAGGAAGATTCCGTTCGACTCGGTGATCGCGAACTTGCCGCTGTCGAGCTGGTACCAGCCCATGTACGCCACGACCGGGATCGCGCACGCCACCAGCGTGGCCACCAGCACCCGCCAGCCGGCCCGCCGGATCAGCAGGTAGACGAGCACACCCAGCAGCACGGGCGCGCCGACCGACCGAGTCAGCCACGACAGCCCGATGATGAAACCGACGGCCGCGCCGAGGCGCCACGTCGCCTTGTCCCGCCACAACAGCGCCGTCACCGCCGCGACCACCAGGAACGCGAACTGGGTGTCGGACAGGATGAGGTGCTCCAGCTCGATCTGGTACGCGTCCAGCAGCACCGGGACGGTCGCGAGCGCCGCGCCCCACTTGGGCAGCCGGAACCGCCGCCGCAGCAGCGCGTAGATCATCACGCCCATCGCCAGCCCCATGAGGTGCTGGACGAACACCACCAGCGCGAAGCTGTGGAACGGCTTCAGGACGAGCAGCAGGAACGAGTAGCCGTCGGGCCGCAGCGGGTGCGGGTACGGCTTCATCGCCACGTGCAGGTAGTCGAAGCTGTCGTTGAAGTACATGGCCGGCGTGTAGCCGATCATGGTGTCGGCGCGCAGCAGCGCGGCGACGGTGAGGATCACGGCGAACAGCGGGTGGCGCCGGACCAGCGCCCACAGCCCCGAGGCCCGCTCGCGGACGGCGGCCGTCCGCTCGCGCTCGCGCGGCGCGGCCGGGGGCGCGACGGCGACGGGCGCGTCGGTGGCGTCTCCGCTGATGGCGGTGCCCTTTCCGGTGAGCGTCACCCGCTCCAACCTTTCCAGGCGGCTGTGCCCCTATGCTTGTTCCCCTGGCGTGCCGCTCGCGGTCCCCGCGAGTCCGGCCGGTGCGGTCCTCGCCCACCGGGGGCGGGCGCCAAGACAGCGAGCGTAGTCGAAACTACCGCAGAGGGTCGCAGCGGTAGCGAAGGAGATCGCGTGGAACTCTCCGTAGTGATGCCATGTCTGAACGAGGCCGAAACCGTCGCGACGTGCGTGCGCAAGACGGTCGCCTTCTTCGACGAGGCCGGCATCGACGGCGAGGTGGTCATCGCCGACAACGGCAGCACCGACGGCAGTCAGAAGTTGGCCCGGGAGGCGGGGGCGCGGGTCGTCCCGGTCGCCGACAAGGGCTACGGCAACGCGCTCATGGGCGGCATCCGCGCCGCGCGCGGCAAGTACGTCGCGATGGGCGACGCCGACGACTCCTACGACTTCGCGACCCTCGGACCGTTCCTGGAGGACCTGCGCGACGGGGCCGACCTCGTCATGGGCAACCGGTTCCAGGGCGGCATCGCGTCCGGGGCCATGCCGCCGCTGCACCGCTACCTCGGCAACCCCGTCCTCAGCTTCGTCGGCCGGCTGTTCTTCGGCAGCAAGATCGGCGACTTCCACTGCGGGCTGCGGGCGTTCAACAAGGCGTCGATCCTGCGGCTCGGCCTCCAGACGGGCGGCATGGAGTTCGCCAGCGAGATGGTGGTGAAGGCCACGCTCGCCAAGTACGACATCCGCGAGCGTCCCACCACGCTCTCGCAGGACGGACGGTCACGCCCGCCGCACCTCAACACCTGGCGCGACGGCTGGCGCCACCTGCGCTTCCTCATGCTGTACAGCCCGCGCTGGCTGTTCCTCATCCCCGGCCTGGTCTTCATGACGGTCGGGCTCGTCGCCGGGGCCGCGCTGGCGTTCGGCCCGGTGCGCGTCGGCAGCATCGCGTTCGACGTGGACACGCTGGTCGGCGCGGGCGCCGCGATGATCATCGGCTTCCAGGCCGTGCTGTTCGCGCTGCTCACCAAGGTGTACGCGATGGAGGAGGGGTTCCTCCCCGACGACACCCGCGTCCGCAAGCTGCTGCGGTGGTGGAGCCTGGAGCGCGGGCTCGTGTTCGGCGGGCTGCTGGCCCTGGCCGGGCTCGGCGGCCTGGTGGCGTCGCTGATGCACTGGCGCGTCCACAGCTTCGGCGAACTGGACCCGCGGCACTCGCTGCGCATCGTCGTCCCGGCGGCGACCGCGCTGGTCATGAGCCTCCAGCAGTTGTTCGCGTCGCTGTTCGTCAGCATCCTCGGCATCCGGCGCCGCCACCCGCTCGTGGTGGACGCGGCGGAGGAGGCCGCGGACGTCGTGGACGAGGCGGCGGAGAAGGTCGCGGCCGAGGGCGCGGCCGCCGAGCCCGCGCGGGACTGAGCACCGTCCGCTGCACCCCCCGGGTCCGGCCGACCGGTGACACCCACGTTCCCGGTCTTTTCAGCACGTCCCGTAACGTTGTGGACACGATGGGTCCGCGATTCCGAGAACTTCCTGACTGTTTCGGCCGATCCACCGGCCGGACGATCAGCGCGTGGCACGCTGGGCCGGTCATGTTCCCGCTCCCCGTCCCGGCCCGGCCGCGCGTTCGGGACGCCGTCCCTCCCCCGGTGGACCGCCCGTGACCCTCTCGCCCTCCGCCCCCGTCCGCGCCGCCGAACAGGCCCCGCCCGCGCGCGGCGGCCGGTTCGCCGCGCTCGCCGTCCGCCGGCTGCCGCTCGCCCTGGTGCTCGGCTGGGTCGCGCAGGTCGCGTTGCGGGTGTGGTTCTCGCGCGGGCAGTCGATGCCGGTGGCGTCGCCGGACGAGCTGGGCTACCTGTTCTCGGCGCGCGTCCTGACGGGCGGTCCGGGCGCCGACCTGTCGTACGGGACGGTGTACCGCGGCGGTTATCCGCTGCTGCTGGCGCCCGCGTTCTGGCTCGCGCACCGGCCCGACACCGTCTACGAGATCATGCTGGTCATCAACGCGCTGGTCAGCGCGCTGATGCTGCCACTCGGGTACGTCCTGTTGCGGCGGCTCGGGCTGACGCGCCGCCGCGCGTATCTGTTCGGGCACGTCATGGCCGTCCTGCCGGCGGTGCTGTTCTTCTCCGAGTTCGCGCTGACGGACGCGGTGCTCCCGGTCGTCACGCTGGGCTGGCTGCTGTGCGCCCATTCGTGGTTGACGGGGAAGGGATCGGTACGCGCGGCGTCGTTGCAGGCGGCCGGCGCGTCGGTGCTCGCCGCATATGCCTACGCCTGCCACACGCGCGGGGTGCTGCTGCTCGCCGCGCAGGGCGCTTTGCTGTTGGCCGCGCTGGTGCTGCGGTGGCGGCCGTGGCGGGCGCAGGCGGCCGGGCTGGCCGCGCTGGCGGCGGTGACGGGCGCCGGGATGGCGATGAACGCGCGGCTGCTGCCCGTCCTGTACCCGCACGGCGACAACAAGCTGGGGCACAACCTCGCCGTCCGGCTGACGAGCCCGGACGGCTTGGGCTGGACGCTCGGCCTCGCCACCGGCCAACTCTGGTGCCAGCTCGCGATCACCGGCGGCATGGCCGGGCTCGGGCTGCTGGCGATCGGCCGCGTCGCGGTGCGGCGGCGGACGCCCGGACCGCTGCGCGCGCTGGCGCTGGCGCTGCTCGGGATCGTCGCGGGCGTCGCGGTGGCCACGTCGGCGGCGCTGCCGGACGAGCACCGCGTCGGCAACTACGTCTACGCCCGCTACCTGGCGATGATGCTGCCGATCCTGTTCGCGGTGGGTGTCGCGACGCTGCTGCGGACGCCGCGCCGGAACGTGCTGTGGCCCGCCGCCGCGACCGCCCTCGCCCTGGTCGGGACGGCGGTGGTCGTGGACCGGTTCGCGGGGGACCGGCTGTCGACCTACGACTACCAGCCCTACGACTTCCCCGAGACGTCCCTGCTGACCTGGAACTGGACGGAGTTCCGGCTGTGGCCCGCCACCGTCGCCGGGCTGGTGCTGTTGGGGCTGGCCCTGCTGGCGTCACGTCCGCGCCGCTCCGGTCCCGCGCTGGTGGCGGTGCTCTACGCGGCGCTCGGGCTGACGGTCGTCACGACGGCGCTGGACCGCATCTCCGGGCCGCTCAACAGGCACTCCGTCGCCGTGAGCGACCTCAGCGACGTCGTGCCGCGCGGGTCGCACCCGTCCGTGGCGATCGACTGGTCCATTCCGTGGGACGTCCGGCTGCCGCTCGGCTACCGCGTCTGGTGGACGGACATGACCGGCTACGGCGGCTGGAACTCGCCGCCGCCCACGAACGTGGGCCTGGTCTTCGCCGCCTGGGACGGCCGTCAGGCCCCCGCGACGACGTGGCGGGGCGGCGCTCCCGCAGGCTGGCGCGTCGCGGCCGTCCGCCACGGCGCCGACCCGAACGGCCCCGGCTGGGTCGCCTGGACGCGTTAGCTCCGAACCGTCGCGAGGCGGACGGCCCGGACGCGTCGGCTCCGAACGCCGCCGACCGGGTGCGTCAGCGCGGCGGTGTCCAGATCTCCAGGACGTCGTCGGACGAGTGCCACAGCCGCGTCCAGCCCGCCTGCGCGGTCGGCCGCCACCCGCCGAGGATCTGCGACTCCTGGCCGCGCCACCGGGTGTAGAGCATCGGCGCGTCCGTCGGGGCGGGGCCGGGGGACGTGTGCGGGAAGTCCTCGATGCGCCCGTGCCACCGCACGTCGCCGCCGGGGGAGCGCGTGTAGAAGGTCAGGGTCTGCGCCAGGCGCCGGTCGGCGACCAGGACGGGCAGGTCGTCGCGTCCCTGGAGGTAGCCGCGCAGTTCGGTCCAGGCCGTGTCGCGCGGCAGGCTCGGCACCGCCCGCACGGCCGCGACGACGTACACCGCGCACAGCGCCGCCCCGGCGACGGCCCCGGCGCGGCGGAACGGGACGGGCACGCGCGGCGCGAGAAGGATCAGCGTCCCCGCGCCCCCGGCCAGCAGCGGCGGGAACACCCCGAACCAGTACCGCAGCAGCCAGGCGCGCAGCGTGACGTGCTCGGGGTCGATCGTCCCGGCGAACAGCGTCAGCGGGACGGCCAGGACGAAGAACCACACCAGGCACAGCGCGAGCCGCCGGTCCCGCGTGACGATCCAGCCGACGACCGTCAGCGCCAGCGCGCCGACCAGGACCGTTCCGAGCGGGTTCCAGTCGTGCATCGCGCGCCAGAACGACTCGGCCGCCAGCCGCCGCGTCACGTAGTCGCGGGAGACGCCGCCGTGCTCGGCGGCCGACAGGATCCCGGCGAACGGGTCGCCCCACACCAGCGCGTTGTGGACGAGGTCGAACGCGAGGATCAGCGCCATCGGGATCCCGACCGTGACGTTGCGCCGCCACGGGATCCGCAGCAGCGCCAGGTACGCCGGGATGGCGAGGAACAGGAACGCCAGGAACTCGCGGATGAGGAACGACGTTCCGAGGCACGTCCCGGCGAGCAGCAGCATCCGGGTCTGCGCGCGTCCGGTGCGGCGGCTCGCGACGACGAGCCCGGCCATCCCGATCGCGAACAGCCCCGCGCCGGGCATGTCGGGCAGCATCACGCCCATCGACCACGTGATCTCGTGCCCGTACGGGTTGGTGAGCGTGAAGAACGGGTGGACGAGCAGCAACAGGGACGCCACGACCCCCGCCACGTCCCCGAACAGCGACCGCACCAGCAGATACGTGCCGACGAAGAACAGACAGCCGCCGGTGAAAGCGACCGTGTAATAAGCGGTCGTCCCCGCGCCGAGCACCTCCTGCGCCAGCCGGGCGGGCAGGACGAGACCGATCCGCGTCACCTGGTGCGGGACCTCGGAGAACGGCCACTGGCTCAGCGGAATGTGCGGCCAGTCCCGCGCGCCGAGCCACACGTAATAAGGGTCGAAGTACAAAGGCGGGGTCTTCACGACCCACTGGGCGACGAGCGCGCACGCGGCGACCAGGCCCGACAGCCCCGCGATCCGCCGCAGGCGCGGGCGGGCCGGCGTGTCCCGTTCGGATTCCGAGGGGGCCGTGGTCTGGAGCATTCCGGTTCGTCACCTCCGCGTGCCGGACGCCTTTCGTCCGCCCGGTCAGGCTATCGACGCGGGACGGTTATCCGGTGCCGATCCCCGTCCGCGGCCCTCTAACCTTGGTGGCATGTCGTCCACCAGCCGCCACATTCTCACCGCGCCCGCGTGGCCGTACGCCAACGGGCCGCGCCACATCGGGCACGTCTCCGGGTTCGCCCTCCCGAGCGACATGTTCGCCCGGTACCAGCGGATGGCGGGCAACCAGGTCCTCATGGTGAGCGGCACCGACGAGCACGGCACCCCGATCCAGGTGCAGGCCGACAAGGAGGGCGTCACCGCCCGTCAGCTCGCCGATCGGTACCACGACGTCATCACCAGGGACCTGCTCGGCCTCGGCATGTCGTACGACCTGTTCACGCGCACCACGACCCGCAACCACTACGCGGTCGTGCAGGAGGTCTTCAAGGGCCTCTACGACAACGGGTACATCTTCCCGAAGACGACGATGGGCGCCATCTCGCCGTCCACCGGGCGCACCCTGCCGGACCGCTACATCGAGGGCACCTGCCCGATCTGCGGCTACGACGGCGCCCGCGGCGACCAGTGCGACAACTGCGGCAACCAGCTCGACCCGATCGACCTCATCAACCCCGTCAGCCGGATCAACGGGGAGACGCCGAAGTTCGTGGAGACCGAGCACTTCATGCTCGACCTGCCCGCGTTCACCGACGTCCTCGGCCGGTACCTGAAGGGCAAGCAGGGGCAGTGGCGGCCGAACGTCCTGAAGTTCGCCACGAACCTCCTGGACGACCTGCAGCCCCGCGCGATCTCCCGCGACCTGGACTGGGGCGTCCCGATCCCGCTGGACGGCTGGCGCGACAACGCCGCCAAGAAGCTCTACGTCTGGTTCGACGCGGTCGTCGGGTACCTGTCGGCGTCGGTGGAGTGGGCGCGGCGCAGCGGCGACCCGGACGCGTGGCGCGCCTGGTGGCAGGACCCCGAGGCCCTCTCCTACTACTTCATGGGCAAGGACAACATCGTCTTCCACGCCGAGATCTGGCCGGCGATGCTGCTCGGCTACAGCGGCCAGGGCGGCAACGACGGGACGCCCGGGGCGCTCGGCGCGCTGAACGTCCCGACCGAGGTCGTGTCGTCGGAGTTCCTGACGATGGAGGGGCGCAAGTTCTCCTCGTCGCGGCAGGTCGTCATCTACGTGCAGGACTTCCTCGCCCGCTACGACGTGGACGCGCTGCGGTACTACATCGCGGTCGCTGGCCCGGAGAACCAGGACACCGACTTCACCTGGTCGGAGTTCGTCCGCCGCAACAACGACGAGCTGGTCGCGGCGTGGGGCAACCTCGTCAACCGGTCGGTGAACCTGGCGGCCAAGAACGTCGGGGCGATCCCCGCGCCGGGCGAGCTGACCGACGCCGACCGGGCGCTGCTGGCCCGCAGCCGCGGCGCGTTCGACCGGGTCGGCGCGGAGCTGGAGCGGTCGCGGTTCAAGAACGGGATCACCGAGGCGCTGGACGTCGTCCGGGACGCCAACCGCTACCTGTCGGACCAGGCGCCCTGGAAGCTCAAGGACGACCCCGACCGCGTGCAGTCGATCCTGCACGTGGCGCTCCAGGTGGTGGACGACGCCAAGTCCCTGCTCACGCCGTTCCTGCCGAACTCGTCCCAGAAGGTCTACGAGATGCTCGGCGGCGAGGGCGTGTGGAGCGGGATGCCGCGCCTGGAGACGGTGTCGGAGGACGGCGGTCCGGACTACACGATCCTCACCGGCGACTACCGCACCGAGGCGCGCTGGGAGTCCGTGCCCATCAGGCCGGGCGTGCCGCTCACCAAGCCGACGCCGCTGTTCACCAAGCTCGACACGTCCGTCGTGGACGAGGAACTGGCCCGCCTGGAGACCACATGAGCGCGTTTCCGCCGTTGCCGGAGGCGCTGCCCGCGCCGGTGTTCGACAGCCACTGCCATCTGGACCTGGTGGGGCTGCCGGTGGAGGAGCAGCTCGCGTCGGCCCGCGCGGTCGGGATCACGCGGCTGGTGACGATCGGCGTGGACCTGGAGTCGTCGCGGCTGTGCGCCGACACGGCCGCCCAGTTCGACGACGTGTACGCGGGCGTCGCGATCCACCCCAACGACACGGCCGGGGTCACGGCGGCGGTGCTGGAGGAGATCGCGGCGCTGGCGGCGCTGCCGCACGTCCGGGCGGTCGGCGAGACGGGCCTGGACTACTACCGGGACTCGGCGCCGAAGGACGCCCAGCACCGCTCGTTCCGCGCCCACATCGACATCGCCAAGCGCACCGGCAAGGCGCTGGTGATCCACGACCGCGAGGCGCACGACGACACGCTCGCCCTCCTGGAGCAGGAGGGAGCGCCGGACAAGGTGGTCTTCCACTGCTTCTCCGGCGACGCCGAGATGGCCCGGACGTGCGCCGATCGCGGGTACTTCATGAGCTTCGCCGGGAACGTCACGTTCAAGAACGCCGAGCCGCTGCGCGACGCCCTGCGCGCCGCGCCGCCCGAGCTGCTGCTGGTCGAGACGGACGCGCCGTTCCTCACGCCCGTCCCGAGCCGGGGCAGGCCGAACGCGTCCTACCTGATCCCGCACACGCTCCGCCTGATGGCCGACGTCAAGGGCCTGGACGTCGCCGACCTCGCGGCGGCCATCGACGCGAACGGCGAACGCGTCTTCGGCCCCTGGTAGGCCGCCGGAAAGGCCGTCCCGGACGTCCGGTGACCACCGGATTCGGGGGTTAAGTGGCGATCGTGGGCCCGGTGCCTCTAGTCTTCGGCGGATCGAGACGGGCGTCCCCGCGCCCGGCCCGCCCTCTGGAGGAACCCCATCGTGCGTCACTACCGCGCGGCCCTCGGCGCGCTGCTCGCCGTGTCCGCCCTGGCCGGGTGCGGCGACACCAAGGCGCCGCCCAAGGCCGCGGCCGTCAACGACGCGCCCCGCGCGTCCGCGCCCGCGGCGCGCGAGGTCGCGATCGTGATCGACAAGAAGAAGCGGGTCGCCAAGACCACCGGGACGACCGTCGCGCAGGTCCTCGCCGAGGCCGGCGTGAAGCTCGGTCGCTACGACCTGGTGGATCCGGCGGCCGACCAGCCCGCCGAGCGGACGATCAAGATCACCCGGCTGCTCTCCAAGCCGAAGACCAAGATCGTGAAGACGACGCTGCCGGTCGTGAAGAAGAAGGACGCGAAGCTCCCGCCCTTCACGCAGAAGGTGCTGCGCAAGGCCAAGCCCGGCGTGACGGTCGTGAAGACGGCGTTCGCGCGGCGCGGCAAGAAGAAGGTCGAGATCGTCCTCGCCAGGAAGGTCAAGAGCAAGCCGGTCGCGCAGATCCTGGCCGTCGGGCCGCAGGCCGCGTCCAGCGGGTCGGTCGCGGGCCTCAACTGGGCCGGGCTCGCCAAGTGCGAATCGGGCGGCAACCCCCGCTCGGTGAACCCCGCCGGTTATTACGGGCTGTACCAGTTCTCACTGTCGTCCTGGGCGTCGGTCGGCGGGAGCGGCAAGCCGAGCGACGCGCCCGCCGCCGAGCAGACCTACCGCGCGCAGCTCCTCTACAAGCGCGTCGGCGGACGCTGGCAGGGCCAGTGGCCGAACTGCGGACGCTACCTGTTCTCCTGAGCTGACAGACTGGACGCGTGGGGGACATACTGCTCGGCCCGTCCGACGTCCGCGCGCTGGCCGGGGCGCTCGGCGTCCGGCCGACCAAGACGCTCGGGCAGAACTTCGTCATCGACGGCAACACGGTGCGGCGCATCGTCCGCACCGCCGAACTCGCCGCCGACGACGTGGTGCTGGAGGTCGGCCCGGGGCTCGGGTCGCTCACGCTGGCGCTGCTGCCCGTCGCGCGCCGCGTCGTCGCCGTCGAGATCGACCCGGCGCTCGCCGCCGCGCTGCCGGTGACGGTCGAGGCGCGCGCGCCCGGCCTCGCGGACCGGCTGGAGGTCGTCCAGGGCGACGCGCTGCGCGTCACCGACCTGCCAGGCCCGCCGCCGACCGCGCTCGTCGCGAACCTGCCCTACAACGTCGCGGTGCCCGTCGTGCTGCGGCTGCTGACGGACTTCCCGTCGCTGCGGCGGGTGCTCGTCATGGTCCAGGCCGAGGTCGCCGACCGGATGACGGCCCCGCCGGGCGGACGGGTCTACGGCGTCCCGTCGGTCAAGCTCGCCTGGTTCGGGACGGCGCGGCGTGCCGGACCGGTCGGCCGGGCCGTGTTCTGGCCCGTCCCCAACGTCGATTCTGGCCTGGTCGCGTTCACGCGCGGCGACCCGCCGCCGACCACCGCGACGCGCGCCGAGGTCTTCGCCGTCGTGGACGCCGCGTTCGCGCAGCGCCGCAAGACGCTCCGCGCCGCGCTGGCGGGCTGGGCCGGGTCGCCCGCCGCCGCCGAGCGGGCGCTGCGGGCGGCCGACGTCGATCCGAGCGCGCGGGGCGAAGCCCTGGACGTGACCGCCTTCGCCCGGATCGCACAGTATCGTCTCGGTGGCGCACCGGACGGGAGCAAGGCGGATGATCATGCTGAAGGGGCACAGGGCGCGGACGATCGCGCTGCTGGCGGTCGCACTGGCCGGGACGCTCCCGGCGGCCGGGTGCGGTGACGGCGCCGGCGCCGAGCCCCGCATCACCACCACCACCCGCGCGGGCGTCGCGCCCGAGCCGCCCGCCAAGGGCGCCTACTTCGGCGTGTGGGCGCCGCCCCGGCCGCTGGACGGACGGTCCGGCGAGGCCCCGGCCGAACCGCCCGCGTCCGCCGGGGCCCTTGCCCCCGGACGCGGCGCCACCGAGCCCGGCATGGCGCCCGTCGCGGCCCTGGAGCGCGGCCTCGGCCGCCAGGTCGACATCGTGCAGCGCTACTACGGCTGGAAGGCCGACTTCCCCGGCCCCGAGGACCGCGCCGTCGCCGCCGGACCCCGCCAGCTCATGATCACCTGGAAGGGCGGGGACACCAAGGAGATCGTCTCCGGCCGCTTCGACCGGCTCATCCAGGCCCGCGCGCACGCGGTCAAGGCGCTCGGCAAGCCCGTCTTCCTGCGCTGGCAGCGGGAGATGGACGCCGACGGGGTCACGTCCAGGATCCACGACGCGCCGAGCTTCGTCGCCGCGTGGAAGCACGTCCGGGCGATCTTCGCGGCGGAGGGCGTCGCGAACGTCGCGTGGGTGTGGTGCCCGACGGCGGGCGGGTTCGCCGAGCGCAACGCGCCGTCCTACTACCCCGGCGACGACCAGGTGGACTGGATCTGCACGGACGCCGAGCCGTCCCCGTCGTCGGCCTACGTCGATCTGTCGGAGTCGACCAAGCTGTTCTTCGACTGGGCGAAGGACCGGCCGAAGCCCATCATGATCGGCGAGTTCGGCGCGCCCGTCGCCTACGGGACGCGGCGCGCGGAATGGCTGCGGCGCGCGGCCGTCGTGCTCCAGAACCCGCAGGTCAAGGCCGTCCTGTACTTCGACTCCGACGAGAAGGCCGAGGAGCGCCGCGACACCCGCCGCCGCTTCGCCGTGGACGGCGACGACCGCGCGGTGTCGGCGCTGCGCGAACTGGCCACGCTGCCGTACTTCAACCCCCGGAACGTCCCGGTCACGCCCGGCGAATGAGCCGGGGGGCCTAGGCTGGCGGCCGTGAGCGCTGTGACCGTCCGCGCCCCGGCCAAGGTGAACCTGCGGCTCGGCGTCGGCCCCCTGCGAGACGACGGGTACCACGATCTCGTCACCGTCTTCCATGCCGTCTCGCTCCACGACGAGGTCACCGCCGTCCCCGCCGACGCGCTGACGGTGACCGTCGAGGCCGTGCCCGGTGCGCGCGTCGCCCTGGACGACGTGCCGCTGGACGACCGCAACCTCGCCGTCCGCGCGGCCCGGCTCGTCGCGGCCCGGCTCGGCGTGGAGCCGCGCGTCGCGCTGCGTCTGCGCAAGGCGATCCCGGTCGCGGGCGGGATGGCCGGCGGCAGCGCGGACGCCGCCGCCGCGCTCGTCGCCTGCGCCCGGCTGTGGGACGAGCCGGGCGTCCCGATCCTCGGCCGCGCCGAACTGCTGGACCTCGCCGCGCGGCTCGGCAGCGACGTCCCGTTCGCGCTGGCGGGCGGGACCGCGCTCGGCACCGGACGCGGCGAGAGGCTGGCCCCGCTGCCCGCCGCCGGGACGTTCCACTGGGTGTTCGCGACCGCGTCCGGCGGCCTGTCCACGCCCGCCGTGTACGGCGAGTGCGACCGGCTGCGCGGGGACGCCGCGCTCCCGTGGCCGCCCGCGACCGACGACCTGGCGGACGCGCTCGCCGCCGGGGACGCCAAGGCCCTCGCCGCCGCGCTCGGCAACGACCTCCAGGACGCGGCGCTCTCGCTGCGCCCGTCCCTGCGCGCCACCCTGGACGCCGGGACGCGCGCCGGTGCGCTCGCCGGAATCGTCTCCGGGTCCGGCCCGACCTGCGCGTTCCTCGCCGAGACCGCCGAGCACGCCGACGCCCTCGCGGTCGCGCTCGCCGCCGAGGAGACCGTCCGGGACGCCGTCCGGGCGACCGGCCCGGTGGCGGGGGCGGCCGTGTCATGAAGTACTTGTTCTGGCGGTGCCCGTGAGTTCGGGAGGTGGAGGTGTGTCGATCCTGGTGATCCTGTTCGGTCTCATCGTGGTGGCGATGATGGCCGCGGCGGTCGTCGTGGTGGTCGCGGCGGCGGCCAGGAGCCGCCGGCCCGCGCCGCCGCCGCCCGGCGGCTGGCCGCCGCCCGGCCAGAACCCCTACAGCGGCCCCACCGACGTCCCGCGGGACGGCCCGCGTCCCGGTGGCGGCGCGCCGCCCGCGCCCTGAGCGGACGCTCGGTTAACGGGTTCGGGTCGCGGGCGCCTAGGCTGGGGGCGTCGTGAATCTGATCAACGTGGAGAACGCCGGGAAGGCGTTCGGGCCGAAGCCTCTGCTGGACGGCGTGTCGCTCGGGCTGGACGAGGGTGACCGCATCGGTGTCGTCGGCCGCAACGGCGGCGGCAAGAGCACCCTGGTCAGGATCCTCGCGCGCGTGGACGAACCGGACACCGGGCGCGTCACGCACGCGCGCGGCCTGCGGCTCGGCGTCCTGACGCAGCGGGACGAGTTCCCCGCGGGGGCGACCGTCCGGTCCCTGGTGATCGGGGAGCGGGCCGAGCACGAGTGGGCGGGCGACACGCGCGTCCGGGACGTCCTCGCCGGGCTGCTGCCCGAGGTGGACCTCGACGCCGCGCTCGCCGGGATGTCGGGCGGGGAGCGCCGCCGCGCCGCGCTCGCGCGGCTGCTGGTCGCCGACGCCGACCTGCTCGTCCTGGACGAGCCCACCAACCATCTCGACATCGAGGCCGTCGACTGGCTCGCGCGGCACCTGCGGGCGCGCCGCGTCGCGCTGCTCGTCGTCACGCACGACCGCTGGTTCCTGGACGAGGTCACCGACCGCACCTGGGAGGTCGTGGACGGGCGCGTCGAGCGGTACGAGGGCGGCTATTCGGCGTTCGTCCTGGCCAAAGCCGAACGCGCGCGGATCGCCGCCGCGACCGAGTCCAAGCGGCAGAACCTGCTGCGCAAGGAGCTGGCGTGGCTGCGGCGCGGCCCGCAGGCCCGCTCGTCCAAGCCGAAGTTCCGGGTGGACGCCGCGCAGGCGCTGATCGCCGACGAGCCCCCGCTGCGCAACGACGTCGAGCTGACGACGTTCGCCACGGCGCGGCTCGGCAAGACCGTCGTGGACCTGGAGGACGTCACCGCCCGGGTGGGCGAGCGCGACCTGTTCGCGCACGTGACCTGGCGGCTCGGCCCGGGGGAGCGGGTCGGGCTGGTCGGCGTCAACGGCAGCGGCAAGAGCACGCTGCTCCGCCTCCTGGACGGCACCCTCGCCCCGACCGCCGGACGGATCGTGCGCGGCAAGACCGTCCAGCTCGCGCACCTGTCGCAGAACCTCGAAGACCTCGACCCGGAGCGGCGCGTGCTGGAGTCGGTGGAGGAGATCCGCCGCCGCATCACGGTCGGCAAGCGCGAGTGGACGGCGAGCCAGCTCCTGGAACGCCTCGGCTTCCCCGGCGACCGGCAGTGGACGCCCGTCGGGGACCTGTCCGGCGGGGAGCGCCGCCGCCTCCAGGTGCTGCGGCTGCTGATGGGCGAGCCGAACGTCCTGCTGCTGGACGAGCCCACCAACGACCTCGACATCGAGACGCTGACCGAGCTGGAGGACCTGCTCGACGGCTGGCCGGGCACGCTCGTCGTCGTCAGCCACGACCGGTACTTCCTGGAGCGCGTCACCGACCACGTCGTGGCGCTGCTCGGCGACGGCGGCGTCGCGATGCTGCCCGGCGGCGTGGACGAGTACCTGCGCCGCCGCGCCGAGGGGCTCAGCCCGGTGGCGCCCCCCAAACCGGCGGCCAAGCCGGCGAGCGGCCAGGACTGGAAGGCCCGCAAGGAGCTGGACCGCCTCGAACGCCGTCTGGACAAGCTCACCCGGCAGCAGGCCGAGCTGCACGAGCAGCTCGCCGCCCACGCCACCGACTACGCGCGCCTCCAGGAACTGGACGCGCGGCTCAAGGCGCTCCAGACGGAGGCCGCCGAGGTCGAGGAGGAGTGGCTGATGCTCGCCGAGGACGTCGGCTAGTCGCCCGAGTCGAACGGGACGAGCAGCGTCCGCAGCAGCCCGGCCAGCGTCTCGCGGTCGGTGCCGGTCATGACGTCCAGGATGGCGTGCTCGCGGTGCAGCAGGTCCGCGAAGGCCGCGTCCACGCGGGTGAGGCCCGCGCCGGTCAGCCGGACGAGCACGCCGCGCTTGTCGGCCGGGTCGCGATGGCGTTCGACGAGTCCGGCGGCGGCGAGCCGGTCGATGCGGTTGGTCATCGTCCCGGACGTGACGAGCGTCGCACGCAAAAGCCGTCCCGGGCTCAGCTCGTAGGGGTCCCCGGCGCGGCGCAGCGCGGTGAGGACGTCGAACTCCCACGGCTCCAAAGCGTGCGCGGCGAACACGGCGCGGCGGGCGCGGTCCAGGTGGCGGGAGAGCCGGGAGATGCGGCTGAGGACGGACAACGGCTGCACGTCGAGGTCGGGGCGCTCCTTGCCCCAGGCCTCGACCAGTCCGTCCACCTCGTCCCGCATGCGGACACCCTACCTTTCTCGATATCGAGACGTCTTTCTTGACATCAAGATATGGCCGGGGCATGCTGTTTCTTGATGTCGAGACAACCAGCGGCCGTCTGGGACCCCGCGCGCTACGGGTCCTACTCCGCCGAGCGCGGACGGCCCTTCGCCGACCTGCTCGCGCGCGTCCCGCTGGACGCCCCGCGCCGCGTCGCCGACCTCGGCTGCGGCTCCGGCGAGCTGACCGCGACGCTCGCGCGCCGCTGGCCGGACGCCGAGATCGAAGCCTTCGACTCCTCCCCGGAGATGATCGAGGCGGCCCGTCCGCACGCGTCCGCGCGGCTGCGGTTCGCGGTCGGGGACGTCCGCACGTGGCGCCCCGCCGAACCGCCCGACTTCATCGTGTCCAACGCCGTCCTGCACTGGGTGCCCGGGCACACCGAGCTGCTGCTGCGCTGGATCGACGCGCTCGCGCCCGGCGGACGCCTCGCCTTCCAGGTCCCCGGCAACTTCGACGCGCCGAGCCACGTCCTGCTGCGCGAGCTGTGCGACGAACCCCGCTGGCGCGACCGCCTCGCCGGGGCCGTCCGCCACGACGTCGTCCTCGACCCGTCCGGCTACCTGGACCTGCTCGCCCGGCACGGCTGCGCGGTGGACGCGTGGGAGACCACGTACACGCAGGTCCTCACCGGCGCCGACCCCGTCCTGCGGTGGATGGAGGGGACCGCGCTGCGGCCCGTCGTCACCGCGCTCGGGCCGGACGCGCCCGCGTTCCTGGACGTCCTCGCCGCGCGTCTGCGCACGGCCTACCCCGCCGCCCCGTACGGCACGGTCTTCCCCTTCAGGCGCGTCTTCGTCGTGGCCGGACGCGCCGGCCCCTAGGACAGGATGCCGCCCCCGCGGGAGTGACATGACTCGTTCCCCTGCGGTGTGCCTACCTCCGCGGTGGGCGGTATCCCGACGACCCGGGCTCGTGACCCGAGACCGGCGACCCCTGCCGGTGGCCCTCCGGACGAACTCCGGACGGCCACCGGCCCCGCTCACATCTCCGGCGGGTTCCGACGCTGCGCCCGCTCTTCGGCGCGGCGTTCCTTCTCCGCCCGCTTCTCGGCCCGCTTCTCCATCCGCTCCATCTCCTTGCGGCGACGGCGCGGATCCAGCGTCGGCTTCGGCTCCAGGCCCGACAGCCCGTTCCACGCGAGGTTCACCACGTGCGCGGCGACCTCCTCGCGGCGGGGCTTGCGGACGTCCAGCCACCACTGGCCGGTCAGCGCGACCATCCCGACGAGCATCTGCGCGTACATCGGGGCGAACTTGTCGTCGTACTCGTGCCGGTCGAGTTCCTGCGCCATGAGGTGCTCGACCTCGCCCGCGATCTCGCTGAGCAGGCTGGCGTAGCTCCCGGTGCCCGTCCCGCCGTGCGAGTCGCGCACGAGGATGCGGAACCCGTCGGGGTTCTCCTCGATGTACTCCAGCAGCGCCAGCGCCGCGCTCTCCAGCTTGCGGCGGTAGTGGATCGCCGAGGTCAGCGCCTCGGCGACGAGCGCGAGCAGCTTCTCGAACTCCCGGTCCACGACGACCGCGTACAGCCCCTCCTTGCCGCCGAAGTGCTCGTACACGACGGGCTTGGAGACCCCGGCCGCCGCGGCGATCTCCTCGACCGACGTGCCGTCCAGGCCGCGCGCGGCGAAGAGCGTCCGTCCGATGTCGAGGAGCTGCTCACGGCGTTCTTTGCCGGTCATCCGCTTCCTGCGCGACCGGGGGGCGGGTTCTGTCACGGGGACAATTGTGACGCTCAAGCGGGGCGCTTCGTGCGTTTCGCCGCCACCCGCTCGGCGGTCGGCCAGCGGACGTCCCGGGCCCATCCGGCCTTCTCGAAGCCCCAGATGACGCGCGCGCTGATGTCGATCTGCCCCGGCAGCACGCCGTGCCGCGCGCAGGTCGGGTCGGAGTGGTGGAGGTTGTGCCAGGACTCCCCGAGGGACGGGATGGCCAGCCACCACACGTTGCGGGACTTGTCGCGCACCTCGAAGTGCTCGGCGCCGAAGGTGTGGCAGATCGAGTTGATCGACCATGTCACGTGGTGGACGAGCGTGATCCGCACGAGGCCCGCCCAGAACAGCGCGGTCAGCGCGCCCTGCCAGGACCAGGTGGCCAGGCCGCCGAGCAGCGCCGGGAGCAGGAACGACACGGCGACGAGGCCGGGGAACCAGCGGTGGATGCGGGTGAGGTCGCGGTCGTCCAGGAGGTCCTTGGCGAAGCGCTGCTTGGACGTGCGGTTGGCGTTGAACAGCCAGCCGTAGTGCGCCCACGCGAGGCCCTTGGCGAGAGCCTTCCAGTCGTCGCCGAACCGCCACGGCGAGTGCGGGTCGAACTCCTTGTCGGAGTGCTTGTGGTGGCGGCGGTGGTCGGCGACCCAGGTGATGACCGGGCCCTCCATCGCCAGCCCGCCGGCCAGGGCGAGCGCGATCTTGAGCCCGCGGTTCGCCTTGAACGAGCCGTGCGTGAAGTAGCGGTGGTAGCCGACGGTGATGCCCCCGGCCGAGATGAAGTAGAAGACGGCGGTCAGGACGATGTCCGACCAGCCGAGGAAGCGCCCCCACGCGAGCGGGACCGCCGCGAACAGCGCCAGGAACGGGACCGTGGTGAACGCCGCGATCAGGACCTTCTCCGCCGCGCCGCGCGGCGATGGGTCGATCTCCGGCCGTGCCTCACGGCGTGGAGAGTCGACTGCGGGGGCTGTAGTCATGCGTCACCCTTTCCTGTTGCTTCTGTCGCGGGCCTACCTACGCCACCGTAACCTACGCGACCGTAGGTTGGGCAGGGTCCGGTCGATTAAAAGGTCGCGTACCCGGATTTGCGGGGACGAGACTCCCTCTTAACGAACGACGACGTCACGACGACTCTCTCCGGACGGACTCCCATGCCCCTCACCCCGGCCGCCCGCTCCGCCCTCGCCCGCGACGCGCTCGCCGGGCTCGCCGCCGGGGACGCCTTCGGCGACCAGTTCTTCGCCCGCGCCAACCGGGGGCTGTCCGCACTGCGCGACCTGCCGCCCGAGCCGTGGGAGTGGTCGGACGACACCGAGATGGCGTGTTCGGTCGTGGCCGTCCTGGAACGGCACGGCGGCGTGGACCAGGACGCGCTGGCCGCGTCGTTCGTCCGGCACCGAGACGTCGGCCGCCGCTACGGCATGGGCGCGCTCGAACTCCTCGACCGGCTGGAGCGCGGCGCGCACTGGGCGACCGCCGCGCGCGAACTGTTCGACGGCGGCTCGTACGGCAACGGCGCGGCGATGCGCGTCGCGCCGCTCGGCGCCTACTTCGCGGACGACCCGGAGCGCGCCGCCGAGCAGGCCGCCCGTTCCGCCGAGGTCACGCACGCGCATCCGGAGGGGATCGCCGGGGCCGTCGCGACGGCCGTCGCCGCGTCCTTCGCCGCGTCCCGGCGGGGCGCGCGGGTCGCGGCGGGGGACGTCCTCGCCGCCGCGCGGGACGCCGTCCCGCCGGGCTCCGCCGTGGCGCGCGGGCTGGACCGGGCGCTGGCCCTGCTGCCCGCGCCGGCCGCCGAGGCGGCCCGGGAACTCGGCAACGGCGCGCGGATCTCGGCGCAGGACACGGTGCCGTTCGCGTTGTGGGCGGCGGCCGTCCATCTCGCCGACTTCGAGGCGGCCGTCCGCGCGTGCGCCGCCGCCGGGGGAGACATGGACACGACGGCGGCGATCGCGGGCGGGGTGATCGCCGCCCACGGCGGCGCGGACGCCGTCCCGGCCGGGTGGCGCGCCGCGCACGAGCCGCTGCCCGCGTGGCTCGGCTGATTCCGGGAGGCGGGCGGCGGGGGAGTGCGGGTAAAGTTGGCGCCGCAGGACCGGCTCCGGTAGCGCGAGATGTCCGGTTTGCGGTCCGGCGTGGTGAAATTGGCATTCACGGCGGGTTTTGGTCCCGCTATTCCTGGTTCGAGTCCAGGCGCCGGAGCTGTCGGTTTCGTCCCGTCCCGGCCCCCGCCGTACGGCGCGCGCCCGGCCGGGGCGATGCCGCCGGGTTCGGCGCCACCGGCGGGCGGTATCCTTCGGTTGTCGGGTGAGCGTGGCTTCGGCCTGCCCTGTTCTCGCAGGTGAACACCGCTGTTCGTCCCCGAACTCCAATTCAGTCCGCGATGCCGAGGAGCCTCTTCGTGAGCGCGAGCCGCCCGGCCGCCGTCATCGTCCTCGCCGCAGGTGAGGGCACCCGGATGAAGTCCCGTACCTCCAAGGTGCTCCACGAGCTGGGGGGACGCAGCATGGTCGGCCATGTGCTGGCCGCCGCCGGCGAACTGGAGCCCGCCCGGCTCGTCGTCGTCGTCGGGCACCGCCGCGAGCAGGTCGTCGCGCATCTGGCCGCGCACGCGCCGGCCGCCGAGCCCGTCGTGCAGGAGCGGCGCGGCGGCACCGGCCACGCCGTCCGCGTCGCGCTGGAGCAGACCGGCGCGCTGCCCGGGACGGTGATCGTCACCAACGGCGACCACCCGCTGCTGACCGGCGCGGTGCTCGCCGACCTCGTCCGGACGCACGAGACCGAGGGCAACGCCGCGACCGTCCTCACCACGCCCATGCCCGACCCCACCGGCTACGGCCGGGTGCTGCGGGACGCCGACGGCGCCGTCACCGCGATCGTCGAGCAGAAGGACGCCACGGACGAGCAGCGCGCCGTCCGCGAGATCAACGTCGGCATGTACGCGTTCGACGGCGCCCTGCTGGACGGCGCGCTCAAGCGCCTCACCACCGACAACGCGGGCGGCGAGGAGTACCTGACCGACGTCGTCGGCATCCTGCGCGGCGACGGCCACCGCGTGGGAGCGTTCCGCACCGACGACTGGATCGGGACGCAGGGTGTCAACGACCGCGTCCAGCTCGCGCAGGCGCGCCGCCAGCTCAACGACCGGATCCTGGAGCACCTGATGCGCGCCGGGGTCACGATCGTGGACCCCGCGTCCACCTGGGTCGACGTCGGCGTCACCGCCGAGCCGGACGCGACCGTCCTGCCGAACACGCAACTGCACGGCGCGACCCACCTCGGCGAGGGCGCGACCGTCGGCCCGAACTGCACGCTGACCGACACCCGCGTCGGCGCGGACGCGACCGTCGTCAACGCGGTCTGCGTCGGGGCCGAGATCGGGGACGAGGTCTCGGTCGGCCCGTTCGCCTACCTGCGGCCGGGCGCGCGGCTCGCGCGCGGCGCCAAGGCCGGGACGTACGTGGAGCTGAAGAACGCCGAGGTCGGCGAGAAGGCCAAGGTCCCGCACCTCTCCTATGTGGGCGACGCGCAGATCGGGCCGGGCGCGAACATCGGCGCCGGGACGATCTTCGCCAACTACGACGGCGTGAACAAGCACCGGACCGAGGTGGGCCCGGCGGCGTTCGTCGGCAGCAACTCGGTCCTGGTCGCGCCGGTCCGCGTCGGGGACGGCGCGTACACGGCGGCGGGCTCGACCGTCACCCAGGACGTTCCGCCGGGGGCGATCGGTGTCGCCCGCGGCCGGCAGCGAAATATCGAGGGGTGGGTCGGCCGCAAGCGTGCCGGCACGCCGTCCGCCACGGCGGCCGGCGACGCCCGCGCCGAGCGGGACGGGGACGGCACGTGACCGCCGTCGCCCGCCCCCGGCGGCGCCCGTTCCCCGGGACGGGCGCACAGAGTCCTATGAGGGGGAGTTGTCGCAGGTGAGTGGGATCAAGGCGAGCGGCCAGAAGCAGATGATGCTGTTCTCCGGCCGCGCCCACCCGGAGCTGGCGAAGGAGGTGGCCGCTCACCTCGACATGGAGCTGACGCCGACCTCGGCGTATGACTTCGCCAACGGTGAGACGTTCGTCCGGTTCCTGGAGTCGGTGCGCGGTTCGGACGCGTTCGTCATCCAGAGCCACACGGCTCCGATCAACCAATGGATCATGGAGCAGCTCATCATGGTGGACGCGCTGAAGCGCGCCTCCGCCAAGCGGATCACCGTGGTGGCGCCGTTCTTCGGCTACGCCCGGCAGGACAAGAAGCACCGCGGGCGCGAACCGATCTCGGCCCGTCTCATGGCGGACCTGTTCAAGACGGCGGGCGCGCACCGGCTCATCACGGTCGACCTGCACACCGCGCAGATCCAGGGCTTCTTCGACGGCCCGGTGGACCACCTGTTCGCGCTGGACCTGCTCGCCGACCACTTCGAGTCGCGGCTCGACCTGACGCGGGTCACGGTCGTCGCGCCGGACGCGGGCCGGGTGCGCGTGACCGAGCGGTGGAGCGACCGGCTGGGCGGCGTCCCGATGGCGATCATCCACAAGAAGCGCGACCCCGACGTCGCCAACGAGGTGAAGGTCTTCGACGTCGTCGGCGAGGTCGCGGGCCGCACCTGCGTCATCGTGGACGACATGATCGACACCGGCGGCACGATCGTGAAGGCCGCGGACGCGCTGTTCGAGAACGGCGCGGCGAAGGTCGTCGTCGCGGCCACCCACGGCGTCCTGTCCGGGCCCGCGGTGGACCGCCTGAAGAACTCGCGGATCTCCGAGGTCGTGCTGACCAACACGCTCCCGATCCCCGAGGACAAGCAGTTCGACAAGCTGACCATCCTGTCGATCGCGCCGCTCGTCGCCCGCGCGATCAACGAGGTCTTCAGCGACGGCTCGGTGACCAGCCTCTTCGGCGGCCACAGCTAAACCCCTCCGCTCCCCGCCCCGCTGCGCGCCCGACGTCGCGCGCGCAGCACCCCCCTACGTCCCACCAGCGCCCGCGCGGGCGCCGTTCGCGCGCGCCCGTGAGTCCGCACGGCCGGGGTGGCGTGGGGCGGGGCGGGGATCGGTTAGACTTGTCGAATCCGCGTAGGCCCCGGGTCGCTCAGTTCGGTCCCGTGAGACGGGACGCGCACTCCCCGGGGAACGTGAGCACTCTTCGAGGCGCCTGACGCGTCGAGCATGCCTGATTGAGCTCTGTCCGCAGCGGACGTCCATGCCGGACGGCCGTGGATCGCAAAAAGCAAGGAGCTTCCGCCGTGTCCGAGGTACGCATCGCCGCCGAGCCGCGCACCGAGTTCGGTAAGGGTGCCGCGCGGCGCACCCGCCGGGCCGGCAAGGTTCCCGCAGTCCTCTACGGTCATGGCACCGAGCCGCAGCACATCACGCTGCCGGGCCACGACCTGATGCTGGCGCTCAAGACGCCGAACGTGCTCCTCACCATCGAGGGCCTCGCGTCGGGCGCCGAGCTGGCCCTGCCGAAGGACGTCCAGCGCGACCCGATCAAGGGCTTCCTGGAGCACGTCGACCTGCTGCTGGTGAAGCGCGGCGAGAAGGTCGCCGTGGACATCGCGGTGAACGTCGTCGGCGAGCCGGTGCCGGGCGCCCGCATCGAGCAGCCGGTCGTGCAGATCGCCGTCGAGGCCGAGGCGACGCACATCCCCGAGTCCGTCGAGGTGTCGGCCGACGGCCTGGAGATCGGCACGCAGATCCTCGCCAAGGACGTGAAGCTTCCGTCCGGCGTCCAGCTCACCGTGGACGACGACACGCTCATCGCCCAGATCGTGGACGCGACGCTGGAGGCCGGCCCGGCCGCCGAGCCGACCGAGGCCGAGGTCGCCGCCGCCGAGGAGGCGGAGGCCGCCGAGACCGCGGCCGAGGAGCAGCCCGCCGAGGAGACCGAGTCCGCCGGAGAGTGATCCGGTCGCGCCGCCCCCGCCGGGCGGCGGCAGACGCGCGCACGGCCCCCGCGGGCGGTACTTCCGCGGGGGCCGTCCGCTGTTCGGTCCGGGGACGGAGGAATGATGGCGGCTGAGCCGTGGCTGGTGGTGGGGCTCGGGAACCCGGGGCCGTCGTACGCGGGCAACCGGCACAACGCCGGGTTCCTCGTGCTGGACGTCCTGGCCGGACGGACGGGCGGCCGGTTCAAGGCGCACAAGGCCCGCGCCGACGTCGTCGAGGGACGGCTCGGCGCCGAGCGCGTCGTCCTCGCCAAGCCGCGCTCGTGGATGAACGAGTCCGGCGGCCCGGTGAAGGCGCTGCGCGACTTCTACAAGGTCCCGGTGGGGCGGCTCATCGTCGTCCACGACGAGCTGGACATCCCCTACGGCGCGATCCGGCTGAAGCGCGGCGGCGGTGACAACGGCCACAACGGGCTGCGGTCGATCACCAGGTCGCTGGGCGACCGCGAGTACCTGCGGGTGCGGTTCGGCGTGGGACGTCCGCCGGGCCGGATGGACGCGGCGACGTTCGTCCTGCGCGACTTCTCGGCCACCGAGCGCCGGGAGCTGGACCTGAACGCCGAGCAGGCCGCCGACGCCGTGGAGGCGCTGACGGCCGGCTCCCTGGAAGCCGCCCAGAACGCCTTCCACACCCCCTGACCCCGCAACATCGCAGCCATTCTTGACTTGTTTAGTGGACATACTGCGGCGTCGGACCGGACCTGGCCACCGGGGCGCACGCCGTCCGTCCGCGGCGCGGCGGGGCGCATCACCGCAGCGTGCGCCCGCCGTCCGCCGCCGGGCCGGACGTTTCCGCAGCTCAGAGCCGCATGATGCCGCCCGTCCCGGGGTGCGAACATCAGGCGAATGATGTGCGAATGACGGCTATATGGGACATAAATTCCGGTTAGGTAACTCTGTCCTACCTGGTCGAACTTCGACTTTCCCGGCCAATGGGACATCCGTAGGATCCAGAGCAACCGGCGGATAAGCCTTCGCCTGTGAACCTGGGACCGCCTTCGGGCGTCTTCGAGGTGGATCGTGGGGCATGGGCGCGGTAAAGGGGCTGGTGAGGCGTACATGGCTGTCGTCGACAGAGTCGAGCCGGAGACGCTTCCGCCCATGGCCGGGCCGGCCCCCCGGCCCCGGGACTGGCCGGCCCGCTACCGTCGGCTCGCGGTCCTGCTGGACTTCCTGTCCATGCTCGCCGCGGGCATGGCGGCGCTCGTCATCCGCTTCCCGGGCGCGTCCACCGGACGCAACCTCCCGTACGTGGTCTTCGGCGCGCTGCTGCCGTTCGCGTGGGTGCTGACGCACGTCCTGTCGCGCGCCTACCAGCCGCGGTTCGTCGGCGTCGGGTACGAGGAGTTCCACCGCGTCCTGCGCAGCGGGTTCGTCCTGACGGCGACCGTCGCGATCGTCGCGTACGCGACCAAGACCGAGGTCGCGCGCGGCTACGTGGTCATGGCGATGCCGCTCGGCACGCTGCTGAACCTGCTCGCGCGGTACCGGCTGCGCAAGTGGCTGCACCGGCGCCGCTGGCAGGGCGACTACATGCGCCGGGTCGTCGCGGTCGGGCACCGGGACGCGCTGGCCGACCTCATCCGGCTGCTGCGCGAGAAGGCCTACCACGGCATGGACATCGTCGCCGTCTGCCTCCCGCCGGGCCACGCCGCCGGGGACGTCGAAGGCGTCCCGGTCCTCGGCGACTTCGCCGCGTCGGCGTCGGTGGTGGAGCGCGTCGGCGCCGACTCGGTGGCCGTGCTCGCCTGCCCCGAGATGGACGGCGTGGCGCTGCGCCGCCTGGCCTGGCAGCTCGAACGCGACGACGTCGAGCTGGTCGTGGCGCCCGCGCTGATGGACGTCGCGGGCCCGCGCATCTCGATCCGCCCGATCATGGGCCTGCCGCTGCTGCACCTGGAGCACCCGGAGCTGGCGGGCGGGCGCAAGGTCCTCAAGGACCTCGTGGACCGGATGTTCGCGCTGGCCGGGCTCGCCGTGCTCAGCCCGCTGCTGCTGTGCGTCGCCTTCCTCATCAAGGTCACCAGTTCGGGGCCGGTCATGTTTCGGCAGGTCCGGGTGGGACGCGACGGCGAGGAGTTCACCGTCCTGAAGTTCCGGACGATGGTCGCCGACGCCGAGTCCCGCAAGCACGAGCTGCTGGCGAGCAACGAGTACGACGGCGTCCTGTTCAAGATCAAGTCCGATCCGCGGATCACGCGCGTCGGCCGGGTGCTGCGCCGCTACTCGCTGGACGAGCTGCCGCAGCTCATCAACGTGGTGCGCGGGGACATGTCGCTCGTCGGCCCGCGTCCGCCGCTGCCCGACGAGGTCGCCCGGTACGGCGGCGACGTGTACCGGCGGCTGGTCGTGAAGCCGGGCCTGACGGGGTTGTGGCAGGTCAGCGGCCGGTCCGACCTGAGTTGGGACGAGTCCGTCCGCCTCGACCTGCGCTATGTGGACAACTGGTCGCTCGCCCTGGACCTCCAGATCATGTGGAAGACGTGGTCGGCCGTGGTGCGCGGCTCGGGCGCGTACTGACCTGGTGGACAATGGGGGGAATTCCCGGACGACTGACGGAGCGCGGATGACGGAGCACACGGCGGCGGACGACCACGCGCTCGCCGCGGAGCTGGCCACCGAGGCCGGACGGCTGCTGCTGGCCGTCCGGGCGGAGGTGGGCCACGGCGACCCGCGCGTCCTCAAGGACACCGGCGACCTGCGCGCCCACGAGCACCTGATGGCCGCGATCGCCGAGCGCCGTCCGGGCGACGCCGTCCTGTCGGAGGAGGGCCGCTCGTCGGCGGCGGGCAAGCGCTCGCGCGGCGGCGCGGACCGCGCCCCGACGGGCAACACCCGCGACGCCGACCGCCTCGCCGCCGACCGGGTGTGGATCGTGGACCCGCTGGACGGCACCCGCGAGTACTCCGAGGAGGGCCGCGCGGACTGGGCCGTCCACGTGGCGCTCTGGGTGAAGGGCGAACTGGCGGCCGGAGCCGTCGCGCTGCCCGCGCAGGGTGTGACGTTGCGCACGGTTCCGGGCGGTGCCAGGGCGGGCGAGACGGACCTGCGCGTCCCCGAACCCGAGCCCGGGAAGCTGCGCATTGCGGTCAGCCGGACCCGTCCGCCGGAGTTCGTCCAGCGGCTCGCGGAGAAGCTCGACCTCGACGTGACGCTCGTGCCCATCGGCTCGGCGGGCGCGAAGATCTCGGCCGTCCTGCTGGGCGAGGTCGACGCCTACGTCCACGCGGGCGGCCAGTACGAGTGGGACTCGGCCGCCCCGGCGGCGGTGGCGCTGGCCGCGGGCGCCCACGCGTCCCGGGTGGACGGGTCGCCACTGGCCTATAACCGGCCGGACCCCACATTGCCGGATATCCTGGTGTGCCACCCCGTGTCGGCATCGACGCTGCTGACCGGCATCCGGGATGTGAGCGACGCCCTGCCGGGTTGACCCAGAGAAGGCCCGGCGCCCCACCGGTGCGACCGCCAGAGAGCGTGGAGAGACCCGAGACGATGCAGCGCTGCGATTATCTGCTGTCCCAGTTGGACGTCCTCGAAGCCGAGTCCATTCAGATCATCCGGGAGGTGGCGGCGGAGTTCGAGCGTCCCGTGCTGCTGTTCTCCGGCGGCAAGGACAGCATCGTGATGCTGCGCCTGGCGCAGAAGGCGTTCGCGCCGGCGCCGGTCCCGTTCCCGGTGATGCACGTGGACACCGGCCACAACTTCCCCGAGGTGATCGAGTACCGGGACCGGCGGGTGGCCGAGCTGGGCGTCCGGCTGGTGGTGGCGTCGGTGCAGGCGTCGATCGACTCCGGGCGCGTGGTGGAGGAGACGGGCCGTCGCGCGAGCCGCAACCGCCTCCAGACCACGACACTGCTGGACGCGATCGAGGAGCACCGTTTCGACGCGGCGTTCGGCGGCGCCCGCCGCGACGAGGAGAAGGCCCGCGCCAAGGAGCGGGTGGTGTCGTTCCGCGACGAGTTCGGCCAGTGGGACCCGAAGAACCAGCGGCCCGAGCTGTGGAACCTGTACAACACCAAGATCCGCCAGGGTGAGCACGTGCGGGTGTTCCCGCTCTCGAACTGGACGGAGCTGGACATCTGGGACTACGTGCGGCGTGAGGAGCTGGAGCTTCCGTCGATCTACTTCGCGCATTCGCGGCGGGTGTTCGAGCGCGACGGGATGCTGCTGGCGGACCTGCCGTACGCCAACCGGGGCGACGACGAGCCGGTGTTCGAGGCCACGGTCCGGTACCGGACGGTCGGCGACGCGTCCTGCACGGGCGCGGTGAAGTCGTCGGCGGTGTCGCTGGACGACGTGATCGAGGAGATCGCGGCCACCCGGATCACCGAGCGCGGCCAGACCCGCGCCGACGACCGGGCCAGCGAGGCCGCGATGGAGGACCGCAAGAAGGAGGGCTATTTCTGATGGCCGCCCCCAAGCAGATGGACATCCTGCGGTTCGCCACCGCCGGCAGCGTGGACGACGGCAAGTCCACCCTCATCGGCCGGCTGCTGTACGACTCCAAGTCGATCTTCGAGGACCAGCTCGAATCGGTGGAGCGCACCAGCGCCGACCGGGGCGAGGAGTACACCAACCTGGCGCTGCTGACCGACGGCCTGCGGGCCGAGCGCGAGCAGGGCATCACGATCGACGTGGCGTACCGCTACTTCGCGACGCCGCGCCGCAAGTTCATCATCGCCGACACCCCCGGGCACATCCAGTACACCCGGAACATGGTCACCGGCGCCTCCACCGCCGACCTGGCGATCATCCTGGTGGACGCCCGCAAGGGCATCCTGGAGCAGTCGCGCCGCCACGCGTTCCTGACGACGCTGCTGAAGGTCCCGCACCTGGTCGTCGCGGTCAACAAGATGGACCTGGTCGGCTACGAGCAGGGCACCTACGAGTCGATCGTGGATGAGTTCACGGCGTTCGCGTCCAAGCTGGACGTGGCGGACCTGACCTTCATCCCGCTGTCGGCGCTGCACGGCGACAACGTGGTGGAGCGGTCGGTGAACATGCCCTGGTACGAGGGGCCGTCGCTGCTGCACCACCTGGAGCACGTCCACATCGCCTCCGACCGCAACCTGATCGACGTGCGGTTCCCGGTCCAGTACGTGATCCGCCCGCACGCCTCCACCGACCCCGAGCTGCACGACTACCGCGGCTACGCGGGCCAGGTCGCCGGCGGCGTGCTCAAGCCCGGTGACGAGGTCGTCCACCTCCCGTCCGGCCTCACCACCACGATCACGCACATCGACGGCCCGGGCGGGCCCGTCGACGAGGCGTTCGCCCCGATGTCGGTCACCCTGCGCCTGGCCGACGAGATCGACATCTCCCGCGGCGACATGATCGCCCGGCCGAACAACCGGCCGGAGGTCGCCCAGGACCTCGACGCGATGGTCTGCTGGATGACGCCCGACCGGCAGCTCACACCGCGGATGAAGGTCGTCCTCAAGCACACGACGCGGACGGCCAAGGCGATGGTGAAGGAGCTGAACTACCGCCTGGACGTCAACACGCTGCACCGCGACGAGTCCGCGCAGAGCCTCGGCCTCAACGAGATCGGCCGCGTGTCCCTGCGCGTCACCCAGCCGCTGTTCGTGGACGACTACGCCCGCAACCGCCTCACCGGCGGCTTCATCCTCATCGACGAGGCCACCAACAACACCGTCGCCGCCGGCATGATCACCGGGGCGAAGTAGCCGGGTGGCGCGCCGGGTGCTGGTCACGGGCGGAGCGGGCTTCGTCGGCTCGCAGTACGTCCGTGACCTGGTGTCCGGGCGGTACCCGGAGTGGGCGGGCGCCCGCGTCACGGTCCTGGACGCGCTGACCTACGCGGGCGACCTCGCCAACCTCGCCCCGGTGGACGGCGGGTACGCGTTCGTGCACGGCGACGTGTGCGACGCGGCGCTGCTGGCCGACGTCGTCCCGGGCCACGACGCGGTGGTGAACTTCGCCGCCGAGTCGCACGTGGATCGTTCCATCGAGGACGCGTCGGTGTTCGTCCGCACCAACACGCTCGGCGTCGAGACGCTCATGCGGGCGTGCCTGGACGCGGGCGTGCCCCGGATCGTCCAGGTCTCCACCGACGAGGTCTACGGCAGCGCCGACGACGGCACGGCCTTCGGCGAGGACGCCCCGCCGCGCCCGAGCTCCCCCTACGCGGCGGCGAAGGCGGGCGGCGACCTGGTCGCGCTCGCCTACGCCCGCACCCACGGCCTCCCGGTGTCGGTGACGCGCTGCGGCAACACCTACGGCCCGTACCAGTACCCCGAGAAGCTGATCCCGCTGTTCGTCACGAACCTGCTGCAAGGACGTCCGGTGCCGCTCTACGGCGACGGCCGCAACGTCCGGCAGTGGACGCACGTCGAGGACCACGCCCGCGCCGTCCAGCTCGTCGCCGAACGCGGCGAGCCCGGCGCCGTCCACCACATCGTCGGCACGACGTCCCTGAGCAACCGCGACCTCACCGCGCGCCTGCTGGAGCTGTGCGACGCTCCTCCGGACATGGTCCGATACGTCCCCGACCGCAAAGGCCATGATCTACGCTATCGGCTCAGCGGCGACCGGTTGCGGCGGCTTGGATACGCCCCCGCGGTGCCGTTCGAGCGGGGCCTGGCCGCGACGGTCCGCTGGTACGCGGACCACACCGACTGGTGGAAGGCGGCGCGGTACGCGCCCTGAGAGAGCGAGCTGACGTTGAGCGCATCGGAACGTCCCGTCGTCGTGTTCATCGGCGGGCTGGGACGCAGCGGCTCCACGCTGCTGGAACGGATCGTCGGCGAACTGCCCGGGGCGTTCGCGCTCGGCGAGGCCGTCCATCTGTGGCAGCGCGGCGTGCTGGACGGCGAGCGCTGCGGCTGCGGCGCCACGTTCGGCGAGTGCGTGTTCTGGCAGCGGGTCGGCGCCGAGGCGTTCGGGGGCTGGGACGCGTTCGACATCGACGCGTTCCTGGAGCTGAAGGGCTCGGTGGACCGGACGCGCTTCATCCCGTCGCTCGCCCGCCGGAGACTCGCCGCGCCGCTGGCCGAGCGCGTCCGGCGCCACAACGCGGTCTACGCGCGGCTGTACCGCGCCGCGCGGACGGCCGGGGACGCCCGCGTGCTCATCGACTCCAGCAAGTCCGCGTCGCTCGCGCACTGCCTGCGCTGGAGCGACGAGATCGACCTGCGGATCGTCCACGTCGTGCGGGACCCGCGCGCGGTCGCGCACTCGTGGGCCAAGGTGGTGCGGCGGCCCGAGGCGGCGGACGGCTCGGCCGAGGGCGAGTTCATGGCCCGCTGGTCGCCCGCCAAGACCGCGCTGCACTGGGACGCCCAGAACGCCGGGTTCGACGTGCTCGCGCGGCGCGGCGTGCCGACGCTGCGGGTGCGGTACGAGGAGTTCACGGCCGAGCCGTCCGGGACGGTCCGGCGCGTCGCCCGGTTCGCGGGCCTGCCCGACGCCGAGCCGCCGTTCGAGGACGCGACGACCGTCCGGCTCGCCGCCAACCACCAGGTGGCGGGGAACCCCATGCGCTTCCGCACCGGCGCGGTGGAACTGCGCGCGGACGAGGCGTGGAAGGAGGCGACCGGCCCGCTGCACCGCGCGGTCGTCACGGCCGTGACCGCCCCGATGCTCGGCCGGTACGGCTATTCCCGACGAATTCACTAGAGAATTGCCCGTAATGCGACCTGTCGACTGTCCCAATGTGGCCGCAGATTCCGTTATGTAAGTGACGCGGCTATCTTCGGGTCGTGCTTGATTCATCCGGACGTTCCCCGCATTCCCGCGAAACTCGGCGTCGCGCGCGCCGCCGGGCCCGGCGCCTCGCCGAGATCGCCCTCGGCTGCGCCGCCATCGCGGGCGGACTCGTCGTCGCGCTGGACGCCCGGTCCGAACCGGCCGCCGTGCAATCGGTGGACGACACCTGGCCCGTGGGCGCGACCGACGACGTCACGCCCGCCGTCTCGCCGACCACCGCGCCGACCACCGCGCGGCCCACGGTGACGCCGTCCGCCCGCGCGGCCGACGGCGACCGCAAGACCGTCCGCACCGCGCGCCGGACCGTGCGCCGGACCGCGAAGCCGGGGCTCCGCGCGCAGGACGACTGCGCGCAGCGCGCCGACCTCGTGCCCGGCTGCGGGACGTGGTGGGGCGTGAGCCCGGGTGTCGACTCCCTGGCCACGCTGGAGTCGGAGGTCGGGCGCTCGTTCGACATCGTCCACTTCTGGTACGGCGTCGACCAGGTCAACGTGCCGAGCCCGCCCGCCCGGCAGCTCGCCGCCCAGGGCCGGATCCTGCACGTCAACATCGCGAGCCGCCCGTTCGGCGGTTCCGGGGACGCCCGCTGGGCCGACGTCGCCGCCGGCCGCTGGGACGCCTCGCTCGCCCGGCAAGCTCAGGGCATCGCCGGGCTCCGCACGCCCGTGTTCGTCACGTTCGACCACGAGCCCGACGCCAAGCCGAAGATCAACAGCCGGGGCACGCCCGAGGACTACGTGCGCGCGTGGCGGCACGTCCACGACGTCTACACGCGCTACGGCGCCACCAACGCCGTCTGGACGTGGGTGCTGACCGGCTACGCGGGCAACCTGCCGCGCGCCGCGCGCTTCTACCCGGGCAACTCCTACGTCGACTGGATCGGCTGGGAGAACTACCTCGGCACGCTCTGCGACGGCCGGACGTGGGAGGACCGCAGGTTCCGCACGTTCGAGGAGACCTTCCTCCCCTTCTACAACTGGCTGAAGGGCGACGGCGCCCGCGCGGGCATCGACCCGGATAAGCCGTACATGCTCAACGGCATGGCCTCGGTCCGGTTCGAGGACCCGAATCTGTCGGTGCGCTGGTACGCGCAGATCCCGCGGGCGCTGAGCCGCTACCCGCAGATCAAGGCGGTGCAGCTCTGGCAGCCGCCGAAGGGCATGGCCTGCCCGTACCGGCTCATGGACCGGCCGCTGGAGGTCGTGGCGTTCGCGCACGCGGGCCAGGCGCCGTACGTCAACCCCGACGAGCTGGACGGGTGAGTCCGGGGGCGGCGCCCGCCGCCCCCGGCCCGCTCAGATCCCGCGTCCCCGGCGATGCAGGAACCGGACGATCCGGTCCGCGCCGACCAGCCGCAGCGCCACCGCCACCGCCAGGTAGGCGCGCGGCTCCCGCCAGTTCGCCCGCGCCGTGCGGGCCGCCCAGCGCAGCGCGGCGCGGCGCCGCCCCGACGCGGCCTCGGCGAACGCGATCTGCCCGGTGATCCGGGCGCGTCCGGCCGGGACGAGCCGGAACTCGGGGAAGCGCTCCAGCAGCCAGTCCAGCGCGTCCGCGATCGTCCGCCACCGCTGCGCGAAGTACGACCGCTGGTGCCACAGCACCTCGACATGGACGTCCGGCACGTTCACGATCACGCCGTGCCGCGCCGCCCGGAGCAGAAACTCGTAGTCCTCGCCGTAGCTGCCGGGGACTTCCTCGCTGACCAGGCCGAAGCCGTCCACGAGCGCGTCCCGGCGCAGGACGAACGTGGAGGGGTGCAGTTCGGTGAGCCGCGACCGCAGCAGGTCGGCGAACGCGACGGTGCGCCGGTCGAGCGTCCGGTCGACGGTGGTCTCGCCGTAGAGCACGCGGATGCCGCAGCAGGCCAGCACGGCGCCGGGCGTCGCGCGCAGCGCCGTGACCTGCGCGGTGAGCTTGCCGGGCAGCCAGCGGTCGTCGTCGTCGCAGAACGCGACCAGCGTGCCCGTCGCGGCGAGGATGCCGGTGTTGCGGGCGCCCGCGAGACCGGGCGTGCGGCCGTTGACGGTGACCGAGACGCGCCGCCGGTCCTTCTCCAGGGCCAGCCCGTGGTCGGGTTCGGCCTGGTCGTGGACGACGAGGCAGTGGATCTCGCCGGGGTAGTCCTGGGCGAGGACGGCGTCGATCGCGGTCCGCAGCAGCTCGGGACGGTCCCGCGTCGCGATCACGACGGTCACCTCCGGCCACTCGCCGGCCTCGGCGGCTTCCGGCTCGGGCGCGTCCGACGGGCCGGACGCCACCGCCATCAGCGTGTCGATGAGCGTGCCCGTCCGCCGCACGGCCGCCGCCTGCGCCGCCCCGGAGTCGCCCTCGGCGAGCAGGTAGCGGCGCGGGTCGTCCAGGAGGGCGTCGAGCCGTCCGTGCAGGTCCTCCTCGGACGCGCACGCGACCACGAGCCCCTTGTCGGCGATGCGGCGCAGGAAGTCGATCTGATGGCCGTCGACGATCTCCTCCAGCGTCGGGTCGCGCGGCACGATGACCGGCAGCCGGCCGAGCCGCCGCGCCTCGCCGATCGTGGACGCCCCGGCGTGCGTGACGACGACCGCCGCCCGCTCCATCAGCTCCAGCAGCTCGGCGTGGTCGAGGAAGTCGCGGGCCTCGGCGTGCTCGGGCGCCCGGGACGACCCGTGCTGCACGACGCAGCGCACCCGGTCCCCGGCGCCGGCGGCCCAGGCGTCCACCCATGCGATGAGCCGGTCGAACCTGTGGTGGTCGGTGCCGACCGTGACCAGCACCAGCGGACGTTCGTTCACAGTGTTCCCCGCTCGCCTACGGCGCGCTCTGAGCCGCGCGCTTCCCTCGTCGCTCTGGTCGCAAGCTCCCGCCGCTCCTCAGTCCAGCGCGCGGCGCGCGCCGCAGGCGCGCGCTGTGTCTCCCGCGCGCCCGCGGCGCGCTTCGAGCCGCGCGCTTCCCTCGTCGCTCTGGTCGCAAGCTCCCGCCGCTCCTCAGTCCAGCGCGCGGCGCGCGCCGCGGGCGCGCGCTGTGTCTCCCGCACGCCCGCGGCGCGCCCGAAGCCGCGCGCTTCCCTCGTCACGTGCTCACTCGTCCCTCGCTGCGCGCGCTCCTCAGTCCAGCGCGCGGCGCGCGCCGCAGGCGCGCGCTGTGTTCCCCGCGCGCCCGCGGCGCGCCACATGCCGCGCGCTTCCCTCGTCGCTCTGGTCGCAAGCTCCCGCCGCTCCTCAGTCCAGCGCGCGGCGCGCGCCGCAGACGCGCTCACAGCAGGTTCCCCACGACGACGGCGTTCCGGTAGAAGCGGCGTTGCTCCTCCCACTGGACGAGGAACAGCGAGGCGAACGGGCGGCACAGCCGTCCGGTCAGGGTCGGCGAGTCGATGCGGTCGTAGACCTCGATGTAGACCGACGGGATGCGCATCAGCCGGGCCAGCACGAAGAACGGGAGCGCGACGCCCGCCCCGGCCGACACGATCGCGTCCGGCCGGGACCGGCGCAGCAGCCGCCACGCGAGCCGCGTGTTGCGCAGCAGGTTCGGGATGTTGCGGGTGGTCGGGTGGTGCGCCCACACGACCGCGTCCTCCCCGGCCAGCAGCGACTCGGCGTGCCGCGACTCGAACGTCACCCAGGTGCGCCGGTGCCCCTTCCACCACGCCTCCAGGGCGACGAGCTGAGTGAGGTGGCCGCCGGCCGATCCGATGAGCAGGACATGGCGAGGGGGTTCGGGCACGTGCGTCTCCTGGGGGGTGCAGCGGTCACGGCGCGGCCGTCCCGCGCCGGACCCGGCGCAGCCGGTCGAGTTTCAGCAGGTCCCGGGCGCGCAGGCAGGCCGCCGCGTAGCCGGCGGCGCCGAGCGCGCCCGCGGCGGCGAGCGGGACGAGCCCGCCGCCCAGCAGCCGGGGGACGAGGGGTGGGACGCCGAGGCAGAGCGCGGCCAGCGCCGCCGCCGTCAGCGTGCCGCGGCCGAACGGGTGCAGCCGCAGCGCGACGGCGATCTGGACGAGCGGCACCGCGTTCTTGACGACGAGCCCGATCGACCAGCCCACGGCAGCCCCGGTGATGCCCATGCGGGGGATGAGCACCGCGTCGGCCGCGATGTTGACCGACATCGCGAGGACGATGTTGGCGAGGTTCCACGACGTCTTCCCCGCCATGATCAGGACGGTGTCGACCTGCCCGCAGATCGTGGCGAACAGCATCGTCAGCGACAGGACCACGACGACGGTCGCGCCGTCCTGGTAGCCGGGGCCGAACAGCCGCAGCGCGTGCGGCGCGAACGCGGCGAACAGCAGGTAGACGGGCCAGGTCAGCAGGACGAGCCAGGACGTCGCCGTCTGGTACAGCTCCCGTGCGCCGCGCAGGTCGCCGCGCGAGAGGACCTCGCTGAGCTGCGGCTGCACGGCCTGGCCGAGCGCCTGGTTGCCGATCTGCCCGACGACCACGAACCGCGTCGCGGCGGTGTAGACGGCGGCCTGGACGGGCCCGAGCAGCGACGCGACCAGCACGATGTCGAACCGCTGCAGGACGATCTGCGCCAGCGACGCCACGGCGCGCGGTGCGGTGTAGCGCCAGAACTCCCGGGCCGTCCCGGGCTCGGCGGCGCCGTCGCCCGTCCCGCGCATGAGCGAGCGCAGCCACAGCACGGCGACGACGGCGCTCAGCAGGTACGGCCCGGCCCAGCCGAGCCCGAGCGACCAGGTCGCGCCCGCCACGGCGGCGGCGGCCAGCGCGGCGAGCTGGACGGCCTGGCGGCCGATGCTCTCGGTCAGCGCGGTCGGCCGCATGGCGCGAAAGCCCCGCGTCGCGGCGAGCGCGGTGTCGCTCAGCACGGCGGCGGGCAGGAAGACCGCGAGCGCGCGCAGATAGCGGACGCCCTCGCCGCCCGCGCCGTCCAGCGCGACGTCGGCGAGCCACGGCGCGGCGGCGTAGATCCCGGCGCCGGCGGCGACGGCCGCGCCGAGCACGGCGGGCACCGCGACCCGCACGTACGCCGCCGCGCGGCCCGCGCGGCCGAGGGCGCGGCTGCGGGCGATGAAGTACACGAGCCCGACGTCGGTGCCGAGCCGGGCGAGCGCCGCGCCGACGAGGAACACGGTCGTGGCCGCGAAGAACACTCCGGCGCTGTGCTTGCTGAACCCCCGCGTCAGCACGACGACGATCGCGAACTGCGCGAGCGCGCCGAAGCCCGCCGCCACGATGTTGAGGACGCCGCCGCGGGCGAGCGCGCGCAGGTCGGCGGTGCCCCGCGCGGGCGCCGTCGCGGTCATCGGGTCAGCGCCACGACGGCGCCTTGCCGAGCCAGCGGGTCAGCCGCTCGTCCTCGGGGGCGAAGTGGTCGTCCAGCTCGCGGCGCAGCGCGTCGGGGAACGCGGCGGCGCGCGGCGCGGAGTTGTGCCGCTCGAACACCGGGTAGCCGGTGCGGGGGAGGCCGAGGAAGTCCAGGACGCCGTCGTACACCGTCTCGGGGGACGTGGCCAGCTCGTGGTTGTCGACGACGTGGATGCGCTCGCGCCCGACGAGCCCTTCGAGCCGTTCGAGCTGCTCGGCGTACCGTCCGCGCGCCCGGTAGGCGTGGTGCTGGACGGCGAAGCTCACGTACGCCGGATCCTCGACCATGCGCTCGATCTCGCCGCGCAGCCGCTCGTCCTCCAGCTCCAGGGCGCGGTCGAACGGCTCGGTCTCGAAGCCGCGCCGCACCTCCTGGGCGTGCGCGGAGTAGGCGCGCTCGACGGGGTCGCGGACCATGACGATCAGCTTGGCGTCCGGCAGGTCGCGGGCGATGCGCTCGGGCGCGAGCGGGTGGAACAGGTAGAACGGGCTGGCCTCGAACGTCTGCGGACGGATGCCGGTGCGGCGCTCAGAGAGCCGTGCGGTGGCCGTCAGCGGGAAGTGCCCCCGGTACCAGGCGAAGCCGCGCTGGTAGGACATGTCGAAGTAGTGGACGCCCTTGTCGAACCGGTCCCGCAGGACGCCCGGATGCTCGCGCAGGTAGCGGAACAGCGAGGTGGTCCCGCAGCGCTGGGCGCCGACGATGAGGAAGTCGGGGACCATCCGGGCCTCGTGGGTGAGTCTGCCCACCGCGCGCAGGCCCTTGCGGACGGTCTGCTTCGCCGGACGGACCAGCGCCGAGGAATCAGCCACGCCGTCTCCTTTGGTCGGGGTCGAAGTAGGGGGTGTGGGCCAGGTCGCGGAACGCCTTCATCGACGCCGGGTGCCCGCGCAGCGAGTACCGCATGACGGTGCTCGCGTTGTGCTGGTGGTCCTTGTCGTAGTACGCGACGGCCTTGACCTGGGCGTTCTGCTGGATGTACGTCCCGAACGACTGGAGCCAGCCGACCCGCGCCCCGCCATTCTCCTCCGCACCGTATTCGCCGATGACCGCAGGTTTGTCATGCTTGCCGGCCCAGGCCAGCCACGCGCCGAAGATCTTCGCGGGCTCGGTCAGCGTGGGGTAGGCGTAGCCGTCGGAGCAGAGCCAGTCCACCTGGCCGTCGCCCGGGTAGTAGGCGGGCGCCCGCCCGTTGTCGAACCCCTCGGCCGTCGGGCACCACACCCAGCCGACGTTGTCCGCGCCCTCGTCGTGGAAGATCGCGCGGATGCGCTTCCACGCGGCGATGTACTTCTTCGGGCCGCCGACCTCGGACGCGAGGTTGGGACGATCCATCTCGCCCCGCCAGGCCAGCAGGACGGGCTTGCCGAGCGCCTTGAGCCCCCGCGCGCGGGCGCGGATCACGTCGTCCTGGTCCCCGTCGATGATCGACCCGGTCTTGGTGCCGCCCCACCCGATCATCACGACGCGCCCCTCGCCCGCGAACCGGCGGTCGACGTCGCGCGGGAACTCCTTGTTCCACGGGTAGTAGGTGCGGACGAGGTCGAGCGGCCCGCCGATCCGGCGGTCGTAGTCGGTGACGGCGTTGATCAGCCCCTGCTGCGTGTGGTCGCCGTCGCGCGGTTCGACGTAGGCGCCGAACCACGCGCCCGTGCGGGGCGCTTGCGGACCGCCGCGCGGATAGTCCGCGAGCCCCCGGACGTCCGGTCCGCCGTGCCGCCAGGCGTAGACCGCGCCGCCGCCCGCGACCGCCAGTCCCGCCGCCAGCCCGGCGGCGACCGCGCGCCGCCGCCCCGTCCCGCCGGACGCTCCCGCCGACTTGTTCACCTGGACCCCCCGTTCGTCCGCGCCGCTGCTCAGGCGGGCAGTCGCCGCCTGCCGGCGGCCGGGGATCCCGTGCCGGACGCGGACTCGCCCACCGGGTCCTCACCGGCGAGCGCCGCGTCCGAAGCGAGGGTCAGGGCGGTGAGAAGCAGACTCCCGAAGACGAGTCCGGCGATCACGTCGGTCACCCAGTGAACCGCCAGATATGACCGAGAGTAAGCCTCCACGTACGCAAGGAGCGCGAGAATGGTCCATGCCACTACGCGGCCACGGCGTCCTGTCCGGGCCGCTGCCAGGAAAAAGAACGCTACGAGCCCATAAACCGCCACAACTCGGACGTTGCCGCCGGACGGATAGGTGCCGCCCGAATGGGGCGGTGCCGGACGGTCCATAAGGTAGGTCAGCCCGAGGACCAGGTAGTGCGACGCGAACAGCATCGTCCCCATCGCCACGGCGGGCAGCCAGCGGTGCCGGCGCCACACGAGCGTCAGCATGAGCGCCGCGCCCACGCACGTCCCGCGCACGAGCCACGAGCCGCTGACGTCGGTGATGACCCGGTTGAACGACACCCACGCGTGCAGGTGGTGCTCGACGATGAACTTGTACGCCGAATCGTCGAACGGCTGGCAGGCCATCGCGACGGGACCGAGCGCGGCCGAGATCCCGTAGGCGACGGCGAGCCCCGCGCCCGCCACGATCGTGAAGCGCAGCGGCGCGTTCAGCCCGCCGAGCGTCCGCGCCAGGAGCGGGACGCCCCGGTCGGCGGCGGGCCGTCCGGCGCGTGCGTAGAACGCGGTTCCCGCCGCGAGGATGAGCAGCAGGCCGAGCGGCAGCAGGGCCGCGATGAACAGGGACATGTCACCTCGGAAAAAAGGCCGGAAGGCTGGTCGCAGGCTTCGGCGGGAGCGGTACCGGCCCGGCAGGGAAAGTATGCCGTACCGCGCGCCCGCACCGTTTTCCCGTCCGCTTCCGGCCCGCGTCGGAAGTACTCGATCGTGCGCAGGCTGGACGCCCGATCGTCCGCCGAGGTTTACCGCAGCGTGCGAGAATGACCAATCGTATTCGGTCCGTCACCGATCGCGCATAACAATTCGTGCACCGCCGCGGACATTCCGGTAACGCGGGAACAGCCGGAACCGTCGGCGGTAATGTTCTCGCGCAACTCAAACGACTGGTGCGGGTCGTCGCAGCCGTGAGCGCCGAGTTCCCGCCCGCCCTCTCCGTCGGCCCCGAAGGGTCCATTTCAGGAGTGACCGCGATGGTACGAACGTGCAGAGCACTGTTCGCGTTGGTTCTGGTGCTGGCGGGAGCGGTAGGCCTCGCCGGAGCCGCGTCCGCCGAGCGCCTGCCGCAGGACGTGCTGGCCAACCCCGACCCGGTGAACTGGACGCCCAACATCCTCGACGGGACCGTTTACGCCATCGAGCAGATCGGCGGCAAGGTCATCGTCGGCGGCTCCTTCACGCAGGTGAAGGAGGTCGGCAACAGCACCGCCTTCAACCGGGCGAACATCCTCGCGTTCGACGCGACGACCGGGAAGATCGACACCTCGTTCGTCCCGAAGATCGACAAGCCGGTCTACGAACTCCAGAAGGCGCCCGACGGCAAGACCGTCTACGTCGGCGGTGCCTTCAACACGGTCAACGGCGCGGCGCTCAAGGGCGTCGCCCGGCTGAACGCGTCCAACGGATCGACGGTCACCACGTTCAAGCCCCCGCTGCTGGACGGCATCGTCCGCCACATCGGCCTCACCCACGGCCACCTCATCGTCGGCGGGACGTTCGCGACCGTCGGCACCGCCGACCGCGCGGGCCTCGCCAGCCTCGACCCCGACACCGGCGAGGCCGACACCTACGTCGACCTCGGCATCAGCGGCCTGCACAACGGCGGGACGACCAAGGTCTGGGAGTTCGCGATCAGCCCGGACCAGACGAAGCTCGCCGTGATCGGCAACTTCACCCGGGTCGGCACCCAGGTCCGCGACCAGTTCGCGATGCTGAACCTCACCGACGACGGCGCGACGGTCGCGAATTACTACACCAAGGCGTTCGAGGCCAAGTGCTCGTCGTCGGTCGAGACCTACCTGCGCGACGTCGAGTTCTCCCCGGACGGCGCCTACTTCGCGATCGGCGCGACCGGCGCCTACTACGCCAACACCCTCTGCGACTCGGTGTCGCGCTGGGAGACGAACCAGTCGGGCACCGACGTCAAGCCCACCTGGATCAACTACACCGGCGGCGACACCATCACGGCCGTCGCCCCGACCGGCCCGGTCATCTACGTCGGCGGCCACAACCGCTGGCTGAACAACCCCTTCTGCGCCGACGCGGCGTGCCAGGGCGCGGTGAGCCGGCCCGGCATCAGCGCGATCGACCCGGTCAACGGCCTGCCGCTGGACTGGAACCCGACCCGCGACCGCGGCCACGCCGTCGAGGACATCGTCCCGACCGACGACGGCGTGTGGATCGGCAGCGACACCGACCAGGTCAACGGCGAGTACCACGCCAAGATCGCCAAGTTCCCGCTCGCCGGCGGCCGGGAGATCCCGAAGAACAACATCGGCAAGCTGCCCGCCGACGTCTACGCCGTGGGCGGCGTGCAGATCTTCAACCCGGACAACAACATCGACAAGCGGGCCTTCGACGGCACGACGGTCGGCGGCACGACGTCCGTCCCGACGGGCGGCACCGAGTGGTCCAAGGCGCGCGGCGCCTTCATGATCAACGGCCAGCTCTACTACGGCGCGTCGTCCGGCAAGTTCTACCGCCGGACGTTCGACGGCACGAACTACGGCTCCCCGGTCGAGATCAACACCGCCGACCAGCTCGCGAACATGACCACCTGGCACAACGAGGTGGACGACATCACCGGCAGCTTCTTCGTGAACGGCCGGGTCTACTACACGCGCTCGGCGTTCGGCGCGACCGGCAAGCTGTTCTACCGGTACTTCGAGCCCGACAGCGACATCGTCGGCGGTGAGGTCTACACGGCCACCGGGAACATCACCGGCCTGGACTGGAGCGACGTCCAGGGCATGTTCTACGCCAACGGCAAGATCTACTGGGCCAGCAAGTCCAACGGCAACCTCAAGAGCGTGACGTTCACGAACGGCCAGCCGGTCGCGGGGACCGTCCAGACGGTCGACACCAAGAACGACTGGCGGGCGCGGGCCCTGTTCGTCCTCGCCGGCAAGGCGAACGTCGCGCCGAAGGCCGCGTTCACCACGTCCTGCCAGGCACGGGCGTGCACGTTCGACGGCGGCTCGTCCGCCGACACCGACGGCACCGTCGCCTCGTACGCGTGGGACTTCGGCGACGGCAAGACCGCCACCGGCGAGAGCCCGCAGCACACCTACGCCGACACCGGCACCTACACGGTCAAGCTGACGGTCACCGACAACGACGGCGACACCGGCAGCACGACCAAGACCGTCCAGGTGGTGGACGACACCGTCACCTACCGCGGCGGCGACGGCTACAACGGGAACAGCAAGTCCCCGTCGGTGAACGTGCCGTCCGGCGTGGCCCCCGGCGACGGGATGCTGCTCCTGCTCACGTCGAACTCGTCCACGGTCACGGTCGCGACGCCTCCGGCGGGCTGGACGAAGGTCTCCGAGGCCACGTCCAGCGGCGTCACCAGCACGGTCTGGCGGCGGGTCGCGGCGGCGGGCGACGCGGGCGCGGCGGTGACGGTCGGCCTGTCGGACTACGCCAAGGTCGACCTGCGGCTGCTCGCCTACCGCAGTACCAGCCCGACCAACCCGGTGACGGCGGCGGTCTCGAAGATCGACGGCACGGCGGCGACGACCCACGTCACGCCGAAGGCCGACGTCGCGAGCACCGGCAGCCTGGTGGTGTCCTACTGGTCCGACAAGGGCACGACCACGGAGTGGACGGCGCCGGACGGGCTCGTCGAGCGGGGACACTCGGGCGGCGGCACCAGCTCCAGCATCAGCACCCTGGTGGCGGACTCGGGCGGCATCGTCCCGGTCGGGTCCTACGGCGGGTTCGCCGCAACGGCGAACGCGTCGGCCAACAAGGCGGTGATGTGGACGATCGTCCTCCGCTGACGCACCGGCGGAGCAGCCCGCCCGGCGCCTGAGGCGCCGGGCGGGACGGACGAGAAGGGGGCGGGACCCGCGCGGGTCCCGCCCCCTTCGGTGTCCGGCGGGGTCAGCCGGCCGGGCGCTCCGACCACGCGGTGAGCACCGGCAGCAGCCAGGTGTCGAGCCGGCCGAGGGCGGCGCCCGCCTCGTCCTGCCGGTCGGTGAGGTAGCGGGTGCCGAGTTCGGCCAGGTAGAGCAGCGCGACCAGCGTCGCCCGCCGCGCGTCCAGGCCGAGCGGCGCGAGCAGGCGCGCCGCGTCCGCCACGCCGTCCTCGGCCGCCTGCCGGGCGGTGGCGCGGCCCTCGGTGATCGCGTCCTGCATCACGTAGTGGACGGCGTCGTACCCGACCGGGACGCCCTCGCCGTACCGCTCCCAGTCCCAGACGAGCAGGCTGCCGGGCAGCGCGGCCATGTTCCAGGCCGTCCAGTCGCCGTGCCAGGCGCCGAACGGCAGCACGAGGTCGCCGTCGCGCGCCGCGAGCCGGTCGAGCGCCGCGCGGATCGCCTCCCCGCCGGGCGACGCGGTCTTGGCCGCGCGCTCCCGCAGGTCCGCCAGATACGGGCTGGTGGCGAGCCGGGCCTCGGACAGCCCGGCGACGGCGGCGACCTCCTGGACCGCCGCGACCATGCGGCCCTCGTCGTAGGGCACGTGCCGCGACCACACCGGAAGCGGGTCGAGCACGAGGATCTCCAGCCCGTTCCACTCCCCGGCATGGCGGACGGTCGGCACCCGGACGGTCGGCAGGGACCGCGCGTTCAGCAGTTCCAGCGCCGTCCGCTCCGCGCGGACCAGCTCCCGGGTGAGCGGATTGATCCCGATCTTGGCGTAGCCGAGCGTCCGGCCCGACGCGGACAGGACCTGCGCGACGGGCTTGCGGTTCGCGCGGTCCGGGCCGATGTGCAGCCCGACGACGACGTCCGCGCCGAACACCGCGCCGAGATGCGCCTCGATGTCGGGCGCGCCGCCGGTCCCGGGCGCGCCGCCGATCGTGATCCGGTCGCGCAGCAGCGGCCGGGCGAGCCCGGAGCGCAGCCCGGCCGCGAGGACGTGCGACAGCAGACTCGCCTTGCGGGACCGGTCCTTGTTGAAGCCGAGCACCGCCGCCGCGCCCGCGCGCCGTCCGGCGGGCAGCATCAGCCGCGGCTCGCGCGCGTGCGGGACGAGCAGGTACCGCCGCAGCGCGGGCCGGGGCGGCGCCGCGTCCCGGCCGATCGCCACGGTGCGCGGCGCGGGCCAGAGCAGTGCGCCGAGGTCGGCGACGTATCCGGCGCGTCCGCGCGGTCGCTGGGTCACCCGGTGTCCTCCTGTCGCTGTCTAAGGTCGAGGTCGTTGCGCCACAGCAGGGCCACCGCGACGAACGTCAGGTTCAGCGGCGACCCGGCCGAGGTGTAGGCCGTGCTGAACCAGAACGACAGCAGGACGACGAGCGAGCCGCCGATCCCGACGGCCGTCACGTCTTTTCGGTACCGCCACACGACCAGGCCGAAGAAGCCGAAGAACAGGACGGTGCCGACGAAGCCGTTGGAGATCAGCAGCAGCCAGAGCTGGCCCGTGCTGCCGACGGTCGAGTTGCCGCATTGCTTGCAGTCCGGGGTCCGGCCGATCGCGATGGACGACGGGCTGCCCTGGAGCGCCCGTCCCGTCCCGTAGCCGAGGATCGGCGAGCTGACGGCGGCCTCGATCGACCGCGCCGCCAGCGTCGAGCGGATGTTGTCGCTGTGCCCGTGCGCCGCGCGCTCCTTGACCATCGTGCTGAGCGGCGACAGCGCGAACACCATCATCCCGACGATCAGCGTGACGCCGAGCGCGCCGAGGACGAACAGCTTGCCGCGCAGCATCATCCGGAACGCGACGTACACGACCGCGAGCAGGATCCCGATCCACATGGCCCGGTTGAGGGAGTACACGGTCGGGACGGCCGCGACGGCGAGCAGGATCCCGACGCCCCAGCGCGATCCCCGCGACCCGTGCGCCCACCAGGCGACGAACGCCCAGACCAGCAGCACGACGAGGTTGTTGCCCCAGATGTTGGTGTACTCGAACGGCGCCTTCGGCCGCGCGCCCTCCGTCCCGAGGACGTCCTGGACCTGCGCGAGCCCCGGATGGACCATGTCCTCGACCCATTTGCTGGACCGGAAACCGCCGGGCAGGACCATCTCGACGGGCGACATGAACGACAGGTCCGGCAGGACGAGCGCCACCACGCCGCCGACGACCGTGACGGCGCCGAGGATCCCGAGCAGCTTCGCCAGCCTGCGGCGCGGCAGCGTCTCCTCGGACAGGTTGCCGATGTAGAGCATGAGGATCGTCCCCGTCGCGTACAGGACGATCCGCTGCGCGTAGCCGAGGAAGCCGCCGGAGCTGGGTAGTGTGCCGGGCGCGTCCAGGCCCAGCGACACGACGCCCACCACCGCCCACAGCAGGAACAGCAGCCAGACCGGGAAGCCCGGAGGGACGCGGACGCGGCGCCGCCGGATGAGGTAGGCCGCCATCGGCACGGCGACGAGCGTCCAGATGATGGACGTCAGGCCGAGCGCCCACCACACCGGGTACAGGACGAACAGCAGCGTCACCGGCCACGCGGGCGGTTCGGGGCCGGGTTCGGGGCGGTGCGGCTCGGGGATGTCACCGAGGGGACGGGCGGTGTCCCGGCCCGTCCGCGGCAGGTCGGAGATCACCGTCGTCCTGTTCTCCCCGCCGGGACGGGACGGTGACGCACGGTCGTGGGCACGGGCGCGGTCCTAACGGCGCCGCATGCGGTCGGGGATCGTTCCGTTGGGCGAACCGTGCCGCGGGATCTCCCGGAGCTTGGGGAGCGGGACGGGGTCGGCGGCCTCCGGCTCGTCCTCGTCCTTCTTCTCGGCGCGCGGCGCGGCGTCCTTCTCCTCGTCGTCGGCGCGGGACGCGTTGAGGACGTCGGAGGCGCGGAACCGGATCGTGTCGCCGTTCTCGAACCGTCCGGGGGGCTCGCTGGTCTCGCCGACCGTCACGTCCGCGATGGGCACACCGTCCTCGGAGGCGGTGCCGGGCCGCGCGAACCGCGGCGAGGCGGTGCGGGAGGTGCCCTCATGGACGACGGGCGTCCCGCGCCGGCGGCCCCGCGCGGTGCGCGGCTCGTCGGCGTCCTCGGCGTCGCCGGTCCGGTTCCGGGCGGCCGGGCCGACCAGCGGCTCGTCCGCCTCGTCCGCCCGGTGCCGCGCCGCGACGGTCGCGGCGGACCGGTTCGGCGGGGCGGTGGCGGCGGCGACGTCCTTCTGCACGCCGATTCCGACGGCGCCGAGCACGGCGGTGCCCATCCGGTCGAGCTGCCGCAGGCCGACGGCGACGTGGTCGTAGCGGGTCAGCGGTATCTCGACGACGATCACCGCGCCGTCCGCGACGTCCGCGAGGGCCTGCGCGTCGGCGTTGACCGAGGTCGCCGACGTCTCGACGATCGTGTACTTGGCCGTCTGCCGGATCCGGTCGATCAGCCGTTCCATCGTGTTGCGCTGCAGCAGCTCCGACGCGTGGTCGATGTCGAGCCCGCAGGTCAGCACCCGGAGCTGCTTGATCTCGGGGGCGCGCCGGACGACCTTCTCGGCGTCGGTCCGCTGCAGCAGCACCTCGGCCAGGCCCTCGCCCTGCGGGACGCCGACGATGTCGGCGGCGGTCGTGGAGTCCAGGTTCGCGCAGACCAGCAGCACGTTGGACTCGGTGCGCGCGAACGCCGCCGCGAGGTTGGCCGCGACGACGCCGGGGCCGTTCCCGCGCTCGGCGCCCGCGACCAGGATGACGTGGTGGCCGTGCCCGAGCGTCGCGGCGATGAGGTGCGCGAGCTGGTTGAAGCTCTGCCCGACCCGGCTGCGTCCGGACTGGAGGCCGAGCGGCCGGGCCCGGCGCCCGCCCGGGGTCGTGAGCAGGACCGGCAGGCCCGTCAGCCGCTCGATGTCCTGCGGCCGGCGGATGTGCTTGTCGGTGCGGTCCCGGACGACCGCGAGGACGAGCCCGATGAGCAGCCCCGCCATCAGCCCGGCCGGCAGGTACAGCCGCGGGTTCGGGTTGGACGCGGTGTCCGGCGTCGACGCCCCGGTGATGATCGAGCCGGGGGTGATGTTGGACGCTTTGATGTTCGCCTGCGCGAGCCGCTGGTTGAGCGCCTGGATCTCACCGGTGATGAGCCGCTGCTGGTTCAGCGCGTTGGTGTGCGACGCGGTGCCGCGCGTGGTGCTGCGGATCAGCGCGTTGACGTTCTGGAGCTTCTCGGCGAGCTTGGTGATCCGGTCGGTCGCGGTCTTGACGTCGTTGCCGAGCTTGTCGCTCGCCGTGGCGGCGCGGTTGTCCAGGTAGGCCTGCGCGAACGCGTGGGCGCCGTCCCGCGCGGCCGTCGGCGACGGCCCGTCGAACGCGATGTTGAGGATGGTCGAGTTCGGCGGGACGGTGATCGTGACCCGCGCGGCGAGGGCGCGCGGGTTCGCCGCCGACTTCAGGATCTGCTGGGCCCGGGTGGCGACCTCGGTGGACTTGACGATCTGCGCCTCGGTGTCGAGGTTGGTCGTCCCGTTCTTGCTCGTGGCCGCCGCGGTGTCCTCGGCGCCCGTGGCGGTGACCTGCACCGACGCCTGGGAGGTGTAGGTCTTCGGGGACACAAGGACGAGCGCGAACGCCGCCGCCAGGCCGACGGCGGCGGCGATCAGGATGAGCCGCCAGCGCCGCCGCAGCAGCGCCGGGTAGTCGGTGATCTCGATCGCGTCCGGCCGGGACGATGAGTCCATCGGTGGATCTCCCTCGGTCATCGGTCGGCCACGGCGATCGGGGCCAGGTGAGACGGGTGGCCAGAGATTACTTTACCTTGACCGGTTTTAGATCCGTATCAATCCAGGTCGCGGGGCACATCCGATGACGAAGCAGGCGAATCCGGCTTTACGGACTTGTCCGTGGGGGCGGCCGGGACCGCCGGGCCGTCCGGGAGCGCCGGGGCGCCCGCGACGACCGGAACGTCGGTGCTCCCCGGGGCCTGCGGTGCGCCCATGCCCGCCGGGCCGTCGACGTTCGCCGGAACGTCCGGAGTCTGCGGGGCCGCCGTGCCGTCGGCGGGCTTGGCGCGCTTGCGGCGGCGCAGGACGAACACCGCGCCGCCCGCGATGGCGATCAGCACGACCACGGCCACCGCCGCGACCAGCGGCGTCGAGGACGACGACGCGGCCTCCTTCTCCTTCGCGATCTGCGCCTTGGCCGGCGGCGGGACGAGCCGTCCGCCGTTCGCCGTCTTGCCGGGCGCGGACGTCTCCTGCGGCGTCGACCCGGCGGAGCGGATCAGCGCGGCGAGCACCTTGATCGGGCTCTTGCCGCCCGTCCGCCGCGCCTTGGCGACGAGGCTCTGCGTCGTCGCGGGGCTGAAGGCGGACGAGTAGACGCGCAGGTCACGCCCGGCTTGCAGGAGGTAGGTGCCGGACCGTCCGATGAGCTTGGCGACGCCCTGGAGGAGCTGCTCCTGCCCCGCCGCGTCCGCCGGCGCCTGCCGCGCGGGGACGACCATCACGTACACCGGCAGCTTGCGGCCCTGCATGGCCTTGCGCAGGAAGTCCAGCGCGGCGTCGGTGTGGAACTTGCCCGCCCCGCCGTCCACGTAGAGGCCGTCGTAGGACTCCAGCGAGTTGGCGAGGACGTCGGGTGAGGTCTCGGCGGACGCGGGCGGGACGCCCGGGACGGCCAGCAGGGTCAGGCACGCGGCGGCGACGGCCGCCAGCAGGCGGACCAGGGAAGGCAGCTTCACGGAGATGGGGTCCCTTGCACGGCTCAAGTGGCGGGGCGCGGCGCCAACTGTACTCGCGCCGCCCCGGGGACCTGCTGATTTCCCGCTATTTCTGCGCCTGCCCGATATCGGCCAGCCGGACGGGCGCCGCCTCCGGCTCGGGGGCGCGGGCGGTGGTGCGGTGGCGGGTGGTGAGCCAGACGGCGGTGCTGATGGCGGCGAGGGCGACCATCGCCCAGGCGAGCTGCGTCACGCCGAGGCCGAACATCTTGAGGGCCGACACGACCAGGACGAAGGCCAGGAAGCGGCGGATCAGGCCGCCCGGCGCGCGGGAGGAGATCTTGGAGCCGAGGTAGACGCCGGGGACCGAGCCGACGAGCAGCGCGGCGGTGACCTCCATGCGGAAGTCGCCGAACAGCAGGTGGCCGAGGGCGGCGGAGAAGACGAGCGGGACGGCCTGGAGGAGGTCGGTGCCGACGAGCTGGTTGGCGCGCAGCGCCGGGTAGAGCGCGAGCAGCGCCACGATGATCAGTGAGCCGGAGCCGACCGAGGTGATCCCGACGACGAGCCCGCCGACGACGCCGACTAGCAGCGTCGGAATGGGCCGGACGACGACGGGACCGGGTTCCGCGCCGTCCAGCGCCGCGTCGCGTCTGCGGGACTGGATCCCGCGCACGACGAGCCCGGCGGCGGCCAGGAGAAGGGCGGTGCCCATCGCGATCTGGATGAAGTGCTCGACGCCGGAGCCGTCCCCGAGCGCCCGCGCGACGAGGACGCCGCTGAACGCGGCGGGCACCGATCCGGCGCACAGCCACCCGACGAGCCGCAGGTCGATCGTCCCCTGCCGGTAGTGGACGAAGCTGCCGACGGGCTTCATCACGGCGGCGGCGACGAGGTCGCTGGACACGGCGGCCAGCGGGCTCACGCCGAAGAACGTGACCAGCATCGGGGTCATGAGCGCGCCGCCGCCCATCCCGGTCAGCCCGACGACGATGGCGACGCAGAACGACCCGAGCGCCATCGTCCAATCGAAGTCCATCCGTATGCCCTACCAACATGCTGGGGAACCGGCCGCAGCCCATCCTAGGCGAAACCGCCCACATCGCCCCACCCGGCCGGGCCTCGGTCCCGGGAGCCAGACGACGGTTCACCCGGCGGGGTGAGGCACGTTCGCACCGTGCGTTCCTAGCTTTGCCGCATGACAACGATCGAGGCCCGGACCGGGCGTCGTACGGCGGGCTGGTGGGTGCTCGCCCTGAGCGCGGTGGCGATCGCGGTATTCGCCCCGCTGCCCTATCTGGGCGCGTCCCTGCACCGCCTCTCCGAGGACCACGACATCGCGGCGAATTACGCCGACCGCGCGTCGTGGATTCAGGTGGTCTTCTACGCGCACATCGTGTGCGGCGCGACGGCGCTGCTGCTTTCGCCGCTCCAGTTCGCGGCGCGGCTGCGGGCGAAAGCCCCGAGGCTGCACCGGATCTGCGGGCGGATCGTCGTCGGCGCCATCGTCCTCGGCGGGGCGGCGGGCCTCGTCCTCGCACCGCTCAACCTGGCCGGCCCGGTGGGGACGGCCGGGTTCGGAATGCTCGCGGTCCTGTGGGCGGGATTCGCCGTCACGGCCGTCCGGGCGATCAGGAGAAGGGACGTCGCGGCCCACCGGAGATGGGCGGTCCGGACGTTCGCCCTCACTTATGCGGCGGTCATGCTGAGGCTATGGCTGATCGTCCTCGTGCCGCTGCAATTCGGGGTCGCCGAGGACACGGCCTTTCTGCGGGCCTACCACGTCGTCCCGTTCCTGTGCTGGGTCCCCAATCTGCTGGTCGCCGAATACTTCCTCCGGCGCCGTCCATGACCGGAATCACGGACGGACCCAGCCGCCCTCCACGAGCAGCGCGAGGACGCGCTCCACGGCCTCGTCGGCGGTCAGCCCGGTCGTGTCCAGCGTGAGGGACGCGTCCGACGGGGCTTCGTACGGGTCGGAGATGCCGGTGAACTCCGGGATCAGCCCGGCACGCGCCTTGGCGTAAAGACCCTTGCGGTCGCGCCGCTCGCACTCCTCCAGCGGCGTCGCCACATGGACGAGCAGGAAGTCGCCCACGGCCTCGACCATTGCGCGGACCTCCGCACGGGTCGCCGCGTACGGCGCGATCGGAGCGCAGATCGCGACGCCGCCGTGCCGGGTGACCTCGGACGCGACATAACCGATCCGGCGGACGTTCAGGTCCCGGTCGGCGCGCGAGAACGTCAGGCCCGCCGACAGCAGGCGCCGGACGACGTCGCCGTCCAGCAGCGTGACGTTGCGGCCGTCCCGCTCGACCAGGGCGTCCGCGAGCCCCCGCGCGACGGTCGACTTGCCCGACCCCGACAGGCCGGTGAAGAACACCGTGAGGCCGCGCAGGTGCTTGGGCGGCCGGGCCACCGCGAGTTCGGCGGCGACGGCGGGCGGCGTGAACCAGTCCGGGACGGGCTCGCCCCGGTCCAGCAGCTCGCCGAGCCGCTCGGCCGTCAGCTCCGCCTGGACGTGGTCGGGGTCGATGCGCGCGACGGGCCGCCACACCTCGACGTCCGCGTCGTACCCCCACGGCTCGGGCACGACGACCGGGACGGCGGTGCCCTCCACGTCGAGGTCGGCCAGCAGGTGGGTCGCGCCGTACGCGGCGGCGACGTGGGAGCGCAGCCGCACGTCGCGCTCGGCGGGGGAGCGCTCGGGCAGCGGCAGCGGGACGATCCGCGTCCCCTCCGGAAGGTCGCGCCGGACGGCCAGCAGCGCCCGCACCAGCGCCTCGTCGTGCTGCCCGCCGAGCAGCGGCAGGACGAGCACCGACGCCCCCAGCCGCTCGGCCACCTGCCGGATCTGCCCGAGCTGCTTGCGGTGCAGCGGCTCGCGGGTGGCGACGGCGAGCAGCGGGCCTTCGACGGGCTCCAGCTCGTCCGGACGGCGCCGCATCCGGTGGAACGGTCCGTGCGCCGGGGCGCGCAGGGCCTCGACCGGGCCGGCCAGACAGTGCGCCCCCGACGTCGGGTCCTGCCAGGACTCGGCGACGGCCAACACCGCCAACGGCACCCCTTCGGGGTCTTGCAGGACGAGCCGCGCATGCCCGGCCAGCTCTGCCGGGACGGTCAGCGTGACCGGCACCGGCCACGGCGTCCCGTCCGCCAGCCGTCCGCCCGCGATGACCATCGCGGCGTCGAACGCGCCGAGGAACCCGGTGAGCGGCGCGTACACCCCCGCGAGCAGCAGTTCCAGATCGGCCAGCTCCACCGGCCCCGGGGTCCAGGCGGGCAGGTCGCGCAGCGTGTCGGGCAGGCCGGCTTCGGCGGTCACGGCTCTCCTTGAGCGTTGGTGCCCCGTCCTCCGGGACGGGGTGAGAACATGGCACTGACCTGGTTGTTTCCAGGCTCTTTCGAATGCTCGCCCGCTAGGGTCGGGATGTGTCCCGCTACCGTCTGACGCCTACGCCCGTCCAGACGCCGGGGCTGCTGGAACATTGCGCACACGCCCGGCTGGTGTGGAACCTTTGCGTGGAACAGCAGTCGCTGTACCGGCCGGGGCGCGGCCGGATGCCGGGCTTCGCCGAGCGATGCCGTCAGCTCACCCAGGCCAGGGAGGCGTTCGGGTGGCTGCGCGACGGTTCGGTGATCGTGCAGCAGCAGGCCGTCAAGGATCATTCCCAGGCGATGGCGAACTTCTTCGCCGGCACCCACTGCCTCCCGACATGGCGGAAGGCCGGTCGCGACGAAGGCTTCCGCATCGTCCACGCCAAGCCCGGAGATGTTCGCCGGGTGTCGCGGAATGTCGGTCAGGTGCGGATTCCCAAGATCGGCTGGGTGCGGTTCCGCTGGTCCCGGGCGGTGCCCGAGGAAGCGAAATCGTACCGGGTGACCCGGGACCGGGCCGGCCGGTGGCATGTGGCGTTCGCCGTGGCGCCGAAACCGGTGCCCGCGCCCGGAACGGGTGAGGTCGTAGGGGTGGATCGGGGCGTGGCGGTGTCCGCCGCCCTGTCCACCGGCACGTTGCTGCGCTCGCCCGGGTTGACCGAGACCGAGCGCCAACGGCTGTCCAGGTTCGAGCGCAGACTCGCACGGGCCGCACGGGGGTCCAGGCGGCGCGGCCGTATCAGGCTCGCGATGGCGAGGCTGAAGGCGCGGGAGACCGACCGGCGCAGGGACTTCGTGGAGAAGGCGAGCACCGACCTGGCCCGCGGTTTCGATGTGATCGCCGTGGAGAATCTCGACATCCGTGCCATGACCCGGTCCGCCGCGGGCACGGTCGAGCGGCCGGGGCGCGGGGTACGGCGGAAGGCCCGGCTGAACCGGGTCGTCCTCGCGCAGGGGTGGGGTCGGCTCGTGGCCAGGCTGGAGCACAAGGCCCCCGGCCGGGTCGTCAAGGTCAAGGCTGCGTACACGTCGCGGACCTGCAACGTCTGCAAGCACGTCGCCGCCGAGTCGCGTGAGAGCCAAGCGCGATTCGTCTGCGTCGCCTGCGGGCACCGGGCCAATGCCGACGTCAACGCCGCACGCAACATCCGTGACGGAACCGCCGCAGGGCATGCGGTGGCTGCGCGGGGACGCCCGGGAATGCCTGGGCGGACGAACCGCGAACCTCAACTCACCGCTCCCTAGAAGAGACACAGGGTTGAAATCCCCGGCCTCCGGGCGGGGGAGGATGCCAACGCAGTCTCCGTTCCCGTCCGGGCAGCCCGGGCGGTTCCACGTCGGTCGGGGATTCCGCAGAAAAATACCGAGCCGCCGGGGGTGTTCGCACACCCGGCCCGTCCCCGCGGGGACACGGGCGCGGCGGCCGGGACCCCGCGAGATCTCCCGGTGTGATCGGACAGATGCGCACTGTCTCATTCTTGCCCGCCGCGCGGCCCGGATACGCCCGTCCCTGGCCGGGACCGGACGGTCAGAGCAGGCGGGCGTAGCGGTTCTCGGGTTTGCGGATGACGAGGGAGACGTCGGTGTGGGCGGCGGTGAGGCGGCCCCGGGAGCAGGCGGCGACCGTGCGGCACAGGGCGGCGAGCGGGGCGGTGGCGGCGCCGAGGGACGTGAGGGCGTCGCGGGACGTGCGCTCCTCGGCGATCATGAGGCCGCGCATCACGCAGTACCACTGGACGCCCTGCCGGGACGCGACGCGCTCGTAGGCTCCGGCGGGCGGCGGCGCGGTGCCGGGACGGCCGGGGAGCCGGGCGGCGAGGCCGAGCAGCCGCCGGTCCAGGAAGCCGAGCGCGCTGTCGCGGTCGCGCAGCCGCAGCAGGAGCAGGCCGCCGGGCTTCAGCGCGGCGACGAAGCGGTCCAGGACGAGTTCGGCGTGCGGGACGCGCTCGATCAGGTAGGGGGCGTGGACGATGTCGAACGCGCGCGGCGGCAGCGGGACCGTCCGCAGGTCGCCGAGGTGCCAGGCGGTGAGGTCGGCGCGGGTGCGCAGGTGGGCGCGGGTGGCGGGCGTGTCGAGGTCGATGCCGGTGACCTGGTGTTCCGTGCCGTCCGCCCGCCCGTCCAGGCCGAGCCCGGCGCCCCAGCCGCAGCCCGCCTCCAGGATGTGCAGCCGGGCCAGCGGCCGTTCGGCGGCGTACTGGCGGGCGCGTTCGGAGAACAGGTCGCCGTCGCTGTCCGATCGGAGTTCCGTCACAACCTCGCAGCGTAACCATCCGAATGCATACTGTCCGGTCTTTACTCCTTCCCAGCGTGCCTCTGAGCCGGGAGCGGCGGACGGCGCCGCGCAGGACGTAGGGTGGAAGGACACCGGAACCCGTCGGGTTTCCGGTTTTTCGTGCTGCGTTGGCGGTACGTTTTCCGTGATTCTGGGACGATCTGTAAAAGATGACGCTTTCTGGACTGGTTGACGTCGCGTGCTCCGACCCCGGGCTGAGCCGCGCCCTGGCGGACGTTCGGACCGACCGTGAGATCGTCGCGCCCCCGGCGCTGTGGCCGGTGCTGGCGGCGGCGCTGGCGCGCTCGGCGGGGGACGGGGTCGTCCTCGCCGTCACCGCGGGCGGACGCGAGGCCGAGGATCTGGCCGCCGCGCTGACGAGCCTGCTCGAACCGGGCCGCGTCGCGCACTTCCCGTCGTGGGAGACGCTGCCGCACGAGAAGCTGTCGCCCCGCTCGGACACGGTCGGCCAGCGGCTCGCGGTGTTGCGCAGGCTCGCGCGCCCCGACGCCCCCGACCTCGCCGACGACGACGAAGGACGCGGCGGCACGCTGGACGTCGTCGTGACGCCCGTCCGCGCGGTCCTCCAGCCGATCGTCGCGGGCCTGGCCGACCTGGAGCCGGTCCGGCTGCGCGCGGGCGACGCCGCCGACCTGGACGACACCGTCCGCCGTCTCGTGGACGCCGGGTACCACCGCGTCGACCTCGTGGAGAAGCGCGGCGAGATCGCGGTGCGCGGCGGCATCCTCGACGTGTTCCCGCCCACCGAGGAGCACCCGCTGCGGGTGGAGTTCTGGGGCGACGACGTCGAGGAGATCCGCTACTTCAAGGCCGCCGACCAGCGGTCGCTGGAAGTGGCGCGCGGCGGGCTGTGGGCGCCGCCGTGCCGCGAGCTGCCGCTGACGCCCGACGTCCGCGAGCGCGCCCGGAGCCTCGCCGAGGAGCACCCGGCGCTCGCCGAGGTCCTCGGCCGCATCGCCGACGGGGACACGGTCGAGGGGATGGAGGCGTTCTCGCCCGTCCTCGCCGAGCGCATGGAACTGCTCACCGACCTGCTGCCGAAGGGCTCGGTGCTGCTGGTCTGCGAGCCCGAGCGGATCCGGACGCGCGCCGCCGAACTCGTCCGCACCAGCCAGGAGTTCCTGGAGGCGAGCTGGGTCAACGCGGCGGCGGGCGGCGCCGCCCCGATCGACCTCGGCGCGGCGGCGTTCCGGACCCTGGAGGACGTGCAGCTCCACGACGAGGCCCTCGGCCTGCCGCGCTGGACGGCCACGACCCTCACCCCCGGCGAGGACGCGCTGCGCCTCGGCGTCCAGCCCGCCGAGGCCTACCGGGGCGACACCGAACGCGTCATGCCCGACCTCAAGGGCTGGATGGACGGCGGCTGGCGCGTCGTGCTCGTCACGCAGGGCGCCGGCCCGGCCGGACGGCTCGCCCAGCTCATCGGCGAGGCCGGGATCGGCTCGACGCTCGCCGAGGTCCACGCCGAGCCGCGCCCGTCCGTCGTGACGGTGACGACCGGGCTGCTGGAGCACGGGTTCGTCTGGGAGTCGCGCAAGCTCGCCGTCCTCACCGAGACCGACCTCACGGGCCAGCGGTCGTCCACCAAGGACGCGCGGCGGATGCCGTCCCGGCGGCGCGGCGGGGTCGACCCGCTGCGGCTCCAGGTGGGGGACTACGTCGTCCACGAGCAGCACGGCGTCGGCCGGTACGTCGAGATGGTCAGCCGGACGGTCCAGGGCGCGACCCGCGAGTACCTGATCCTGGAGTACGCGCGCGGCGACCGGCTGTTCGTCCCGACCGACCAGCTCGAAGAGCTCACCCGCTACGTCGGCGGCGAGGCGCCCAGCCTGCACCGGCTCGGCGGCGCGGAGTGGCAGAAGGCCAAGTCGCGGGCGCGCAAGGCCGTCCGGCAGATCGCGGGCGAGCTGATCCGGCTGTACTCGGCGCGGATGGCGAGCCCCGGGCACGCGTTCTCGCCGGACACGCCGTGGCAGCGGGAGCTGGAGGACGCGTTCCCCTACACCGAGACGCCCGACCAGCTCGCCGCGATCGACGAGGTCAAGGCCGACATGGAGCGGCCCGTCCCGATGGACCGGCTGATCTGCGGCGACGTCGGCTACGGCAAGACCGAGATCGCGGTGCGGGCGGCGTTCAAGGCCGTCCAGGACGGGTCGCAGGTCGCGGTGCTCGTCCCGACGACGCTGCTCGTCCAGCAGCACCTGTCGACGTTCGCCGAGCGGTTCGGCGCGTTCCCGGTGACGGTGAAGCCGATCAGCCGGTTCCAGACCGACGCCGAGATCAACGAGACCCTGCGCGGCCTGGCCGACGGGTCGGTGGACGTCGTCGTCGGCACCCACCGCATCCTGTCGGCGCAGACGAAGTTCAAGAACCTCGGCCTGGTGATCATCGACGAGGAGCAGCGGTTCGGCGTCGAGCACAAGGAGGAGCTGAAGCGGCTCCGCACGCAGGTGGACGTGCTGGCGATGTCCGCGACGCCGATCCCCCGGACGCTGGAGATGGGCCTGACGGGCATCCGCGAGATGTCCACGATCCTGACCCCGCCCGAGGAGCGGCACCCGGTCCTGACGTTCGTCGGGCCGTACGAGGACAAGCAGATCGCCGCCGCGATCCGCCGCGAGCTGCTCCGCGAGGGGCAGGTCTTCTTCGTCCACAACCGGGTGCGGTCGATCGACCGGGTCGCGGCGAACCTCGCGCAGCTCGTCCCGGAGGCGCGGATCGGCGTCGCGCACGGCCAGATGAACGAGCATGAGCTGGAAAAGGTCATGGTCGACTTCTGGGAGAAGAACTACGACGTCCTGGTCGCGACGACGATCGTGGAATCGGGCCTGGACGTACCGAACGCCAACACCCTCATCGTGGACCGCGCCGACATGTACGGGCTGTCGCAGCTCCACCAGCTCCGCGGACGCGTCGGACGCGGCCGGGAGCGCGCCTACTCCTACTTCCTGTACCCGCCCGAGGCTCCGCTGACCGAGACCGCGCACGAGCGGCTCTCGACGCTGGCGCAGCACACCGAGATCGGCGCGGGCATGTACGTCGCGATGAAGGACCTGGAGATCCGGGGCGCGGGCAACATCCTCGGCGCGGAGCAGTCCGGGCACGTCGCGGGCGTCGGGTTCGACCTGTACGTCCGGATGGTCGGGGAGGCCGTCCGGGACCTCAAGGAGGGCGGCGGCGTCGCCGAGATGCCCGACACCAAGGTCGAGCTGCCGGTGGACGCGCACCTGCCGCACGAGTACGTCCCCGGCGAGCGGCTGCGGCTGGACGCCTACCGCCGCATCGCCGCGATCACCTCCGACGACGAGATCGGCGAGGTGCACGACGAGCTGAAGGACCGGTTCGGGCCGCCGCCCGTCCCGGTGCTCAACCTGCTGGAGGTCGCGCGGTTCCGGGCGCTGGCGCGGCGCGCGGGGCTCACCGAGGTCGCGCTCCAGGGGACGTTCGTCAAGTTCGCCCCGGTCGACCTGCCCGAGTCCCGCCAGGTGCGGCTCCAGCGCCTCTACCCCAAGAGCCTGCTGAAGACCACGGCGAACACGCTGCTCGTCCCGGCGCCGAAGACCGCGCCGCTCGGCGGGCGCCCGCTGCGCGACCAGGAGCTGCTGGCGTGGGCGACCGACCTCGTCCAAGCGCTGTTCCTGGAACCCGCGCGGGCCTAGGCTGGCGCACTGGACCCGAGAGGATGTGGCCTGTGAGGTTCGTGAAGTCCGCCGGTGCGGTCGTGCTCGCCGCCGGGACGCTCGCCGGGTGCGGGGGATCGCCGGTCCAGGCGGGCAGCGCCGCGATCGTCGGCGACCAGCGCATCACCATCGCGTCGCTGGACCGGGACGTCCGGGACTGGCAGCGGCAGTTCCGGGACAACGCGGTCGCGAACGCGCTGAAGGAGCAGTCGGGCGGGAGCGCCGACGACGCCGTCCGGCAGGCGCTCGGCACGCTCGTCCGGATCCGCGTCGCCGACCAGACGGCCCGCCGCGCGGGCGTCGCGGTCACCGAGGGCCGGACGGACGCCGTCGTCGCCGGGTTCGACCGGCAGTCCGGCGGCGCCGCCGCGATCACGCTCGCCAACGGGCTCCCGGTCCGTTATATCCGGGACGTCGCGCGGTTCTTCGCCATCCGCGACGCGCTCGCCGCCCGCCTCCTGCCGCCGCGCGTGACCAGCGCGCAGCAGGTCATGGACGCGCGGCAGCGCGCCGAGGGCGCGATCAGCGCGGTCGCCGCCGGGATGACCATCAAGATCAACCCGCGCTACGGGTCGTTCGACCGCGCCCACGGCATGATCGGGCCGGTCACGACGCGGCTGTCGGGCACCGAGCGGGGGCTCGGCTGAGCATGGCGCTGCTGCTGCTCGCGACGAGCCACCGCGTCGCGCCCGGCCTGCTGACCTGGCGGGGCTGGGAGGCGCTGCGCTCGTCGGCGCGCGTCCTGACGCGTCCCGGGCATCCGCTGCTGCCGTCGCTGGCGGACGCCGGGGTCACGGCCGAGGAGGTCGCCGACCCGTCGGCCGCCGCGCTGGTGGCGTCCGGCCGCAAGGAGACGACGCTGTGGATCGCCGCGCAGGACGGCGACGAGCGCCTCCTGCGCGACGTCGGCACGCTCGTCCTCGCGGACCCGCTGGACGTCGAGGTCGTCCACGGCTCCTACGACCTGCCGGGCGCGCGGCTGCTCGATCTCGTCGCGGTGATGGACACGCTGCGCCGCGAATGCCCGTGGGACCGGGAGCAGACGCACGAATCGCTCGTCCCGTACCTGCTGGAGGAGTCCTACGAGGTCGCCGACACCGTCGCGGACGGCGATCTGGCGGCGCTGCGCGAGGAACTCGGCGACGTGCTGATGCAGGTGGCGTTCCACGCCGTCGTCGCCTCCGAGCGGACCGACGAGACGGCCTTCACGATCGACGACGTGGCCGGCGGGATCGTGGACAAGCTCGTCCGGCGGCACCCGCACGTCTTCGCCGACGTCGCGGTGTCGGGCGCGGACGAGGTCAACGCCAACTGGGAGCAGATCAAGAAGGCCGAGCGGGAGGCGAAGAGCGGCGCCGAGGCCTCCGTGCTGGACGGCGTCCCGATGGGACAGCCCGCGCTGACGCTCGCCGCGCAGCTCCAGCGCCGCGCGGCCCGCGTGGAGCTGCCCGAACCGGAGTACGGGTTCGCGGCGCCGGAGTTCGGGGCGCGGCTGTTCGCGCTGGTGCGGGAGGCCCGCGCGGCCGGGCACGACCCGGAGGCCGAGCTGCGGGAGGTGGCGCGGGCGTTCGCCGGCCGCGTCCGCGAGCACGAGCGCGATTAGCCCGGCGGTCCCACCGGGTAGGGCGGGGCGGCACGTTTTTCCGCTCAGTGGATCGGGGGACCACCCATGCGAGTTATCGCCGTGTCCGAATACGGTGCCACGCCGTCCGTCATGGACCTGCCGCTGCCCGAGCCGGGGCCGGGCGAGGTCCTGGTCAAGCTCGTCGCGGCGGGCATGAACCCGGTGGACTGGAAGATCGCCGACGGGATGCTCAAGGACTCCGTGGACGCGCAGTTCCCGCTCGTCCTCGGCGCCGACGGGGCCGGGGTGGTCGAGGCCGTCGGCCCGGACGTGGGGCGTTTCGCCGCGGGCGACCAGGTCTTCGGGCAGTTCCGCGACCTGACGCGCGGCTGCGGCAGCTACGCCGAGTACGCCGTGGTCGACCAGGACGCGCCGCTCGCCCGCATGCCGCAGGGCCTGATCTACACGCAGGCCGCCGGGGTGCCGATGGCCGCGATGACCGGCTACACGATGGTCCGCGAGGCCGGCCTGGACGTGGGGAAGACCGTCCTGATCGTCGGCGCGACGGGCGGCGTCGGCCAGTTCGCGGTGCAGTTCGCCGCCGACGTCGGCGCACACGTCATCGCGACCGCGCATCCCGACATGGACGCCGAGATGCGGCGGCTGGGCGCGGCCGAGACCGTCGACTACGGCCGCGCGGACATCGGCGAGCAGGTGCTCGCCAACCACGACGGCATCGACGCGATCATCGACCTCGTGAGCGGCCCGCCGGAGGTCGACGCCCTCACCGGGCTGCTCCGGCCGGGCGGCGCGTACGTGAGTTCGATCAATGCCGTGAACCCCGACAAGATGGCGTCGCAGCAGCTCACGGGGGTGAACATCTACACGCAGGGCACCCCGGAACTGCTCGCGACGATCGCGGACATGCTCGATGCGTCCCGAATCCGGGTAGCGGTGGCGCGGGAGGTCCCGCTGGAGGACGCTCCCGCCGCGGTCGCCGCCGGCCGGCAGGGCGGCGCCCGCGGCAAGACCGTGATTCGCATCTGAGCCGGGGAGGACACCGTGCGCGACGTGAACGAGATCCGCGACCGCATCCGGGAGATCGACGACACGCTCAAGGAACTGGGCGGCGAGCTGGACGGGAGCCGGGACCAGTCCGGCCACAGCGACCCGCAGGACTTCGGCGACGCCGGCCAGGACCTCCAGGCGCGCGCCGAGCGCGACAGCCAGGTCCAGACGCTCAAGGAGGAGCGGGGACGGCTGAGCCGGGCGCTGGAGAACTTCTAGGGGGAACAAACCGCCGCCCGCGCGGGTTCTCGCGCGCGAAGGGAGAATGCGGTGACCACCTACGAGGAATTCCAGCGCGCGACCCTGTTCTTCGACGCCCGGGACTACGCGACGGCGGCGCGGCTCCTGGAGCCGATCGCCGCCGCCGACCCGTCCAACCGGGCGACGGCCGAACTCCTGGCCCGCGCGTACTTCCACAGCGCGCAACTGTCCCGCGCGGAGGCGGCGTTCCGGCGGCTGCTGGACCTCGACCCCTGCAACGGCTGGGCGCATGAGGCGCTGGCGCGGACGCTGGAGCGCCGCAACCGCCCCGCCGACGCCGTCCGGTACCGCCGGACGGCCGAGGCGCTCGGCACGACGGCGGCCGACGCCCCGGAGATGCGCGTGACCGCCGCCGACCTCGCCTGACCGAAGGCGCCCCCATGCCCCGGCATGGGGGCGTTTTCGCGTCCGCGCCTCGTAGCCTTGCCTCCGTGGGTCGCTCGACTCGGGGGAGAGGTGTGAATCGGTGCAGTCCGATGCTGAGGACCGGGACACGGAGCGAGCACCGGAGGCCGGTGAGAACGCGGCCGAGAGAGAACAGGGGAACGGCAGGTCTTCCTGGAAAGAGATCCCCCTTCTGATCGTCGTGGCCGTCCTGCTGGCGTTCGTCGTCAAATTGTTCGCGGTGCAGGCGTTCTACATTCCGTCGGGTTCGATGGAGAACACGCTCCACGTGGGCGACCGGGTTCTCGTCAACAAGATCGTCTACCGGACGCGGGCGGTCCGGCGCGGTGACGTGATCGTCTTCAGAGGGCCTTCGTCGTGGACTCCGGAGGCGAAGGTCGCCGCGCCGTCCAATCCGTTCCAGCGGGCGCTGCGCTGGCTCGGCGGCGCGGCGGGGGTGGCGCCCACCGAGACGGACTTCATCAAGCGGGTGATCGGTGTCGGCGGCGACCGGGTGCGGTGCTGTGACGCGCAGGGCCGCGTCACGGTCAACGGAACCGCTCTGGACGAGTCGTCGTATCTGTACGAGGACCCGGTGACGCACGTCCGGAACAAGCCGTCCGAAGAGGCCTTCGACATCACAGTGCCGTCCGGGCGGCTCTGGGTCATGGGCGACCACCGCCAGAACTCGGCGGACTCCCGGTACCACCGGACGGACGGCAACGGCGGGACGGTGCCGGTGAAGAACGTCATCGGACGCGCCTTCTTCAAGGTCTGGCCGGTGGGGAGCGCGGGGCCGATCGGCGTCCCCGCCACGTTCGGGCGGGTGGCGTCCGGGCGCGGGGCGCCGCCGGGCGGGCCCGCCGAACCGGCTGCGCCGGACCCCGTCGCGGCGGACGTGCCGCCGCTCGCCGGGGGGCCGGGACGGGGCGGGTATTTTCGGGCGGCCGTATGACAAGAGGGTTACCGGGAGGTGTGGAACGTATTATCCGCAGGTCACGGTGCTGTCATACCTGTGAGTAAGAAATGGTCCGGGACCTGCGCGGGTTGTGCGTTTGGCCGGATGCGGCCAGCGGTCGGGTTGTCAAATGCGTGAGTGGATTAACGTTCTCGTTAATCACATCGCAGGCAACGGAGCGGGTGCGCGTGGTGCGGTTTCGGGTTCTCGGCGAGCGTTTCGACGTCCAGGTCGACGGCGTGTCCGTCGAGCTGCGCGATCCGAGCGCGCGTGACCTGTTGTGCGTCCTCGCGCTGAAGGACGGCGCACGCCTGGACGCGGCGGAGCTGGACGCGCTGTTCGGCGAGCGGGCGTGCGCGGTGGTCGAGGCGGCCGGGGCCGCGCTGGCGGACGTGGGCTGGCGCGCGGACCGCGACGGCTGCCGGCTCGACCTCGGCCCGGACGGCTACGTCGACCTGCACGAGTTCCGCGACCTCGCCGGGCAGGCCCGGATGGTGCGGTCCGCCGACGCGTCGGCGTCGGTCGCCGTCTACCGCAAGGCGCTCGACCTGTGGACGGGACGGCCGCCGCGCGACGTCCCCGCGAGCGTCCGGGACCCGCTGCTGGCCGAGCTGCGCCGCGTCCGCGAGGAGATCGCCGACGTGCAGCTCGCCGCCGCGCGCCCGGCCGCGGTCATCGACGACGTCCGGCACTGGCTGGCGTGCGACCCGGGCCACGAGCGGCTGCGCGCGGTGCTCGGCAAGGCCCTGGCCCGCGCGGGACGGCCGGGCTCGGACGCCGTCGCGACGGGCCGTCCCGCGCCCGCCCGCATCTACGACTACTTCCTCGGCGGCAAGGACAACTACGCCGTCGACCGCGACGCGGCCCGCGAGATCCTGGCGGCGGTCCCGGCGGCGGCGGACGCGGCCCGCGCGAACCGGGCGTTCGTCCGGCGGGCCGTCCGGTACATGGCGGGCGAGGGCGAAATCCGGCAGTTCCTCGACGTCGGGGCGGGGCTGCCGACGCGCGGCAACGTCCACGAGATCGCGCGGGCCGAGCGGCCGGGCGCGCGGGTCGTCTACGTGGACAACGACCCGGTGGTGCTGACGCACGGCCGCGCGCTCCTGGAGGACTCCGCGCACGTCGCGGTCGTGTCCGGCGACCTGCGCGACCCGGACGCGATCTGGGGCCGCCGCAGGCTCCGCGAGCTGATCGACCCGGGCGAGCCCGTCGGCGTGCTGCTGTGCGGGGTGCTGCACTTCCTTCCCGACGAGGACGACCCGTTCGCGCTGGTGGAGAGGCTGACGGCAGGCCTGCCCGCGGGCAGCCTGGTCGCGGTGACGCACGCGTGGTTCGGCGACCTGGAGCCCGGTGCGGCCGAACGGGCGCTCGCGGTGTACCGTCGCTCGACCGCCGAGGTGCGCCCCCGCACACCGGACGAGATCGCCCGTTTCCTCACCGGGTTCGCGCCCGTCGAGCCGGGTCTCGTCGCGGTGACGGACTGGCGGCCGGACACGGCCACCGATCGGGTCGGCTGCGTCCTCGGCGCCGTCGGACGTCGCGTCTAAGGTGTCCGACCAGTAGAACCACCGCGAACCAGACGTGCGTCGGCACCATCACACCGGTGGATTTCCAGGAACGAACGGCCGGAGAGTGTGGACGACCGATGGACGAGTGGCGTGTCGAAGGCTTCGACGAGGTACGGGAACTGGGCCGGGGCGCCCACGGGCGGGTCGTCCTCGCGCGGCAGGCGACGGCCGGGACGACGGTCGCCGTCAAGTACCTGACCGGGACGTCGCCCACCGACCTGGAGCGGCTGCGCGGTGAGGCCATGCTGCTCGGCCGCGTCACGGACCCGCACGTCGCGCGGCTGTACCAGTTCGTGCGCGGCGAGGGCGGCGCGGCGATCGTCATGGAGGCCGTGGACGGCGTGCCGCTGCGCCGCGTCCTGGACGAGCACGGCGCGCTCGGCCCCGAGGCGTCCCTGGTCGTGCTCAAGGGATCGCTGCGGGGGCTGGCGGCGGCGCACGCGGTCGGGGTCGTCCACCGCGACTACAAGCCCGCGAACGTGATCGTCCGCGCGGACGGCCTCAGCAAGCTCATCGACTTCGGGATCGCCGCGCCCGCCGGGGAGGGCGGACGGTCCGGCACGCCCGCGTACATGCCGCCCGAGCAGTGGAAGGGGCAGCCCGCGACGTCCACCGCCGACGTGTACGCGGCGACGTGCGTGTTCTTCGAGTGCGTCACCGGGCGGCGGCCGTACCGGGCGGCCGACCGGGCCGCGCTGCGCGCCGAGCACCTGACCGCGCCGATCCCGGTGGACGAGGTGCCCGAGCAGGTCCGTCCGCTGCTGCTGGCGGGAATGGCGAAGGACCCCGAGCAGCGTCCGGCGGGCGCGCTGCTGCTGCTGGAGGAGTTGGAGCGCGCGGCGCGGGCCGGGTACGGACGCGACTGGGAGCAGCGGGGCGTGCGGGCGCTGGCGGCGTCCGCCGCCGCGCTCGCGGTGCTGTTCCCGCTGGCCGCAGGTGCCGGAACCGCCGGGGCGGCCGGTGGCGCGGCTGCGGGCGGTGCGGCCGGGGGAGCGGCGGCGGCCGGGACGGGCGGCGGGTTGCTCGCGACGGTCGGCGGCAAGGCGGCGCTGGCCGTCGCCGGAACGGTCCTGGTGGCGGGCGCGGCGGGCGGCGCGGTCGTCCTGTCGGGCGGCGGCGACGACGCGACGCCGGCCAACGGCACCGTGCGGATCGTCGCGCAGAACGAGACGCTGAAAGACCTCCCGGTGGCCGTCCGCGCGCAGTACGCGAGCGTCACCGGCTACCGCGACCCGCGCGTCCAGGAGACGCTGAACCGGGCGCTGCGCGCACCGCTGGACTACCACATCCGGTGGATGCGCGGCGCGACGAAGACCATGCTCTCCGACCCGCAGTTCAAGTCCGAATGCGTCGGGAACAGCACGGTGAACACGACTGCGAAGCTGGGCCTGGCGGGTCCGAAGCTCGCCTCGGCGCTCTACACCTTCGACGGCAAGACGTGCATGCCGTCCGACGGGACGCTGGCCGGCTGGGCCGTCAGCGTGGACCTGGTGACCGGCCGCGCGCTGACCACCGCCGACATCCTGAAGCCCGAGGCGCTGACGGCGTCCGGCGTCCGGACGCTGTTCGGCCGCCTGACCGGCACCGAGCAGGGCTTCTGGGGCGCGGACGGCTGCATGGGCCAGGAACTGGCGCCGCGCGACTTCGCCCCGGCCGGGCGCGGCGACGCGGCCGGCCCGCCGCCGCCCGCCGCGACGGTCTTCCTCGCCCCCGACCACTTCGAGATCAACTACTCGGTGGAGGGCAGCGCGTGCGTCCATGACACGCTGCGCGCGCCGTACGGGAAGGTCCGCGACCTGATCGCGCCCGGGATCGCGAAGCTGCTTCCGTCCTGACGGCCGGAAACGGTCAGCGCCCGATGCCGTTCCGATATCCGTGCGCCCTACGCTGCCCGGATGGGTCATCAGGAGTTTTACACGACTCTGGCGCAGGTGTATCCCGTGCTTCTGCTCGCGCTGCTCTGGGATTCGCGCTACCTGGACGGCCTGCGCGAACAGGAGCGCCGCAGCCGCGCCGAGGACCCGGTGGACGGCGTCCATTTCTGGACGAAGGCGCGGGTGCGCGTCTACACGATCGTGCTCGCCTTCCTGCTCGTCTGCGGGCTCGGCGCGTGCGTGCTCGGGCTGGCCGGGCTGTTCGGCGACAGCGCCGTGCTGCGCGGGGTTCTGGCGGGCACGCTGGTCCTCGCGCTGGTGACGTTGCTGGTGCGGGTGTTCGGCGAGGTCGTGCGGGCGACGCGCGACTCGTCATGATCATGAGTTGTGCGGAGTAATACCTTTTCCGTTGTGCCGGGATGTGCTCTCGTCCCGTTCTGGACGCACGATCCGGCGGCATTGTCTCCGTCCGTTCCGGTCACGCCGACTTTACGGTTACTTTACGATCGAACGGACGGGAACGGCCGACGGCCCGGGCCCGTCCGAAGAAGGAAAGTCCCGGCCTGCGACGGGGGTGTCCGGAGTGACCGAGCACAGGACGCGGCGGCCGATGCCCTGCCTGCTGGTGGTCCTGCCCGGCATCGGCGGCAGCGCGCTGCGCACGGCGGACGGCACGGTCGTCTGGGGCCTCGCCGCCGCCCGCAACCCGGTCCGGGTGCCGGGGCTGCTCGTCCCGAAGGGCGCCGACCTCGCCGACCCCGGCTACCGCGACGGCATCGAGCCCTACGACCTGCTCGCCGCCCCCATCCCGGCGCTGACGCGCCTCGCGGGCGCCTACACGCGGCTCCGCGCAAGGCTGGACGCGAGCTACGAGCTGGACCCGACGTCCAACTACCTGGAGTTCCCCTACGACTGGCGCCGCCCGGCCGCCTACAACGCCGAGCTGCTCGGCGACGCCATCGAGGCCCGCAGGCACGGCGACACGAAGGTCGTCATCGTCGCGCACAGCATGGGCGGCCTCATCGCGCGGCACTACCTTCAGAACGACGACCGCGCCGTCCACTGCGCCCGCGTCATCACGCTCGGCACGCCGCACCGGGGCGCGGTGAAGGCGCTCGGCTACCTGGTGAACGGCGTCGAGATCAAGCACCTGCCGTTCGCGGTGCTGGCCGAGACGCTGCGCCGCGTCCCGTCGCTCTACGAGCTGCTGCCGCTGTACCCCGTCGTGGCGGACCGGCGCGCGGGCGTCCGCCCCCGGCTGCGCCGCGCCGGGAACCTCGCGGCCGCGCTCGGCCTGGACGCCGATCTCGTGGAGCACGGCGCGGCGTTCCTGCGCGACCTGAACGTCGAGCACGAGTTCGCGCGGCGGCTGGACGCGGTGGCCGGGTTCGGCGCGCGGACGACGCCGCAGCAGGCGACGCTGCACAGCCTGCACGCCCGGCGCGTGCTGCGCGTGTCCGGCGGGACGGACCTGCTCGCCGCCCACGAGGACGGCGGCGACGGGACCGTGCCGGTGGTCTCGGCGCGTCCCGGCGGGGCGGCCGGCGTGTCCGTCGGGTACTCCGACCAGACGCACCAGGGCGTCGTGAGCGCGCCGTCGGCGCTCCGCACGCTCGTCCTGATGATCGACGCCGTGCTGAACGACCTGGAGCACGACCCGTTCCTCGGCGCGGCGGACCGTCCGGGCGGGGATCCGGGCGCCCCCGAACTGGCGCTGCTGGTGGACGTGGACGACTACTACCCGTCCGGCGAGCCCGTCGTGATCGGCGGCACCGCACGCGCCTGGGGCGGCGGACGCAAGCTCTGGGCGCGCCTCGGGACGAACGCGGCCCGTCCGGTCGCGCTCGCCGAGGACGGCACGTTCACCGCCGACCTCGGCGCACCCGCGCCCGGCGTCCACCCGCTGGCCCTCGCCGACGACGCGGACGGTCCCGCGCTGCTGCGGGACGTGGTCGAGGTCGTATGAACGCGTGGTCGTGGTGGTCGGGGGAGCCGCAGCGCTTGGCGCCGCTCGTCCTGACGAAGTGGTTCGCCGGGAAGGCGCTGATCGCGGTCCCGGAGCGGCCCGCGGCGGCGGCGGAGGCGCTGTGGCGCGTCCAGAACCTCTACGAGAACCTGCGCGCGGAAGGGATCCTGCCCGCCGAGGAGCCGCCGTCGTTCGACGACCACTGGCAGTTCGTCCGCGACCCGGTCGCGCTCGTCCACGGCGAGCGGCGCGGCAACTGCCTGGACCTGTCGCTGATGTTCGCGGGGATGTGCGGCGCGGCGCGGCTGCGGCCGGTCATCGTGCTGCTGCGGCGTCCGCAGGGCGCGCACGCGCTCGTCGTCGTCCCGGACGAGACGGACAATGCCGCGCTCAACGCCGCCACGCGACCGCTCGGCATCGGCACCGGGATCGCGCGCGACGACGACTACGACAAGCTCGCGCTGCTGGACGCCCTGGACCGCAAACAGGCGCACGCGGTGGACGTCCTCGCCGTCACCGACCCCGAGGGCGGCGCGTCGTTCGCGACCGCGCTCACCCGGGGCCGCGCCGAGATCGCCGCCACGAGCGACGAGCGCGTCACGCTGGTCGACCCGCTGTACTACCAGCTCAACGGCATCTTCGGGCAGGAGGAGCTGGCGGAGGACCCCGGCGGCGGCGCCGAGTTCGACCAGTCCGTGGCGAACGTCTACGCGCACCGCCTGGTCGTCGCGCCCGAGCGGTGGAACGCCTGGAACCTCAAGCGCGCCCTGATGCGCCCGGAGGCGGGCGGCGAGGCCACCCGCGAGGCCCTGCTCACCGCGCTGGACGCCAAGGCGCCGCTGCGCGCGGCCGGGGGCGGGCTCCTGGACGCCGAGCGCCTGCGGACCGTCTACCTCCGCACCGTCGGGCGGCACCCCGAGTACACGTCGGCGGACGTCCTGCTGGTCGAGGCGGCGTCGGCGGACGCGGACCGGGAGGTCCCGCGCGGCCTCGTCCACTTCGTCCTGGGCGTGGCCGCCGAGAACGGCACGGGCGTCCAGGACCCGGCGATCGGCGCCTGGGTGGACCGGACCGGCTACCTCCGCGCGGACGCCGAGACGTTCGCGCGCGACTACGCCGCCGAGCTGGCCGACACCCCGCACTGGGCGCTCATCGACTTCGGCGAGGAGAGCAACCGCCCCGACGGCGAGCTGGACTGGACGTCCCGGACCCTCAGCGTCACCGTCGAACCGTCCGTCGGCGACGTCCCCGGCCGCCGGTACGCCTCCGAGGACGACCTGGAGGAGGCGTTCGCCGACCTGGTCGCCGACCTGCGCCGCAAGGTGGCCAAGCACCGCCTGGTGGTCGACCTGGTGCTGCCCCGGAAGTTGCTGGACCGGCGCATCGAGCACTGGAAGGTGATCCCGTACTGGCCGGAGAAGAAGCCGGTCAGCGCGCTGCACGAGCCCCGGCTGCGCTGGTGGTACCACCTGCGGACCGAGGAGGGCCGCGAGGTCCAGCGGGCGCGGGAGCGGCTGGTGGGGGACCAGGCGCCGCTGCTGGCCGTCCCCGCCGAGCACGCCGCCGACGACGGCGCGCTCCAGACCTGGCTGTACCGGGAGGAGGCCAGCCGCGCGCCGTGCCTGGTCGGCGGCTGGGCCGGGGACGCGTGCGATCCGCTCACCCGGATCCTCGGCAACGGCCACGGCTACGTCCTCTGGTACGCCGACGAAGAGGGCGCATCCGCGGCCCGCGTGACCGAGATGTCCGAACGCTGGAAGAAGCACTCGGCGCTGGGCCGGGACGACGGGCTGCCCGAGCGTCTCGTCGCGTTCCTCGCCCCCGCCGAGAAACCTTCGGTCATCTGGAACAACCTGAACGGCCGGGGAGGCGTCAGAATGGAGGACGGGGAGATCGTGCGAGGACGGCTGCAAGGCCCGGAGAAGAGGCGCGCATGAGCGGCGACGTGCCGTGGCGGATCTTCACCAACTCCGGCCTGCCGCCCGCCGACGGCCGCCCGGTGACGCTGCCGGAGGTGCCGCGCTGGCGGACGCCGAAGCCGGTGGACGGCGAGCCGTGGGAGTTCGTCCTGCCCGAGGGCCTGGACCACGTGGTGAACGCGGCGCTGCACCTGCGGCGTCCGCTGCTGCTCACCGGCCCGGCCGGGTCGGGCAAGTCGACGCTGGCGTGGCGGCTGGCGGAGGAACTGGGGCTCGGGCCGCTGCTGAAGTGGCACATCACGTCCAAGAGCGTCCGCGACGACGGGCTGTTCCAGTACGACGCGCTCGGGCGGCTGCACGAGTCGCAGCGGCAGGGCGGCGGCGATCCGAAGATCGGCGACTACGTCACGCTCGGCCCGCTCGGCACCGCGCTCGCCGCGTCGGACCGGCCGCGCGTCGTCCTCATCGACGAGATCGACAAGAGCGACCTGGACCTGCCCGGTGACCTGCTCGACGTGCTGGAGAACGGCGAGTTCACGATCCCGCCGCTGGCCCGCGTCCGCAGCGCCGAGCCGTTCCGGGTCGTCGGCGACGACCAGGGCGAGTACGAGATCCCGGCGAGCGGGGTCGTGAAACGCAAGCACTTCCCGGTCATCGTCTTCACGAGCAACCAGGAACGGACGTTCGCGCCGCCCTTCCTGCGCCGCTGCGTGCGGTTCACGATCGGCAACCCCGACCGGGACGCGCTGGTCGACATCGTCAAGGCCCACCTCGGCGCGGACGCGACCGGCGACGAGGCGATCGACTCGTTCGTGGAGCGGCTGGAGCGCGGCGAGACCATCGCCGTCAACCAGCTCCTGGACCTGCTGCACCTGGTCACCGGCCAGCCGCTCGGCCCGGCGGCGGAGAAGGTGCTGCGCAAGTACCTCACCAGCGACTTGACCGGGCCGTGAACGACCGGCTGGTCCGGGCGCTCGCCGACGTCAAGCTGGCGGACGGCGAGCGGCTCAGCGTCCGGGAGATCTGCGACGTGCTGTGGCTGTGCCGCAACCCGCCGCCCCCCGACGACCCCGGACCGGCGCCCGACGAGCCCGAACAGCGCGACGTCCCGCCGCCCGACGAGCCCGACGCGCCGCTGACCGGCCCGAGCGGCACGACCGACGGCACCGGCGCGAACCTCTTCCGTCCGGCCGACCGGGCCGAGGGGGCCGTGCCGGACGCCCCGGCCGCCGGCCGCGTCGCCCTGCGCACCGCCCCCGAGCTGCCGCGCGGGCTGGACATCGCGCGGTCGCTGCGCCGGTTCAAGCGCGTCACGCGTCCCGGCCCGCCGGAGATCGACATCGACGCGAGCGTGGAGGCGATCGCCGAGGCGCGGGTGTTCACCGTCCGGACGCACCGGCCCGAGGTCCGCGTCCTGGACCTGTCGCTCGTCGTGGACGCCGGGTCGTCGATGCGCGTGTGGGGCCGGACGTTCGACGCGCTGGAGGCCGTCCTCGCGCAGGTCGGCGCGTTCCGGACCGTCACCCGGTGGGAGCTGCGGCTGCGCGGCGGGGACGTCCGGATCGCCGACGCGGGCGGCGCCGAGCACCCGCCCGGACGGCTCGCCGACCCGTCCGGCTCGCGGCTCGTGCTCGTCGCCACGGACGCGGTCGGGGACGGCTGGTACGACCGCGAAGGCTGGGAGGCCATCGGGAACTGGGCGGCGCAGATGCCGACCGCGCTGCTCCAGATGCTGCCGCGCCGCTACTGGCCCGACACCGCGCACGGCGCGCCCGGCTACGGCGTGCAGGCCAAGCATCCGGGGGCGCCGAACTCGGCGTGCGTCGTCCGGCATCCGCCGTGGGTGCCCGACCGGGACGATCCGCTGCTGCCCGTCGTGTCGCTGGAGGCGGGCGCGCTGCGGCGGTGGACGGACGCCGTCGTCGCGGGCACCGGCTGGGCGGACGCCGTGCCGCTGCCGAGCCTGCCGGAGACCGCGCGGCCCGCCGTCGCGAACCGGGCGCTGACGCCGGACGAGCGGGTGCGGGCCTTCCGGCACCGGGCGTCGCCGGGGGCGCGGCGGCTGGCGGAGGTGCTGTCGGGCGCGTCCCGGCTGGACCTGCCGCTCATCGCGGCGCTGCAACGCGACCTGGTGCGCGGCACCGGGCTGGAGGAGCGGGCGGAACTGTTCGTCGGCGGGCTGCTGGAGGAGATCGAACGGGACGTCTACGGCTTCCGGCCCGGCGTCGCCGAACTGCTGCAACGCGGCGCGACGGCGTTCGAGCGGTACGACGCGCTGAACGCCGTGTACGCGCACGGCGTCCGGCAGGGCTACTGGCCGGGGACGAGCTTCGACCACATGCTCGCGCTGCTGCGCGACGACGCGGGCCTGGACCGGCTGGACCCCCGGGCGCGGCCGTTCGCGGTGTTCGCGCGCGACTTCGCCGTCCGGCTCGGCCTCATGGCCGCCGAGCGGCGGGACGCGATCGCCGCCACCGGCCCCGGGCCCGGCCTCGGCACCGGCCCCGGTCCCGCCGTCGAGGCCCCGGCGCCGACCCGTCCGGAGCGGGTTCCGTCGCCCACGCCTGCCGAGCCCGGCGCCGAGCCGCGCCTGACGCGCGAGGAGTTCCGCGGCACGCTGGACGAGCTGATCGCCGGCCTCGGCGACACCCCGCTCACCCTGTTCGAGCTGGGCGGCACGGGGCTCGCCGCGCACGGCGTCCGGCGCGACGCGGCGGGCACCCCGCGCCACGCGATCGAGTCGTCGCGCTGGGACGGGTCCGTCCGGACGGTCTGGCCTCCCGGCTGGTCGCCCGGCGACGGCGCGTTCGTCCTCGGCACGACCGGCGCGCCGCCCGACCTGCTCACCGCCCTCACCGACACGGCCCTCGGCCGCGCGGACCCGCCCCGCGACCTCGGCGCCGTCGGCCTGCGGGCGGTGATCGCGCCCCGCGTGAGCGTCGCGTCGACCGTCCGGGAGGCCATCGCCGCGTCCGCGATCACCCAGCGGTACGCGCTGGTCGTGCTGCGGCGGCATCCCGAGACCGGCGAGCTGGAACTCGACCAGCTCCCGCTGTTCGAGCCCGGCGCGCGGCGCGGCGACATCACGGGCCGGACGGTCCGCTGCGAGCCGGGCGGGCCGCGCGGGGTGGTGTTCGCGGTCGTGGCCGTCCGGGACCGATCGCCCCGGCTGCTGCACAAGGACGCCGCGTTCCTCCCGCCCGGACGGCACACAGTGACCGCGCTGCTGCGCCGGCCCGGCCGCGTCGGGTTCTCGACGCAGGACGGCCCGCTGAACCCGGCGCCCGACGACCGGAGCTGGCGGGAACTGGTGGCGTCGGTTCCGAGGTCGTTCAACCCGCCGCCCGGCCCGGTGCACCTGGTGTGCGCGGTGGAGGTCAGCGGCCCGGCGGACACGGTCGCGGCGCGTCTGGAGGCCGTCCGGGACGTGGTCACGGCGCTCGCCGAAGCCCTCCAAGGTCGGGCGCTGGTGTCGGTGGTGGCGTACGGCCGCCACACGTTCGACCGGTGGCGGCGGGACGAACGTCCAGTGTCGGTGCCCGCCTGGTCCGTCCCGCCTGCGGAGGCCCTGCGCGCCCTGGCCCGCGTGCGGCGCGATGCGGGGGACGCGGGCGACCGATCCGCCGCGATGGCGGAGGACATGCTGCGAACCGTCGCGCGCCGCGTCACACCAGGCCCCGGACGGTCGGCGCTGCTCGTCGTGGGCGCGTCCCCACCCCACCCGCCGCGCACGGACGTCCGGTCACAGATCCTCCCGTGCCCCGAACGCATCGATTGGCGACGCGAACTCGGAGAGCTCAGCGCACGCGGCATGCGCCTGGGCGCGATTGGCGACGCCCCGGCCCAGTTCGCCGCCGAACGAATCCCCCTGGTGGCCAACCCCGGCCCGCCCGAGACCGGCGCGAAGACCTACGCGACCGACGTCTGGCGCACCCTGTCCCCGGACGCGCAGACCTGGCTGGGCGCCGTGGACGCCCGCCGCGTGGTCGCCGAACTCGGCCTGCTCCCCGCCGACCTGCTCCCGTTCCCACTGGTGGAAACCGCCTGACCCGGGACTCGGCACAGGGGAGAGCCCGGCATCCCCCTCGGGATGCCGGGCTCTTTCCGTTGGGTGTGGGTCAGCCGAGTCCGTCGCGGACGGCTTTGATGAGGGCGGTGGCGTCGCCGTCGAAGTAGTCGCGGATGACGGCGTTCAGGACGGCGCGGGCGCGCGGGTTGGGCCTGGGCACGGGGTCGGGGTCGGCCGCGGCGGCGGGGTCGGGCGCGTTGCCGGCCTGGAGGAGGTTGTGGATCTCGGCGGCGTGGTAGCGCCGGTGCCCCGACGGCAGCGTGATCGGGTTGAGCGTCCCGGTCCGCGCCCAGCGGGTGACGGTCTTGGGGTCGACGCGGAAGAAGTTGGCGACCTCGGCCGGGGTGTAGAGGGTCGGCTGCTGGGGCTCTTCGGGCTTTTTGGTCATGGTGATGGGGTTCCGGTTCTCGGTCTCGGTTTCTGTTTTCGGGGACTTACGGGGCGGTCGCTTCCGGCGGACCGCCCTCCCCGACCGGTCCGCCGTTACCCGACCGCCCGGCCAGCCGCGCGGCCTTGCCGTCCTCATGCGCCATCAGCGCTTTGAGGCTTTTCAGATCCAGCGCGACGACGACGTAGAGCAACCCGGCCCGCTCCTGCTCGTGGGTGAGCGGACGCCGCAGGCTGCACTTCCACGTCCCGTCGAGCGCGATGTAGGGCCGCATCCACCGGCCCTCGGGCTCCCGGTACCCGGGCAGCGGCTCACGGTGGTCGATCCGCAGGATCTCCGGACGCTTCTCAGGGTTGCTCATCGCGTCCTCCGGTGATGGCCACGCCTCCAGCGCCGGACGACCGGCATGGACAGATAGGTCACCAGCCCCGTGATCACACCAATGCCCGCCACGGACATCACAATGGCGATCTCGATCGCCGTGACGACACCTTTCGATTGGCCCATAACGGCCCCTTCCCGGAAGCTATGCCCGGATTGTTCCGAGTGCCGCCTCACCTGTCGTTGTTTTTTCCCGAACGGTTCCCAGGGTGGACCTCTGCGAGGTACTTTGCCTAGGCGAAATCCTTGGCTTCACCCCCCAGAAGAACGCGGAGCGTGTGGGATGGCGAACCGACGGGAGTTGGATCCCGACCGGAACATGTACGACTGGGCGGCCTACGAACTGCTCAGACTTCGCAAGGTTCACGGAGCGTCACACCGGGTGGTCGGCGAGATCCTTCGGAAGGATCGGACGCTGTTCTCCAAGATTGAGGCCGGTGAATCCCGCCTCCAGGAGGAGGACGCCGACAGGCTCGACGAGATTTGGGAGACCGGCGGCCTCCTTGGGCGAATTATCCGATGGGCGAAGTCTCGCCACTCCTCCGAGTGGCGGAAAGATCGGGCACGACGGGAAGCCCACGCCGACCAGATCTGCGTCTGGGCGCCTGGCTGGGTGCCCGCACTCGCCCAGACGGAGAACTACATTCGCGCGAAACTCACCGAAAGCGGTCGGCGGAACGTCGACGCGGCCCTTCGGGAGGCGCTTGATCGTCAGGAAGCGCTCAATCGGAGTCCGCGTCCTCTCGTCTGGCTCTACCTGGACCAGGACGCGCTGGAGCACCCGGTTGGCGGGCCGGAGGTCATGCGCGAGCAGCTCGCCAAGCTGCTGGAGCTGGCGGAGTCTCCGTCTTGGGCGGTACGCGTCGTCAGCCGCAACGCGGGCGGTCACGTCGGCCGGGACGGTGGGTTCGACCTGTACAGCGTGGGCGGGACCGCCTCCGCATACACCGAGGCGCTCGGGCCGGGCCGACTGGTGATCGACGCGTCGGAGGTGGACCAGTATCAAGTATGGTTCCGCCAAATAGGCGACGTCGCCGAGAGCCGGAGCGCGTCCATCGCTCTCATCAAGGCGATCATGGAGGAATATCGATGATCCAGTGGCGCAAGTCCAGCCGCAGCGAGGGCAGCGTCAACGGCGCGTGCGTTGAGCTGGCGGGCTTGTCCGGTGTCGTCGGCGTCCGTGACTCGAAGAACCCGGACGCCGGGCACCTGACCCTCCCCCGGGAAACGTTCGCCGCGCTCGTCGCGCACGCGAAGGACGCCCGCCCCTGAGGCACGTCCACCAAGAACCCCCGGCACGCCCCGCGAGCCGGGGGTTCCGCACACCGACGGCCAAGCACGGCCGTGCGGCCTAAACACCGCCGCACCGCGGCACACATGCTCAACGTCCCGGCCAGCCGACCATCCGCAGCCTCGACGGCCCACCCCCGGCCCCCTGAACCACACGCACCGCGAATGAATCGCGTACCAGCAACCCATAGGTCCCAGCAGGCAGTGGAAGGACTCGGATGACACCCCTCACATGGCAGAAGTCCAGCCACAGCGGAACGGGCGGCTCAAGGTCGGACTGCGTCGAAGTCGCACCGCTCACGCGCGCCATCGCAGTTCGCGACTCGAAGCGCCCCGACGCCGGACACCTCACCCTGACCCCCGAAACGTTCGCCGCCCTCCTGACGCGCGCCAGGAACGCCCGCGCATAAAGCACGTCCACCCGAGAACCCCCGGCAAGCCCCGACGAGCCGGGGGTTCCGCGCATCACCACCCGCTAGTCCGCGGGGCCGCCGCCAACTCACCGCCGCCCGCGCGTTACAGACCGGACGCGGCATTGCCACTGATCGCGGCATCGTGAACGGCGGGCGCGGTGGCCGCGTCTGAGGGTCCTGACTTGGCTCAAATTAGTGCGCACCGCGGTCGTGGATGCGGGTGAGGGCATCGCGGAGGTCGTCGGGTAGCGGGTCGACGGCGGTGAGGGTGTGCTCGCCGGCCTGGATGTTGATGGTGCGGTAGCGGCGGGTGGTGCGCACGAACTTCTTGATCGACCAGCCGGTGGTCTGCTCGATCCACCTGCTGACGGCCAGGGCGGCGAACACGACCGTCAGGTGCGCGTCGATCGACTCGCGCTTGTGGTGGTCTCGCCCCGGTTGCCCTCGAACGCGTTAACCATCAACGGAAACCCGCTTGCGTCGGTGAGCAGCCTGATCGTGATCTGCGGCTCCAGGCGGCGTTCTTTGGAGAGCCCGGGCTCACGGAACCCGTCCCCGGCATCGGTCGCGAAGTACAAGGTGGACAAATCGTAGAGAACCAGTGACGCCGGCCCCAGATCAGCGGTGCGGGCGCACGCCGCGGCCAACTTCTGCCGCCAGGACTCTTTCGCGAACGCGGGCAGACGCCGCTTGAGGGTCGCGTACGCCGGCGGGTCGAAACCTGCCTCCTCGACCACCCGCAGACTGTCCAGCTTGCTGGTCGGCTCGACGATCCGTGCCAGCACCAGTAATCGGAACACCTCGTCACCACCGGCGGCCTCCTCGAACCCCAACAGCTGGTAGGCGTGGCCGAGCGCGTCCCACAGGTACCCCATCCGCGACGACGTGATCGCAAGCGGCCCACCACCAGCACCACTGCCGGCCTGCAACGCCGCGAAGTCCGGGCCAAAGTCGAGCTCGGGCTGCCCCACAGCCAGACGCTGCCTCGCCACCGCCTTGAGCGCCTCCAACGCCGCATCGTCATGCGCCGAGCCGATGTGCTCGATGTCCCGCGACCCGCGACGCGAGGAGTGCACGATCTGCACCGCCCTGGCCCCCGACGCCGTCTTCACCGTGCGCACATACGCCACGAGAGACAGCCTGGAACCGGCCGCTTAGTGCGCAGATTTTCGCCGTTCACACGACGAAACCGCAGCTCAACAGCCAGCACACTACCCAATATTATCGATCTTGAGCCAAAGTCAGGTAAGGTGACGGAATGGTCATGCGGGTGGCGGTTCCCGTGCTGCCGTGCCGAGATGTGCAGGCAGCGCGGTCGTACTTCACAGACGTGCTCGGATTCGACACCATATTCACCTGGGAGACCCCACCTAGCTACGCGGCCGTGATCCGTGACACCGCCGAGTTCCACCTGTACGCCGAAAGCAGCGTCGGCCCGGCCAGAGTGACGGTTGTCGTCGACGACGTCGATTCCTGCCACGACGAGCTGCGCGCCCGCGGCGCCGACATCGTCGAGCCACTGGCTGACCGGCCCTACGGGATGCGCGACTTCAACGTACGGACACCCGATGGGCACTTGTTGATCTTCAGCCAGCCGCTTACCGAGTACGGGTGACCATCAGCGGACCAGCCGGAAGAATGACCGGACCTCGTCGACGAACAACGCCGGCTGCTCGAACGCCGCGAAGTGGCCGCCCTTGCCGGGCTCGTTCCAGTACCGGATGTTCGGGAACCGGCGCTCCGCCCACCGCCGAGACGGGCGCTGCAGCTCCTTGGGGAAGACCGAACAGCCGGTGGGTACGGTCACCGGCGCGCCGGCCGACCCGGAGATCCATTCGTTGACCTGCCGGAGGCTTTCCCAGTACAGCCGGGCGGATGAGGCACCGGTGCCGGGCAGCCAGTAGAGCATCAGGTTGTCGAGCAGCTCATCCCGGGTAATAACCCGATGCAGGTCGCCACCGGAGTCGGTCCACGACCAGAACTTCTCGACGATCCAGGCGCAGAGGGCGGCCGGCGAGTCGACCAGCCCGTAGCCGACCGTTCGGCACCGGTGAGGTCGTCCAACGTGGCCGGATCGGGCGGTGCGCGCGGCGGCATGAGATGGATGCCGGCGACCCGATCGGGTTGCCGTTGACCGATGCTCGTGGCGATGCTGGTGCCCCAGTCGCTGCCCTGGGCGCCGAACCGCCGGTAGCCGAGCCGGGCCATCAGCTCGCACCACGCGTCGGATATCCGCTCGATCCCCCACCCCGGCGCGGCCGGCTTGTCGCTGAAGCCGTAACCGGGAAGCGATGGGCAGACCCCTGGAACCGGCCGCTTAGTGCGCAGATTTTCGCCGTTCACACGACGAAACCGCAGCTCAACAGCCAGCACCCTACCCAAGATCAGCGATCTTGAGCCAAGTCGGGTTACAGACCGGACGCGGCATTGCCACTGATCGCGGCATCGTGAACGGCGGGCGCGGTGGCCGCGTCTGAGGGTTGTGGGCGAGGTGGCGCCGAGCGGCGCGCAGGGGCGTGTGAGGCGGGGGCTGGAGCCGGTACGGCGGCGCTGGGTACAGGCGCGGGCTCGGCGTGAGGGCAGGCCGCTGCGCGTGCGGCCGTTGGCGGCGGGATTCTGGATGCTGGCGGCCGCGGGGGCGGCGGCGTCGACGATCTGGCTGACCACCTCTTGGCTGCTGGACGTCGCCGACGACGCCCCGCCCGGCACCGATCGGGCCAAGATCCGGGTGGAGGCGGTGCGCACCGGCTTGGCCGCCGGCGGCGGGGCGGGCGCAGCGGTCGGGTTGATGCTGGCGTTCAGACGGCAACGGCACGCCGAACTGGTGACCGCGCTGGGCCAGTTGGACGCGGCCGAGCGGCGGATCACCGAGCTGTACAACGCCGCCGCCGAACAACTCGGCTCCGACAAGGCACCAGTCCGCCTCACCGCGCTGTACACCCTGGAGCGGCTGGCCAACGACAACGAGCGACACCGACAAACAATCGTCAACATCATCTGCGCCTACCTGCGCATGCCCTACACCCCACCCCCGACCAACCCTCCCGACCCCCAGGAAGAACACCGCGAGAGGGCACGCCGCAACGCTGCCCGCTATCGCGCCGCCCGCGACAACAGGCCACCTCCGATCGAACCCGCCCCCCACGGCCCAGACCCCCGCGAAGAACACCAGGTCCGCCTCACCGCCCAACGCCTCCTCACCACCCACCTCCAGCCCGCCGCCGAACACCACTGGTCGGGCATCTCCCTGGACCTGACCGGCGCCACCCTCACCGACTTCACCCTCACCAACTGCACCGTCCACCACGCCGACTTCTCCCACGCAACCTTCTCCGGGACCACCTGGTTCCACAAGGCGACCTTCTCCAGGACCGCCTTGTTCGACGCGGCGACCTTTTCCGGGAACGCCTGGTTCAACGCGCTGACCTTCTCCGGGGACGCTGGGTTCGAAGAGACGACCTTCTCCAGCAACGCCTCGTTCAGCGCGGTGACCTTCTCCAGGGACGCTGGGATCAAGATGACGTTGGCTACCGTGGTGGATGCTGCCGGCAGGCATGCGCCGCCGCCGGGCTGGCGAATCGAGCCGACCGAAGGGGGCGCGGGCTGCTTCGGTCGAGTTCCCGCGCCCCTGAACGGCTCCTGAGCACTGCTCCACCGGAAGGTGGTGCGGCGCTGTTCGGCCACTACAGTCGCGGCCATGGCGAGACCCCAGCTGCGAGCTGTCGACGAAGCCGGACGGGCCGTGGACGATCCGACCAGAGACGCCCTGCACGACCTGCTGGCCGACATGACCCTGCGCAACCGGTTCGTGATCCTGGAACGACGAGACCGGGAACCCGCAGGTCATCACTACATGCAGGCGTACCTGAACGACGACATGACCTACCAGGTCGAATACCGCGAAGGCAGCGACGACAAGCACTTCCAGGCCCACTACGCCCCAAAGCCCTTCGAGATGTTCGGCCCAGGCCCCATAGCCGAAGCAATGCTCGCCTGGGCGCACGACCGCCAAGGCTGGCAAGAAGCCATGCCCTGGCACCCAAAACCCCACTAACCAACCCGCCACCCAGCCCCCAACGCGCCGACACGGGCGGGCGCCGATCGGCTGGCGGCCACAGCCCGGCGAGGGAGACCCCGCATGACCCGCGACTCGGGCACCGCCGCGAACGAGACGCCTGACGACGCCGAGGAGGGCCGGAGCGACGATCTTCGGTCCAAGGACGTGACGGCGCCGTGGCGGGCTTATCGCTACGTCGCGGTGGACGTGGAGGGGAACGGGCAACGCCCGCCGGATCTGGTGGAGTTGGCCGCCGTCCCGATCGACGGGGGACGATCGGGGCGCCGCGCGTGTGGCTGGTCCGTCCGCCCCGGCCGATCACCGCCCTGGCACGCCGCTTTCACCGGATCGGCGACGCCGACGCGGCCGGTGAGCCGAGCGTCGGCGAGGTCGCGCACGAGATGCGCGCCGCGCTGGCCGGAGCGGTGCTGGTCGCGCACAACGCCCACGTCGACATCTCGGTGATCGGACGCGAGCTGGGCTACGCCCCCGCGTTCACGATCGACACGCTCAAGCTCGCCCGGCGGTTCCTGCCGGGGGAGAAGTCCTACAGGCTCGGCGCGCTGGTCGAGCGCTTGGACCTGGCGGGCCGGGACGCCGGACGACCGGACATGAGAGCGCACCGCGCGGCCTACGACGCGCTCATGTGCGCCCGCCTGCTGCGCGCGCTAGCCGCTACCGCCGCGAACCCGTCCCTGCGAGACCTGCTCGCCGACCCACCTCCGATACGTCCCGAGGACACTGATGCTCCGCCCCTCTTTTGACCGCTGGAAAGGCCTGTTCGTTTCGGTGGACAGCCCGTCCGGCGTGGGCGAGATAGTTGTGCGACCGCTATGTGCCCTCCGGGCTGGTCGTGCGACGCCTCGACGGAGTGGCCCTGCTGTGGGCGCTGAACGCCGCCGCCGACCGTACCGACCTGGCCGTGTTGTCGACCCCGACCCCGAGGTGACCGCCGCGCGGCTCGCTGCCCGAGAACCGCGCGACCGCTTCTAGACCACACCCGGCTCCAGCCGCGCCAAGACGCACCTCTATCGCCGAACCTGCGAACGACTCTTCCAGCCCGGATACGACGTCCTGCGCGTCGAGATCGGCGCCCGCACCCCCGATCAGATCGCCGCCCGCATCCAGCGCGTCCCACGTCCCGACGCTCGGGCCGATGCCGATCGGGGGCACAGCGGGGCTGGGCTAGTGCTCGATCGTGATTCCTAGTGCTGACGCCAGGGCGTCGAGGAGGCCCATGGCGTCGGCGCCGGCGACGATCGCGCCGTCGAAGCTGGTGACGCCGCGCACGCCGTTGAGATCGCAGCCGGAGAAGCGCACGTCGTTCATGCTGGCGTTGCTGAACTGGGTGGCGACGAGTTTGCAGCGCTCGAACCGGACGTGGGCCAGTTCGGCGTTCTGAAAGCTGGCTTCCGACAGGTTGCAGTCGCGGAAGACCACGTCGCGCAGATGGGCGAACCGGAAGTTGGCCATGTCGGCGCGGCAGCCGTCGAACACCACGTCGCGCAGTCCGGCTTCCGGGAGTTGGAGGCCGGTCATCCGGCAGTTGGTGACGGTCGTAGTGAACATCCTGGAGTTGAACAGGCGGGCGTTCGCCAGGTCGGCACCGCTGAATTCCACGTCGGCGAAACCGGCCCTGTGCAGCGTGACCCCCGAGAACCAGGTCCGCTCGAACCGGCAGCGCTCGAACTCGGGGTCTTCCGCGCCGTTCCCGATGATCGTCACCGGGCCGTAGGCGACCGAGAGGTATTTTCCGTCGTGCTCCACGTTCACGTCGGCGTCGGTCGCCGGTGCCAGGGTCTTCGGAATTCTCGGTGCCTTGGGTTCCCGGAGCGGGTGACCGGTGCGCATGCGGTGACCTTACAGTCCGCCCGTGCGGCGAGCCGCCCTAGTGGCTCGCCGCGTGGGCGGGGGGCGGTGGTCATTTCAGGGTCAGGAACCAGCGGACGATCGCGGCGGTGCCCGCCACGTTGGAGCCCAGGTGCCGGGAGCCCTGGTAGTTCCCGGTTCCCAGGTCGATGAGGGGCACCTGCGTGCCGAGTTGAGTCCGGCACGTGGTGCTGTTGGCGTTGACGGCCTGCTCGTCGTTCCGGCTGAAGTAGAGCCGCGTCGGGGCCTTGGGCGTCCATTGGCATGTGCCGTCCAGGACCTTCAGGGCTGCGGCGAAGCGCTCGGGCGGGTCCGTGAGCAGTTTCAGCCCGTAGGGGGTGAGGAGGTCGCCGATCGTGCCCGGAGTGGAGTTGAACAGTTCTTCGCCAGTGTGGGTGCCGTCGAATAGCTGCTCGATGGTCTCGTCGTAAGGACTCTTGAAGACCTGTGCGGGGGAGTCGTACAGGTGGTGGAGCCGGTTGAAGGCGACCAGCAGGTAGGCCGCGTACAGCGTGCCGGATTTCGGTTCTACCCCGCCGTTGAGCAGCGCTGGGATTTCTGCCGTCCGGAAGGCGTATCCGCCGCTGATGGGGGCGAGCGCGCCGAGCCGGAACCACGGGTCGGATCCGTTCTGCAAGGCCCGGCCCAGTGCGGTGGCGGCTGATGCGCCCTGGGAGAACCCGGTCACCAAAACCTTGCGGTCGAGTTCGCGGCCGTGCCGCCGGGCGAAGGCGCGGCTGGCCCGCAGCATGTCGACTGAGGCGGTCACCTCCGAGGGCACGTTCATCCATGGGTGGACGCCCGGTCCCAGCCCGAGGCCGAGGTAGTCCGGTTCGGCGGCGGCGAAGCCCGCCGCGCCGTAGGTGAGGGCGGGCGCCGGGGCGAATCCGTCGCCGGTCGTGGACGGCGCGTCGCCCTTGTAGCTGGTGGTGCCGTGGTCGTAGGAGACCGTCCGGAGCCGGTGCCGTCCGGTGCGCGGCAGGACGAACAGTCCGCTCGCCGTCGTCGGCCGGCCGTGCGCGTCGACCGTCCGGTACACGAGCCGGTAGGTGTCGACGCCGTTGCGCACCGAGGCGTGCTCGTATCCGGCGGCCGCGAGCTGCCCGGCGACCTGGCCGGACGAGAGGGTCCGCAGGTGCTCGGCGGAGACCAGGGCGCCGCGGTGCGGTCCGGCGGCTGCGGACGCGGACGCGGAGGCGAGCCCGGCGCAGAGCGCTGCGGCTGTCACCACGGCGGAGGTGCGGAGGAGTGCGTGTGCCATCGGAAGGCGCCTTTCAAGCGGGTTCGGATGTCGTTGATCCTGATCGGAGCCGGATCGACGGCACATCGCCCGCGATGACCATCCGCCGCGCGGGACCTGAGAGGGAGCCGGGTTCGTCCCCGGGTCCCACCGCCGACGCGAGCGGGCTCGGCGGGCGGCGCCGTGGCCGCGCTCGCGGTCGTGCGGCGGTCAGAGGTCGAGGTCGAACAGGGTTGCGGCGTTGCGGGTCGTGAACAGCGGACGGTCGCGTTCGGGAAAGACGTCGAGGAACGCGGTGATCTCGTCGCGGGTCGGGTGCTGGAACGGGTAGTCGGTGGAGAACAGCAGGCGGTCGGGAGTCGTCACCGTCAGGACGTGGCGAAGTTTCGCGGGGTCGAGCATTCCGGACGCCGTGACGTACACGTTCGAGCGGACGTACTCGGACACGGCTCGCGGCAGGCCCGCCGCACGCGCGAGACCGTCGGCGCGATCCAGCCAGAACAGCAGCAGTTCTCCCCAGTGGCCGAGGATCAGTTGCAGGTCGGGATGGCGGTCGAAGGTGCCGCGCACGATGAGCCGCAGGGCGGCGGTGGCGGCGTCCACGTGCCAGCCCCAGCCGAACGTGGCGAGGGCGAGGTCGGTCGTGGCGTCGAACCCCCGGTACAGCGCGTCGCGGGTCGCCTCGGACGGCAGTTGCGGGTGCAGGAAGACCGGCTGCCGCAGCCGCGCCGCCGTCGCCCACAGGTCGTCGTAGGCGGGGTCGTCGAGGGTCAGCCGTCCGGCGTGGCCGTAGACCATCGTGCCGACGTGACCGAGGTCGGCGGCGCGGCGGAGTTCGTCGGCCGCCGCGCCGGGCGCGGACAGCGGCAGCGTCGACAACGCCCGGAACCGGTCCGGGCGGCGCGCGACGGCCGCCGCCGCGGTGTCGTTGGCCGCGCGGCTCAGGCGGACGGCCTCGTCGGGCGGGAGCGCCTGGGTGCCGGGCGGCGTCAGGGCGATGACCGAGACGTCGATGCCCTGCTCGTCCATCGCGGCGATCCGGCCGTCGGCCAGGTCGGTGAGGCGCTGCTCGTGGTCGCCGAACCGGTTGAGGGTCAGGCTGTCGTCGCGGCCTTCGAGGGCCGCCGCCAGCTCGGGGAGCATCCAGTGCTCCTCGATCGCGACCAGCGGTGACGTCACCACGGCAGCGTCTCGCCGCGGTAGTCGAGGAACTGGAGGCCGCCGCGGCCGTGCTGGGCGTCGATCACCCCGGCGAGGCGCGGGATGCTCTCCTCGACGGTCAGCACGGCGTCCGGGCCGCCGAGTTCGGTGCGGACCCAGCCGGGCGCGGCGAGCAGCAGGGTGCGCGGGTCGTCCCGGTGGCGCGCGGCGTAGCTGCGCATGAGCTGGTTCAGCGCCGACTTGCTGGCGCGGTAGATCTCGAACTCGCCGCGTTCGTTGTTGGCGATGCTGCCCTGCCCGGACGACATGACGGCGATCGTCCCGTCCGCGCGCACCAGGTCCCGCAACAGCTCGACCGTGCGCATCGGGCTGAGCGCGTTGGTCGTCATGACCTGGGAGAACTCGTCGGGGTCGACGTCGGCCGGGGTCTCGTAGCGCCCGTTGGTGATGCCGGCGACGACGAACAGCAGGTCGAACGCGCGGTCCTTGAGCCGGTCGCGCAGTGACTCCACCTGGGCGCGTTCGGTGATGTCGACGTGCTCGATCTCCAAGTTCGGGTCGGTGAGGTCGTGCAGCGGCGTCGGCCGCGAGCCGCGGACGGTGGCCACGACGTGCGCGCCGCGCGCCAGGTACTCCTGCGCGAGGGCGAGGCCGAGGCCGCGCGAGGCGCCGATCAGCAGGACGGTCGGGTGCGTGGTGGTCATGCGGTTCCTTTCGCTCATCATCTGTTGAGCGAAACTAGCACATCGCTCAACGGCTGTAGAGTGAACGTATGGCGGAACACACCGGACGCGCCGCCAAGCGCGCGGCGACGGCGCGGCGCATCCTGGACGCGGCGCGCGCCGAGTTCGCCGAGCACGGCCTCCAGGCGACGACGGTGCGGTCCATCGCGCGCCGGGCGGGCGTCGACCCGTCGCTCGTCCTCCAGCACTACGGCTCCAAGGACAAGCTGTTCGCGCTCGCCATCGACCTCGGCACCGAATGGCCGGGCGAGGACGTCCCCGCCCACCTCGCCCGCGTGCTGGACGTGCGCCTGGACGAGCCGTCGCCGCAGGTCCGCGCGCTCGTCCGGTCGATGCTCACCGCGCCGGAGGCCACGTCCGCGATGAAGGCGTTCCTCGACGACCGCACGCGCAATCTCGCCGCCACGACCGACGACCCGGACGCCGACCTCCGCGCGGCCCTCACGGTCACGTCCATCCTCGGCCTGGTCGTCGCGCGGCACTTCCTGCGCCTCGACGCCCTGGCCGACATCTCCGACGAGCAGGTCGAGCGGATCGTCCGTCCCTGGGCCGGCGCGTCCCTGCCCGACGCCCCCGGGAATGCGGCCGACGCGCCTTCGTGTTGACCGGACTCGTGACGACCACGATGCGCGCGATCCAGCTCACCGCCCCCGGCCCTGTGGACGACCTGCGGCTGACCACGCTCCCGATCCCGCCCGACCGGGACGGCTGGGTGCGCGTCCGCGTCGAGGCGTTCGGCGTCAACCGCTCGGAACTCAAGCTGCGGCTGGGGTTGAGCGTGGGCGTCACGTTCCCCCGCGTGCCGGGCATCGAGGCCGCGGGCACGGTCGACGCGGCCCCGCCCGGCAGCGGCCTGGTCCCCGGGCAGCGGGTCGTCGCGATGATGGGCGACATGGGACGCACCTACGACGGCGGGTACGCCGAGTACACGTCAGTGCCGCTGTCCCAGGTCATCCCCGTCAACACCGATCTGCCCTGGGAGGTGCTGGGCGCCCTGCCGGAGATGGTGCAGACGGCCTACGGCTCGCTCACCGTCGGCCTGGACCTGCGCCCCGGCCAGACCGTGCTGATCCGCGGCGGGACGTCCTCGGTGGGCCTGGCCGCCGCCGCGCTCGCCGGATGGCGCGGCGCGACGGTGCTGTCCACCACCCGGCAGCCGGACCGTCTCGCGTTCCTGAAGGAGCGCGGCGTTCACCACCCGCTGCTCGACACCGGGGACGTCGCGTCCGCCGTCCGCGCGCTGTACCCGGACGGCGTCGACGCCGCCCTCGATCTCGTCGGCACGCCGACCCTGCCCGACACGCTGCGCGCCGTGCGCGTGCACGGAACGGCCTGCTTCAGCGGCAGCCTGTCCAACCAGTGGACGATCCCGGACTTCTCCCCGAACGAGTACCTGCCGCGCGGCGTCCGCCTGGCGGGCTACTTCGGCGACGCCGCCGACCTGCCCCGCGCGGACTTCCAGGAGATCCTGGACGCGGTCGCGGCCGGACGGCTCGCCTTCCCCGTCGACCGCGTCTACCACGGCCTGGAGCAGGTCCGGCAGGCTCACGACGACATGGAGAACAACCGGGCGACGGGCAAGCTCGTCGTCCGGCTCTAGGAGAACACCCACCAGATCAGCAGGCCGACGACGCCGAGGATCGCCAGCCCGAGCACGGCCGCGACCGTGCAACTGATGGCCAGTTCGGTCGTGGTGAGGCCCGGACTCGGCTCGTCGACGGCCGGGGTCTCGTGCCGCGCGGGCTCGTCGTTCGGGGGCTCGGCGGCCTCGCGCAACGCGGGGTGGGACGCGGCGGCGGGGTGTTCGAGGACCTCGCGGCGCTGCTCGTCCGTCAGGGACGGACGGCCGTAGGCCGCCGACAGCAGGTCGCGCAGCACCCCGACCTGCGCGCGGTGGTCGCCCGCGTGCCGGACGGCGACCGCGTCCGCCAGGTAGGCGTGGGCGCGCAGCGCGGCCTGGACGGCCCCGGCGTCCGAGCGGCGGCGCGACAGGACCTCCGCCAGGACGCGGTCCACCTGGGCGTGCGCGTCCGGGTGCGCGGCGACCCACGCGACGAGTTCCGCCGCGTCGGCCCGCCGGACGATCTCGCGGACGCCGCCCCCGCCCGGCCGGTCCCCGAGCAGCAGCGCGACGTCCAGATCGACCGCCGCGTGCCGGACGATCGCCGCGACGAGATCGGCGGACGGCTCCCCGGCCGCGTCCAGGATCCGCGCGACGTCGGCGCGGGTCAGCGCGGGCCCGTAGGCGAGCAGCAGGACGGCGTCGTGCAGGTCGGCGCGGACGTCGGACGGCAGGGACCGCGCCGACAGCAGCCCGCGCGTCTCCACGACCTCCCGGTGCAGGTCGCGCGCCTCGGGGCCCCACGTCATCAGCGCCTGCCGCGACAGCCGGGGCAGCCGCTCGCGCAGCACCCCCCACCGCCGCCGGTCGATGGCGTCCGCGCAGGCGGCGAGCGTCGCGGCCACGTCCGCCGGACGGCCGTGGACGGCGTGCTCCAGCCGCAGCAGCGCCTCGTCCGCGCCGTCCCGGAACGTCAGCGGGCCGGTGCTGCCCGCCAGAGCGCCGATCACCGACGTCAGGTCGGACGCCTCGCGCAGCATGTCGAGATACCCGGCCGCCGCCTTGCCGAACGGCGGCGGCGTCGCGCCGTTCAGCACGACCGTGTGGAACCCGGACGGCCCCGCGCCGCTGAACGACAGCCGGATGCGGTGCCGGGCCGTCCCGCTCGTCCACGTGGACGCCGACAGCGACGTCCGCATCCCGTAGGGGAGCAGCGCGGCGACCGTGTCGAGGAACCGCAGCCGCGTGCCGAGCGACAGGACGGCGTCGGGGATGACGCAGACGGGCGTCCCGGTGAGCAGCAGCGCGGCCGTCGCGCGGGCCTGGTCGGTGACGCGGACGCCCAGCTCCTCGGGCCGCAGCCCGGCCAGCTCGACGCTCAGCGGCGCGGACCCGTCCGGCGGGAGCGGCACGCCGGCGAACCGCGCGTGCAGTTCCTCGTAGGAGACGGGCGTCCCGCCGAGCGCCGCGTACGGGACGCAGAACAGCCGGACCGTCGCCGTCCGGCGGCCGTAGCGGTCCTCCTCGGCCGACCACTCCTGCCGCGCCAGCGTGAGGTAGGAGCGGTCGCCCGCGCCCGCCCACGCCACCGTGACCTGCGGCAGCTCGTCGGGCGTGCCGGTGTCGTAGCGACCGACGATCTCCGCGAAGTTCTCCGGGCCGAGCCGCCCGGCGCTGCACGCGAGGACGCCGTCGCGTCCCGTCTCGGGCGAGCGGCCCCACAGCGCCCACTCCACGTCGACCCGGACCGGGGGGTTCTCGGGCATGCGGCCACCTTCGGGCTACGGGCTCGTGACGCGCAGCAGCGCGAGCAGGATGAGCATCAGCACGATCAGGAAGAAGAGGGCGAGCACGGCTTCGGTGAAGCCGAAGCGCGGCGGGGGCGGCGGCGGGTCGGGCGGGCCGTTCTGCGGGGCGCCGCCCTCGTCCGGCCGGGACCCGCCGCCGGGCAGGATCCGCCGCGCCCGCGACACGATCCCGCCGCGCGGCCGGGGTGGCGGCGGTTCCTGCGGACCCGCGCCGACCTCCATGATCAGCCGCGGCGGCGGCGTCGGCTGCTGCTGCGGCGCCGGGACGGGCTCGGGCGGCGGCGCGATCCGGGCGAGGATGCGCGAGCCGGTGTCCTTGCCGAGACCGGCGTTCGCGAGCAGCGGCGTGAGGTAGCCGTCGACCAGCACGTCCCGCGCGTCCGGTCCCTCGTACAGCGCGAGCACCGCGCCGAGCAGCGCCGGGGTGACCAGGTCGGGACGTCCGCCGAGCGCCTCCTCGGCCTCGCTCCGCCCGAGCGGCCCCTTCCCGTACGCGGCGCGCAGCAGTTCGGCGAGCCGCGTGCGCTGGTCCTGCGGCGACGCGTCGAGGAACCGCGCGAACACCGGAGCGAGGAACGCCCCGCGCCGCAGCGCCCCGGCCAGCTCCGCGCCCTGCCCGGACGACCCGCGCCGCACCAGCGCCCCGTGGACGGTGTCGGCCGTCGGCCAGTCCTCGGTGCGCAGCGCGACCTCGACCAGCACGGCGTCGCCGAGCCCGTTGAGGACGTTGCGCAGCACCCCGCCGCCGATCCGCCGCCCGAGGTAGAGCTGCGCCTCCGCCTCGGCCTGCGCGCGAAGTTCGTACAGCGCGTCCAGCAGCGGCTGGTGCAGCCCGCCCGCCGCCGTCTCGATGTTCTTCACCTGGCCGATGCGGATGTGCCGCCCGCACGCCAGCGGCACCAGCAGCCGGTAGAGCGGACGCAGCCGCTTGGCCGGGATCGCCGGGCGCGGCGCCAGCATCCGCCGACTGCTGATGATCTCCCAGTGGTGCGGGTCGGTGTCGCCGGGGACGCCGCTGGTGGCCTGCGCGAGCCGGGCCGTGGCGTCCTCCAGGTCGCCGGTGCCGTCCAGGGCGTCCGCGCACTCCAGCAGCAGCGCCGTCGAGGACGCGCCCGGCGGCGGCACCGCCGCCGGAAGCTGGAGCCGCCCCTTGCCCCGGCGGAGGACGGCCAGCAGCTCCCGCAGGTCCGGCGGCCGGAATCCGCGCTCGCCGGTCTCGGCCGCCATCAGCTCCAGCAGCTCGGCCTGGTGGTACTCGGAGATCAGCTCCCAGTAGGCGCGGGCCAGCTCCGCCTGCCGGGGGATCGTCCCGGGACGTCCCCATTCGACCGTGTGCGCGTTGTCGCGCGGGTGCCGGGTGAACGACAGCCGGATCTGATGCTGGGCCGTGCTGCTCGTCCACGTGGACGCCGAGAACTTCGTCCGGATGCCGTAGGGCAGCATCGCCGCGACCGTGTCGAGGAAGCGCAGCCGCTCGTCCAGCGGCAGCCCGCCCGCCCCGACGACCTGCACCGGTGCGCCCGTCAGCAGCAGCGCGGCCGTCTGGACGACCGTCGCGTCGATCCGGCCGACGAACGGCGACACGTCCAGCGGCGGCAGGCCGATGACCGGCGCCGCCCGGCCCGGCACCGGCAGCGCCAGCGGCGCGCACGCCCGGTACAGCGCCTCGTACGACACCGCCCGCGCCGCCAGCCGCGCGTACGGGACGGCGTACAGCCGCGTCACGACGACGTCCCGGCCCCCGGCGTCCTGCGTCGTGGACTCCTCCTCGATCGCCAGCGTGAGGTGCGCGTTCTCCCCCGACGCCGCCCGCGCCACCGTCACCTGCGGCAGTTCCTCGGGCGTCCCGGGGGAGTAGCGCTGGTTCATCTCGGCGAAGTCCTCGCGCTGGAACAGGCCGTCGCTGCACTCCAGGACCTCATAGCCCCAGCCGTGCGGCTCCTTGCCGACCAGCGCCCACTGCACGGCGGCCGACGCCGCGTCGTCGCGCGTCACCGGGCGCTCCGTCCGCGCCGGTCCGCCGCGAGGCTCCGGCCGAGCCACAGCAGCGGCTCGACCACGTTGATCGGATGGACCGTCCCCCGGATCCGCACCGCCCGCGACGCCTCGGCCTCCGGCAGCAGGTTCTGGTAGTCGTCCCGGTCGTAGGAGCCGATCATCGGATCGACGTAGAACCCGATCGCGGACGTGACGAAGTACCGCACCCGCTCCGGGCGGAAGTACTGGGCGAGCGTGTTGTGGACCATCTCCGCGTTCCCCGTCGCCGACACCTCGCACAGGGTCCGGAACAACTCCTGCGCGTCCTCGGGCTCCACCTTCGGGAATCCCAGCGGATCCGCCGGGTCGGAGGTGACGAGCCGCAGCTTCTCCGCCGTCTCCAGCACGCGGATCTCGTCGAACTTCGTCACGCACACCGCCAGGTAGTGCGGCAGCCGCCCGCCCGCGAACTCCGGCGAGTTCAGCATCCGGTGCGCGAGCTGGGACAGGACGCCGTGCAGGTAGTCGAACGCGTCGCCGTCCTCGAACTCCCGGACGGGGTCGAACAGGAACACGATCCCCCGGCTGTTCACCAGGTTGTCGATCAGTTCGCCGTGCGCGCCCGCGTAGCCCGAGTGCTCCTGGTTGAACAGCTCCCCGGACGGGTCGAGCAGGTCCAGGCCGATCCGCACGTCGTCGGGCGCGCGTCGCCGCAGCAGCGACCGCCGGCGCTCCTGCGCCGCCCCGATCAGGTACCACCGGTACCGCTCGGTGCCGCGCGTCGCGGCGGGGAACCGGCGCTGCGTCGCCAGCGACGCCGTCAGCTTGATCAGCGCGTCCGTGGACGGGCCGTTCGCGCCGACGACCTTCCAGCCGTCCTGCCGCCGGTTCATCGCGATGGTGAGCGCGGCGAGGAACGTCGTCTTCCCGCTGCCCGGCGGGCCCCACATCGCGATGTTGTGCTCGGCCGGCGGCGCGCCCCGATCGGGTTCCATGCCCAGGGTCTCCTTCAGTCGTCCGGTCGGCTGCATCACGGGCTTCCGGCCAGCGGGAACGGCAGGCGCTGCGCGGCGGCGGGCGCCAGGCCGAGGGACGCGCCGAGCCGTTGGACGTCCACCGCCGCGAGATCGGCCGGGGCTCCGTCCGACAGCCGCAGCCACACGTCCGAGGCGTGCCCCGGACGGTCGTGGATCGCGCCGAGCGCCGTCCCCGGCCGGTCCGCCAGCACGTCCACCGCCGCCGCCCAGTCGTGGCGGACGGGACACGGCAGGATTTCCGACGGGTGCACGCGCGGCGGGAACGCGGGACGTCCGCCTATTGCGAGCAGCGCCGTCCGCGCGCCCGGTTCCGGCGGGCCGAGCCGCGCGGCGACCTCGGCGAGCACGCACTCCAGCGCCGCCGCGCGCGGGTAGCCGGTCCGGGTCGTGCCCGTCAGGCGCTCCAGCTCGTCCAGCGCTTCGTCCGCCGTGCCCGCCCACAGGCGGATCTCGACCGGCGCGTCCGCCGCGCGGCGCTCGAACGCGTGCGGCCCGTACGCCAGCAGCGACACGCGCAGCCGGTCGCGCAGCTCGCCCGCCGCGTGCGCGACCGTCTGCCCGGCCCGCGCCAGCCGCTCGGCGACCCGCTCCGGCGGGCCCGAGACCTCGACGGCGCAGACCAGGTGCGCGGCGGTCACCGGCGGCGGCAGCTTGGCCGGGATCGCTTTGATCAGGTCGGCCCACGTCCGGTCGTCGGCGACGGGCTCGGCGGGCAGGCCGTGGAACCGCACCCGTCCCGGGCCGCCCAGTTCGGCGGTGACCGTGTAGCGGCCCGGTGGGACGCGCATCGTCCGCCGCGTGACGAGCGCGTACCGACGCTCCTGCGCGGACGACACCACCGCGAACACCGTCCCGCGCTCGTCGGCCGCCTCGCACTCCACCGCGACCGGCGCCCGCTCCCCGCGCCGCGCGCCCATCGGGAACAGCAGCCGGCACGCCAGCTCCAGCCGTCCGTCGTCCTGGCGCTGGAGCGTGACGAGGTCGTACCAGCGGTTCAGCGGCGCGTCGGCGACCACCTCGGCGAGCAGCTCGCCGAGCCTCAGATCGCAGGTCAGAGCGGTCGCGTCCGGGTGCGCGCGGCGCAGCGCGTCGAGCGCGGCCGTGTTGTGCGGGCCGTCGGGGAAGGTGTTGACGAGCAGCAGCCGCGCCGGGCCGTCGGTCTGGACGGCGCGTTCCAGCGCCCGCGCCGGCGGGACCGGGCCGTTCAGCAGCTCGTCCCACGGCAGCACCGGACGGGACCGGCCGCGCGGCGTGCCCGCCGCGTCCCGGCGCAGGTCCCACAGGACGAGCCCCTCGGCGGCGAGGTCCGCGACGAGCAGCGCGTTCCGCTCGGTCAGGTCCGCCACGGCCCCGGCGGCGGCCTTGCGGACCTCGTCGGGTTCACTCAACGACGGCCGACCTCCCCGGCTGTGGATCATTCCGATGCGACGCCAAACCCGGCCGGCTCCTTCCCGCGATTATCGTCCGCGGCGTCCGGGGCAAGCGCAGTGAATGACCGGACATGGCCATCTTCCCGACCGGTCCGCAACCGATCGGGTGGCTCCCACGCCCCCGCCGACTAGGCTGGAGATCCATGCGCCGCCCTGGCCCCGAACCGGCTTCTAGGGGGAATGAATGAAGGGCTTGCTGATCAGCCTTTCCGGGGCTCGGCCGGAGATCCTCGACAAGTGCCCCACCGAACGCGGGAAATTCGAGGGCATCGGCGGCGCGGTCCTCATCACCAGCGGGCTCGCGGCGCTCTCGATGTGGTTCGCGCTGTCCACGGCCGTCGGCGTGAACCCCGTCCTCGCCGTCGTTCCGGCCGTCCTGTGGGGCCTCGCGATCCTCACGCTCGACCGGTGGCTCGTCACGTCGATGCCCGCCGACGGCGCCCGCCGGTGGCGGTTCGCGCTCCCGCGCGTCGCGATGGCGCTCCTGCTCGGATTCGTGGTCTCGACGCCGCTCGTCCTGCAGATCTTCCACTCCGAGATCGACGCGCAGATCACCGAGATCAAACAGCACCGCGCCGACGACTTTCTGCGGCGGCAGCAGAACGGCGTCCTCGGAAAACAGATCGCGAGTTTGCGCACCCAGGTCGCGGCACAGCAGAAAGTGATCGACTCGGGCGGCGACATCGCTCTGGACCCGGCCACCGATCCGCGCGTGAAGTCGCTGACCGCGGAACGCGACAAGGCGCAGCAGGACGCGACCGCGCGGTACAAGGAATGGCAGTGCCAGCTCTACGGCGGCCCGAATTGCCCGCGCAAGGGCGATGGGCCGCTCGCACAGGCCAGCAAACGCGCCTATGACAGCGCGCAGGCGACCGTCAACGACCTCAACGACCAGATCGACCAGCGCAAACGCCAGTTGTCGGCCAGTGACGACTCGTCCAAGCGGTTCCGCGTCGAGCAGGCCCGCGAGGCCCTGCCGCAACTGAAGCAGCAACTCGGCACCGCGCAGCGGCGGCAGGCCGACCTCCAGCGCGCCTTCGACGCCGAGAACAAGGCCGACGGCGGGCTGCTCATCCGGCTCCAGGCGCTCAACGAGGCGTCCGGCGAGGACTTCACGCTCAATTCCGCGCGGTTCCTGCTGTTCCTGCTGTTCCTGCTCATCGAGTGCCTGCCGGTGACCGTCAAGCTGATGCAGAAGCCCGGCAACTACGAACGGATCCTCGCCATCGCCGCGCGCCGCGAGTACCGCGACGCCCGCGACAGCCTCAATCCGGTGCCGGGGCCGCGCGAGGAGTCCGCCGGGACGGTCCGCGACATCTGGCTGCGCGGCCGCACGGAACCGCCCGCCGAACCCGCGTCCGAACCGCCGGCCGAGCGACGTCCGACGAGCGTCCAGGAGATCTGGGGCCGCACCGGGCCGGCCGCGCCCGAGCCCGGCGAGCCCGGCCCGGTGAACGGCGCGACGCGCTACGACCGTCCGGCCGAGACCGACGACCACCTGTCCCCGGACGACACGGCGCTGCGCGAGATGGACGACCCCGACGACGTTCTCGCGGGGGACGGGCCCGAAACGTCCGGGCGCGTCCAGCTCTACCCCGAGAACGACGACTACTGAGCGCCGGCCCGTGGCGGAGCGCGAACGCGTCCTCGGCGGCCGGTACCGGCTGCTGCGCCCGCTCGGCACCGGCGGCATGGGCAGCGTCTGGTCCGCCGAGGACCTGGTGCTCGGCCGGACGGTCGCCCTCAAAGAACTCGCCCACCACCTGAACGGCGGCCGGGACCTGGAGGCGCGCCGCGCCCGCGCCCTGCGCGAGGCCCGCGCCCTCGCCCAGGCGGTGGACCCGGCGATCGTCCAGATCTACGACGTCCTGGTCGAACGCGGGGACCCGTGGCTCGTCATGCAGTACATCCCCGGCCCGTCCCTGGCCGACCTGGTCGCGTCCGGCCCACCCGACGAACGCACCGTGGCGCGCATCGGCCTCCGCGTCCTCCGCGCCCTCCGCGCAGCCCACGCCGCGAACGTCCTGCACCGCGACGTGAAGCCCGCCAACATCCTCCTGGACGACACGGGCCGCGCCTACCTGGTCGACTTCGGCATAGCCCGCATCACCGGCGCAACAGCCCTGACGGCCGACAACACCGTCCTCGGCACCCTGGAGTTCATGGCCCCCGAACGCATCCGGGGCGACGCGATAGGCCCGCCCTCAGACCTATGGTCACTGGGCGTAACCCTCTACTTCGCCCTAGAAGGCCGCTCCCCGTTCCGAGCCTCGAACGACACGGCCGCCGCGACCATCTGGGCGATCATGAACTCCCCGGCCCCCCGCCCCGCCACCCCCGGCCCCCTCGCCGAAGCCGTGACCCGCCTCCTGGAAAAAGACCCGACCCACCGCATGCGCGCAGAACACCTCGAACGCGCCCTAAGAGAAACCCTGACCCCCCACCGTCCCCCCACCCCGAACAGAGCCGACGAACCCCGCGCGGATGACCACGCCGCGCCGGCCCCTCCCGAGACCCCGCGCCCCAAGGCACGCCGCGACCGTGGCCCCGCCCTCGACCCCCGCGCCGAACCCCGCGCGGACGACCGCGCCACGCCGGACTCTTTCAAGGCCGGGCGGCCAGAACAGCGCGGCGACCGCCGCCCCGCGCCCCGCGAGCGCGGCGAGCGCCGCGACCGCGACGCGGGCGACCCGGACGGGGCGGGGCGCCCGGGGTTGCGTGATGTCCGTCGGCCTGCGCCGGGTGGTGAGTCGCGTGCGGACGACTTCACTGCGCCTGATCCGTACGCGGGTGAGCGTTCGGAGGGGCGTGGTGAGCGGGGACGCTCGCGTGGCGAGGCGCGTGGGGACGGTCGTGGCGCGTCCGGTCCGTTTGCGGACGGGCGTTCGGAGCGGCGTGGGGCGGGGCGGCGCGGGCGGAGTGGGGGGCGCGGGGGCGGGCCGAGCGGGCGTGTTCCTTCGGGGGAGGCGCGTGGGGGTGAGCCTGTGCCGGCGGCGCGGGTCGCGCCCGGGTTGGCCAGGCAGGTGCGGGAGTTGTCCGCCGAGCGGGCGGCGGAACTGCTCGCCGGGTACGCGCCCGCGGACGTGCGGGACGTTCTCGCCGAGTTGGGCCGGGCGGCGGGCCCGATCCTGCTGGTGATGCCGCGCGAGGCTGCGGCGCAGGTCGTCGCGTCGGCGCGCGCCCGGTCCGCCGCCGCGTTCCTCGACGTGATGGCGGTGGCGCCGCACCGGGCGGCGCCGGTCGTCCAGATCCTGTCCACGACGATGGCGGCGCGGGCCTTCGGCTACATGAGCACCCCGGGGGCCATCGCCCTCATCGCCGCTCTCCCGGCCCGCGACGCGGCCCGCGTCCTCGCGGCGACCGACCTGCGTGCCGCAGCGGGCGTCCTGGCCGCGCTCCCGCCCGAGACGGCCGCCCCGCTGGTGGACGCGCTTCCGGTCCGCCGGGCCTGCGACGTTCTCGGCTACGTCCCGCCCGCGACGGTCGCCGCGCTCCTGCGCGCCGCCTCGCATCCGGACCTCTTGCTCAGCGAGCTCAGCGGCCCCGTGCGCACTCAGGTCCTCCGCCATCTTTGACAGAGGTCTTTCCGTCCGCGCGCCGTCCGCGCGCCGTCCGGTGGCGGTGAGGGTCAGGGTTTGCGGGCTACGCCGCACCAGTACCAGGTGGGGAGGTCGTTGCGGGTGCGGGAATCGGGGCGCCAGTCGGTCAGGCGGACGACTCCCGGGTCCACCAGGTCGAAGCCTTCGAAGAAGCGGGTGATGGCGTCGCGGTCGCGGAGGGTCATGCCGGTGTTGGCGCGGCGGTAGACGCGGGCGCCGGCGGTCGCGGCGGCGCCGTGGTCGGCGGCGGTGATGTGGGAGATCGCCAGGTGGCTGCCGGACGGGAGGGCGTCGCGGAACCCGGCCACGGCGGCCCAGGGGTCTTCCTCGTCGTCCAGGCAGTGCAGGACCGAGATGAGCAGCAGGGCCACCGGTTCGTCCAGGTCCAGGACGGCGCGCAGGTCCGGGTCGGCCAGGAGCGCGGACGGGTCGCGCAGGTCGCCCGGGACGACGACCGTTCCGGGGGTCGTGCCGAGGAGGGCGCGGCCGTGGGTGAGGACGATCGGGTCGTTGTCGGCGTAGACGACGCGCGCGTCCTCGGTCTCCCGGCGCGCCACCTCGTGGACGTTGCCCTGCGTGGGCAGGCCCGCGCCCACGTCGAGGAACTGGCGGACGCCCGCGTCCCTTGCCAGGTACCGGACGACCCGGCCCAGGAACGCGCGGTTCTCCCGGGCCAGCGCGGGTGCCTGCGGGGCGCTTTTCAACACCTCGGCGGCGGCCGCGCGGTCGGCCTCGTAGTTGTCCTTGCCGCCCAGGTAATAGTCGTACATGCGGGCCACGTTGGGTGTGGTGACGTCGATGCCGCCGGGAACCGGTCGTTCGTCCACGGTCTTCCCCTCCGCCGGGTTTTCATGATCATAGGGCGGCCGCGACGCTGGGCGGGGGCGTTTTGGGAGACCGCCTCCGCCGGGTAGGACCCCTGGGACGTGGAAAGGGGCGTGCGATGGCCGCGACGATGCGGGCGTGGGAGGTGGCGGCGCCCGCGCCGATCGAGGACGGGCCGTTGCGCCTGGTGGAACGGCCGGTTCCCGAGCCCGGTGCCGGGGAGTTGCTCGTCCATGTCCGGACATGTGGAGTGTGCCGCACGGACCTGCACGTCGCCGAGGGCGATCTGCCCGTCCATCGGACGCACGTCGTGCCGGGGCACGAAGTCGTCGGGGAGGTCGCGGCGCTCGGCGCGGGGGCGGAAGGCTTCGCGGTCGGCGATCGGGTCGGCGTCGCCTGGCTGCGGCACACCGACGGGACGTGCAAGTTCTGCCGACGCGGCGCGGAGAACCTGTGCCCGGACTCGCGCTACACCGGCTGGGACGCCGACGGTGGGTATGCCGAGTACACGACCGTCCCGGCCGCGTTCGCCTACCGGCTGCCGCCGGGGGTCGGGGACGTGGCGTTCGCGCCGCTGCTGTGCGCCGGGATCATCGGCCATCACGCGTTGCGCCGTGCGGCGGTGCCGCCGGGCGGACGGCTCGGGATCTACGGGTTCGGCGGCAGCGCCCATCTGTGCGCGCAGGTCGCGCTCGCGCAGGGGACGACCGTCCACGTCCTGACGCGCGGGGAGGAGGCGCGGCGGCTGGCGCTCGATCTCGGCGCCGCGTCCGCCGCCGGGCCCGCCGACGCGCCGCCCGAGCCGCTGGACGGCGCGATCCTGTTCGCGCCCGCCGGGGACCTCGTGCCGGTCGCGTTGCGCGCTTTGGACCGGGGCGGTGTGCTCGCGGTCGCGGGCATCCACCTCAGCGACACGCCGCCGCTCGTGTACGAGCGCGAGCTGTTCTACGAGCGGGAGTTGCGCAGCGTCACGTCCAACACCCGCGCGGACGGCCGCGAGTTCCTCGACCTGGCGGCGAGGCACGGCGTCCGCGCGACGACCACCGAGTATCCGCTGTCGCGTGCGCCGGACGCCCTCAACGATCTCAAGGCGGGCCGTTTTCCCGGCGCGGCCGTCCTCGTCAACGACTTCTCCTGACGCCGCCCGTCCGGTGGCGGGCGTCACGGGCGCGTGCACGTGATGTCCGTCCGGGGGAGGGAGCCGCCGAGGAGGTGGGCGTTGACGGCGTCGTCGACGCACGGCGTGCCGTCGAAGAGGTAGACGCCGTGGCGGAACGCGTGCGCCAGCGTGATCATCCGGGAGCCGGGCATCGCGCGGCGCAGAGCGAGCTGGCCGGGACGCGGCGCCACCGGGTCCCCCTCGGCGCCGACGATCAGGGCGGGACGGCCGGTGGTGACCCGGGTGGGCGGTTCGGCCGGACGGGACGGCCAGAACGCGCACGGCGTGATGTCCCGGGCCAGCGGCCCGTAGAGCGGCTCGGCGGCGCGGTGCCGCCGGATGTCCCGGTAGTAGGCGGCCGGGTCGGGCGGCGCCGCGCGGTCGGCGCACTGGTTCGCGGTCAGCGCGGCGAAGCCGAACGCGGGCATGACCTCGTCGCTCTCGTAGAGCGACAGTTTCGCCTCCAGGTCGGGCGTCGGGGCCGCCGGGGCGCCGCGCGCCGCGTCGGCCAGGACGCGGACCTGCGCGCTGAACTCCGCGTACGCCGCATCGGTGTCCGCCACGGTGAGCAGCAGGCCCGGGACCGTCGCCGCGTCCACCCGGTGGCGTCCGACCTGGAGCGGACGCCGCGCGGCGGCCCGGTCGATGCGGTCGATCACCGAGAGGACCCGCGCGGGCGTCGTGCCGAGCGCGTACCGGTCGTCGCGGCGTGCCGCCCAGGCCGCCCAGTCGCGCAGCGCGGCGGCGTCGGCCGGGGCGGTCTCCCGGGTGACGGACGGCCCGTAGGCGCCGGGGTCGAGCGCGCTGTCGAGGACGAGACGACCGACGCGCCCGGGGAACATCTGCGCGTACACCGCGCCGAGGTAGCTGCCGTACGACCAGCCGAGATAGGAGATCGTCCGCTCGCCGAGCGCGGCGCGGACGGCGTCCATGTCGCGGGCGATCTCGCGGGTGGACGCGTGCGGCAGGACGTCCCGGTGCCCCGCGCAGCGGCTGGCCAGGTCGCGCGCGGTCGCCGTGCTGCGCGCGAACGCGGCGCGGTCCGGGCTCGCGAGCTGCGCGTGGCGCAGGTAGAGGCCGGTGGGCCAGCCGCAGGTCAGCGGCGTGCTCGCGCCGAAGAAGCGCGGGTCGATCCCGACCAGGTCGTAGCGGGCCGCGACGGCGGGGGCCCCGTGCTCGGCGGCCGGCGGAAGGCCCGCGGCCATCAGGACGACGCCGTCGCGCGACGGGCCGGGGCCGCCCGTGTTGACCACCAGCGTTCCGAGGCGGCGCGCGGTGTCGGTGGCGGGACGGCGCGCCACGGCCACGGTGATCCTCGGCCCGTCCGGCCGGGCGTGGTCGAGCGGGACGGAGAGTTCCCCGCACCGCGCGCCCACCGCCGCGAGCTGCGCGCCCGTCTCGTCGTCGGGACCGGCGCGGCAGTCGTGCCAGGCGATCGGCCGGGGCGCCGCGGCCACCGGAGCGGCCCCGGCGAGCACGGCGACGACCACCGACGCGCCGACACGACCGGGACGGAACGCGCGGACGAACCAGACCATGACCGACCAACTCCCACGACGACGGACGCGGCGCCCCCGACGAGCGCCGCCCTGACATCACGGAACGCTAATCGGCGCTCACGCCCCGCCACATCGACCGAGAGGCACAGAGTCCGTCATCCGAACGACGTCATTTCCGCCGCCGGATCGTCCGCCTTGAGTCGGTCCCCGGGTACGACGAAAGGTTGACCGCTCAGACGCGTCGGCGGAAACCCGATCAGTCCTGGTCGTCCAGATGGGAGAGCTTGTCCGGGTTGGTGACGGCGTAGATCCCGGCGACCCGGTCGCCCGACGTGTTGAGGTCGATGACCATCACGGCGAACGGCGCGTCGTGGTCGAACAGCACGGCCGACGGGTCGCCGTTGACCGTCCGGTACCGGATCTCCAGGTCGGCGGGCACCCGCCGCGCCGCGCCCCCGGCGATCATCCGCGCCACGCGGTCCCGTCCGGTCACCGGGCGCAGCGCGGCGCCCTTGGCCTTGCCGCCGCCGTCGGTCCACATCGTGACGTCCGGCGCAAGGAGGTCGAGCAGGGCCGCGAGGTCGCCGCCGAGCGCCGCCGCGAGGAACCGCTCGGTCACCGCGCGCTGGAGCCGCCGGTCCGGCGCGAACCGGGGCCGCCGGGCCTGGACGTGCGCACGGGCGCGCCGCGCGAGCTGCCGGACGGCCGGTGGCGTCCGGTCCAGGATCGCCGCGATCTCCGCGTGCGGGTACCCGAACACCTCGTGCAGGACGAACACCGCGCGTTCCAGCGGCGACAGCGTCTCCAGCACGACCAGCAGCGCCATCGACACCGCCTCGACGCGGACGGCCGGGTCGTCGGCGGCGGACGGCTCGGTCACCACCGGTTCGGGCAGCCACGGCCCCACGTACGTCTCCCGGCGGCGGCTCACCGCCGACTGCCGCGCCAGCGCCGTGTTCACCGCGATCCGCACGAGGTACGCGCGCGGGTTCTCGATCGGTTCGCCGCCCGCGCACCGCGCCGTCCATGCCATCCATGTGTCCTGCAAGACGTCCTCGGTGTCCGCGACGCTGCCCAGCAGGTTGTAGACCACCGAGAACAACAGTTCACGGTGGTCGGCGAACACCTCGGTGCCGTCCGTACGGTCGAGCATCCGGTCCTCCTGCGGTACATCGGCTCACCCTTTAAGAGACGTTCCGCGCCCGGAGTGTGACATCGCGCCCGCGAATGTGACGTGCGCCGCAGGATGTCACGTTCCCGATGCCGCGACCCCTCATGGATGGCGCACGTCTTCGACAGATGAGGGGTTCGCCATGAGCGACCAGAAGATCGACACCTCGATGATGTACGCCGTCCACGACGCGTTCCAGCGCGACATGGACCGGTTCGCGGGCCTGGCCGAGCGCGGAGCGGCGCTGGACGGCCCGGACGTCGCCGCCTGCTGGACGCGTTTCACCCGCTTCCTCCACATCCACCACACCGCCGAGGACACACATCTGTGGCCCGTCCTCCAGGAACGTGTCGCAGGCGGACCCGGCGAAGCCGTCCTGGAGCGCATGGAACGCGAACACCGCGACCTGACCGCGCTGCTCGACGCCTTCCAGCACGACCCCGAACGCCACGCCGGACGGCTCCGCGCCGCGATGACCGAGCACTGCGAGCACGAGGAGGAACTGGCGCTGCCGCTCGTCCAGAACCTCCTGACCCCGGACGAGTGGAACGCCTTCGGCGACGAACAGCGCCGACGGCTCGGCATCGGCGGCGCCGCGTCCTTCTTCCCCTGGCTGCTGGACGGCGCCGACGAGACCGCCCGCCGCAGCGTCCTCGGCCATCTGCCGCCGCCCGTCCGGATCGTCTACCGCGCGGTGTGGCGCCCCCGGTACCTGCGCGGTCCCCGCCTGCCCGCCCTCGCCGGCGTCTGACCCGAAAGGCCCGAGACCATGCCGTCCTTCCTCGCCACCGGACGCGGCAAGCTCACGCTCGCCCTGCTCTGCGTGATCGCGTTCCTCGACTTCGCCGACGCCTCGATCGTCAACGTCGCGCTGCCCGCCATGCGCGCCGACCTCGGCTTCTCCGTCCAGAGCCTGCAGTGGGTGCCGAGCGGCTACCTGCTCACCTACGGCGGGTTCATGCTGCTCGGCGGACGGGCCGCGGACCTGCTCGGCCGCCGCCGCGTCCTCGTCGCCGGGACGCTCCTGTTCGCCGCGTCGTCGCTGGCCGGCGGCCTCGCCCCGGGCGCCGGGACGCTCGTCGGGGCGCGTCTGGTCCAAGGCGCGGGCGCGGCGCTCATGCTCCCGGCCGCGCTCTCGATCCTCACCACCGCGTTCCGTGAGGGCGCCGACCGGAACACCGCGCTCGGCGTGTGGGGCGGCGTCGCGGGGCTCGCGTCCGCCGCCGGGGTGCTGCTCGGCGGGCTGCTCACCGACGGCCCCGGCTGGCGCTGGGTCATGCTCGTCAACCCGCCGGTCGCCGTGCTCGCCCTGCTCGGCGTGTTCGCGCTGATCGAGCGGGACCGGCCCGCCGCCCGGACGACCGGCTTCGACCTCCCCGGCGCCGTCCTCGTCACGGGCGCGCTGCTGCTCCTGGTGTTCACGCTGGTCAAGGCCCCGGACGTCGGCTGGGACGCGGCCCGCACCGTCGGCGGCCTCGCGGGCGCCGCCGTCCTGCTGACGGCGTTCGTCGCCAACGAACTGCGCGCCCGCGACCCGCTCCTGCCGCTGTCGATCTTCCGGATCCGGGGTCTCGCGGCGGCCGACACGACCCAGCTCATCGCGGTCGCGGGCTTCATCTCGATGTTCTTCTTCCTCAGCCTCTACATGGAGAACGTGCTCGGCTTCTCGCCGCTGCGGACCGGCGCGGCGTACCTGCCGCTGTGCGCGGGCGTCGCCGTGACGGCGGGCGTCTCGTCCCGGCTCATCGCCCGCGTCGGCACCCGTCCGCTGATCGTCGGCGGGCTGCTCGTCACGGCGGCGGGCCTGTTCTGGCTGGCGCGGATCCCGGTGGACGGCTCGTACGCCGCCGACGTCCTGCCCGGCACGCTCGTCGCCTCGCTCGGGCTCGGCCCGGTGTTCGTGGCGGTCACGGCGGCGGCGAACGCGGGCGTCCCGGCCGCCCGGGCCGGGCTCGCCGCCGCGCTGCTCAACGCGTCGCAGCAGGTCGGGGCCGCGCTCGGCCTCGCGATCTTCTCGGCGCTGGCGACGGCCCGCACCGGCGACCTGCTCGCGGCCGGACGCCCGGCGGCGGACGCGCTGACCGGCGGATTCCAGCGGGCGCTGCTGGCGTGCGCGTGCTTCGTGCTCGCGGCGTCCGTCGTGGCGCTCCGGACGCGCGACACCCGCAGCGAGCACCCCGAACCGGCCGCGCGGGTCCCCGAGCCCGTCCGCTGACGCGGTTTCACGCCGTGCGGCGCAACGCGGCGGTCGTCAGTTCTTCGAGCGCGAGCCGGGCCTGCTCCGGCACCGGCGCGGCGGCCAGGATCTCCAGCGCCGCCGCGTCGCGCTCGCGGATCATCGCCTCGACCGCCGCGGGCGCGCCGGTCGCCGTGATCACCGCGCGGAGCCGTGCGGCGCCGTCCTCGTCCAGCGCCCGATCGCCGTGCAGCGTCTCGATGACGCGGCGCTGCGCGGGGTCGGCGCGCTCCAGCGCGTGCGCGATGAGGACGGTCGGCTTCCCTGCGCGCAGATCGTCCAGCCGGGACCTGCCGGTGACGGACGGGTCCCCGAACGTGCCGAGGACGTCGTCGCGCAACTGGAACGCCTCGCCGGCCGCCAGTCCGAACGCCGAGTAGGCCGCCAGCAGCTCCGGTGGCGCCCCCGCGAGCGCGCCGCCGAGCTGCAACGGGCGCTCGACGGTGTACTTGGCCGTCTTGTACCGCGCGACGGTCAGCGACCGCTGCGGTGAAGACGGCCCGCGCGCCTGCTCCAGCAGGTCCAGGTACCGCCCGTAGAACACTTCCGAGCGCATGTCGTCGTAGTACGGGCGGGCCGCCGCGAGCCGCGCCGGTTCCAGGCCGCAGCCGGTCAGCAGCTCGTCCGCCCAGGCCATGCACAGGTCGCCGAGCAGCAGCGCCGTCCCGAGCCCGAACCGCTCGGAGTCGCCGCGCCAGCGCCGCGCGGCGTGCTGGCCTGCGAGCGCGCGGTGCAGGGACGGCCGGCCGCGCCGCAGGTCGCCGCCGTCCATGACGTCGTCGTGGATCAGGCGGAACGCGTGGAAGACCTCCAGCGCCGCCGCCGCGCGGACGACCTCGGGACGGTCGTCGCCGCCCGCGCCGCGCCAGCCCCAGTAACAGAGCAGCGGCCGGACGCGATCGCCGCCGTCCAGCACGAAGTCGCGGACGGTGCGGAAGGCCGTCCGCACCGCGCCGTCGCGGACGGTGTCCAGCCGGGCGTCGAGGAATGCGGCGAGCACCGCGTCGACGCGGCTGCGGAGCCGGTCCATGGGGGAGGACCTCCGTTCCAGGGTTCGGGACGGCGCAGGTGGCTGGGCGGTTCGGCGTCCATCGCGTTGAAGATGACGTTCTGCGCGCCCTCCACGCCGGGTGGACGGCCGCGAGCCCGGGGCGGGCGGTAGCGCGACGGCACCGGCCTCACCCGTTCACTGCGCCTCGTGGCCGGGACGGAGCGTCCGGACGTGCCGGCTGCGGTTCAGGGCGTCGTCGCCTGCCCATCGTGGGTCTTCCTTCAAGGGCGGTTCGGTGCGTCACAGGTCCCACCACCAGGCGATGGTGGGAAGGGGGACCGGCTCGTCGCCGGAGTCGGCGGGACGCTCGGCCCAGACGATCGGGCCGCCGACAGGTTCGCCCGGCCCCGTCGCGTCCGCGTCGAGGTGGCGCGGTGTGCGCTGCCCCCATTCGGCGTTGCCGCGAATGCCGTAGGCGAGGCCGTCCAGGTAGGCGCGGCCCGCGTCGCCGAGGCCGGGCCGGGTCCGCTCGCGCAGCCGCAGGAAGCGCTGGAACACGCGGTCGCGCAGGCGCACGGCGGTGCGCACGGCGGTCCGGACGTCGCCGCCGTTCTGGTCCAGCAGCACGGTGTAGATGTTCTGGCCGCCGTCCAGTTCACGGACGAAGGAATGGCGGTCGTTGTCCAGTGCGGCGGTCAGGATCGCCATTTCGGTGAGCGCGCGGACGGCGGGCGCGTCCATCTCGGCGGCGGGCACCTCGGCGCCGTGCGCGATCTCCAGCATCGCGTAGGCGGGTGCGCCGCCGGCGGAATGGAGGCGCATCGTGATGTAATCTTCGAGATCCGGCATGTGGCGGCGCGCCTGATACGACACCTGCCACATCACGCCGGTCAGCCAGGCGCGGTGCGCGGCGACGAACCGCTGGAACTGGACGGGCGTTGCGAGCCGCCGGAATCGCTCGCCGATATCCTGTAGCGCGACCGCGTAGGCGTCCCCGCGAGCGGCCGGCGCCGGGCATTCCAGCGCGCGTTGGACGCGGGCGGCCATCGGCACGAACTCGGCCGGGCGGATGCTGTAGTGCCCGGTGTCGCAGCGGCCGTCGTCGAAGGCGAAACCCCAGTACACCCATAGCGCGGTGGCGAGGAGCCGGTCGTCGTCGGCGCCCGGCGCGAACCGCGCGAAGAAGTCGGTCCCGCGGCTGCCGATGATTCTCGCGCGTTCCCGCGCGTCGGCCCACAGGCCCGATTCGTCGATCCACGCGATGGCGCGCCGTTCGACGCGTGTCGCCGCCGGGTTGATCGCCGGTTCCAAGGGGCAGTAGATCGGCGGCAATTCGAGATCGGCCGCCGTCAGGGTCCTTTCCACGATCGACCTCCTCCCTGGGGTGCGGGCGGCGAGGGAGCGCGACCACCCGCGGACCGTCACGGTAACACCAGGTTCGGCGACCTATTTCGGCCCGGGAGATCTTTGTTGACGGAACGGCTCGAAAGAATCCGGAGAAAAGCCGTTAAACCGCACCGGCGATCGTTTACGGAAAGGTCGCGGGCGGGGCGGCGGAAAAGCCCGCGCCGAAGGGCGTCGCGGCGCGCCGCCTTGCCGGGGGGTGCCATACCCCTGGCGGCGGCGCGGGTTTCGTCTCGACGTCGCGCCGGTCCCGCTGCCACATGGCAGCACGGGCGATGCCGCTGACCTGCGGACGGTCGGGACGCCTTCCCGCATGATGAGAACCATGTTGAGTTGGTCGGGATTGTTGGCAATACTCCCCGGCATGTCCGCACCCCGTCCCGAGACCGTCTGGTACACCCGCTGTCCCGTCCCCACCGCCACCGGCATCGCCGCAGATCAGAACTGGCTCGCCGATGCGTTCGCGCCCGACGGCGTCGCCGTCCGCTCGCTCCAGGAGGAGGACGCGGGCGACCGCCGCGCCGAGCACTTCCGGCACCGGCTCGCCACGCTGATCCGCGAGGGCGGCAACGTGCCCGCGCTGTGGGCACGGTCCAACGGCGCGCCGACCCGGCTCGTCGGGCTGACGTGGATCGAGGAGCGGCAGGTCGTCGTGGCGCGTCCCGGCGCGGGCGTCCACGGCCCCGGCGACCTCAAGGGGCTGCGGCTCGCGATCCCGCGCCGGAGCATCGAGATCGACTTCTGGCGGGCGATGGCGCTGCGCGGCTTCGACGGCGCGCTGCGCCGGGCCGGGCTGACCCTCGCCGACGCCGACCTCGTGGACCTGGACGGCGACGTCCTGCCCGGCCAGTGGGAGGCCGAACTCGCCGCCCTGCGCGACGGCCGCGTGGACGCCGTCTACACCAAGGGCGCGGTCGCCGTGGAGACCGCCGCCCGCTACGGCGCCGAGGTCGCCATCGACCTCGACGCCCTGCCCGACCGGAGCGCCCGCGTCAACAACGGCACGCCCCGGCCGATCACGGTCGACCAGCGGCTGCTGGACGACCACCCCGACCTCGTCGTCCGGTTCCTCGCCGTGCTGCTCGGCGCGGCGGACTGGGCGCGAGACCGGCCCGCCGAGGTCGCCCGCATCCTCGGCGCCGAGACCGGCTCGGGCCCCGCCGGGGTCGCCGCCGCCTACCGGAACGCGTCCGACCTGCACGCCGACCTGTCCGACGAGCGGCTGACCCTGCTCGCCGGCCAGGAGGAGTTCCTGCGCCGGCACGGCTTCCACGACGCCCCGGTGGACGTGTCCGCCTGGGCCGACCCCGCGCCGCTGGCCGCCGCCCGGCGCCTCGTCCCCGACCTCCCCTTCCTCTCCCTGGAGAAGCCATGACCCGCATCCCCGCCCGTCCGACGGGCCTGATCGCCGGAGTCCTCGCCGTCCTGCTGGCCGCCGCGGGCTGCGGCGGCGCGGACGCGGCGTCCGGCGACGTGACGTTCCGCGTCCCCGATCCCGGCAACTCGGGCGTGCTGGCGCTCGGCAAGAAGGACGGCAGCCTCGCGGCGGCGCTCAAGGCCGTCCACGCCAAGATCGCCTGGACGGGCAGCAGCGGCCCGTTCGCCCCCGCCGCGCAGGAGATGAACGCCGGGGAGCTGGACGCGGCGCAGGGCTCGATCACCTCGGCCGTCGCCGCGCTCGGGCAGAAGCCCGGGTTCAAGCTGTTCGCGGCGATCGCGCCCGACCAGGTCGGCGAGGGGATCCTGGTGGCGAAGGACTCGCCGATCCGGACCGTCCGGGACCTCATCGGAAAGAAGGTGGCCGTCAACAAGGGCGGCACCGCCGAGTACCTGCTGCTCAAGGCGCTGGAGAAGGAGAAGATCCCGGCGGACCGGGTGACGCGGGTCTACCTCAACCCCGCGCAGACCGCGCCGGTGTTCAACTCCGGCAAGGTGGACGCGTGGGCCGTCTGGTCCGCCTACTCCATCCCCGAGATCGCGACGGCGGGTGCCCGGTTCCTCGTCACCGGCGGGCAGATCGGGTCGCAGAACTACTCGGTGTGGGCCGTCCGGACGGGCTTCGCCAAGGACCACCCGGACGTCGTCAAGGCGTTCTACCAGTACCTCCACGACGCCGGGACGAAGCAGATCCAGAACCCGTCCGCGTACGTCAACGTCTTCACCAAGGCCGGGCCGCAGGCCGTGAGCGGCACCGCGCTGGCGCTCACCCTCGACAACGCCCGCAAGGGCGCCACCGCGCAGCCGATCGGCGCGACCGACCTCGCCAACTTCGCGACCGTCGCGAAGTTCTTCGCCGACCAGAAGGTCACGCCCGCGCCGGTGGACGTGGCGCCGCACGTGCTCGACCCGGCCGGGACCGGGTCATGACCGACGCGTCCTTCCCCGGGCTGGTCGTCCCGCGCCCGAAGCTGCCGCGTCCGCGCCGCCGCGAGGTGACGCTCGCGCTGCGGACCGCCGGGCCGCTCGCCCTGCTCGGCGGCTGGTGGCTCGCGTCGGCGACCGGCGTGCTCAGCGCGGACGTCCTCGCGTCCCCGGTGACCGTCCTGGACGCCGCCCGCGAGCTGTGGTCCGACGGCCAGCTCACCGACGCGTTGCGCGTCTCGCTGACCCGCGCCGTGCTCGGCCTGGCGTTCGGGCTCGCGGCCGGGCTGCTGCTCGGCGTCGTCACCGGATTCTGGCGGCTCGGTGAGGAACTTCTGGACTCGCCGCTGCAACTGCTGCGCGCCCTGCCGTTCCTGTCGCTCGTCCCGCTGTTCATGGTGTGGTTCGGGATCGGGGAGTCCGCGCGGATCATCCTCATCGCGGTCGCCACGACGTTCCCCATGTACGTGTCGACGGCGGGCGGCGTCCGCAACGTGGACCGGCGGCTGCTGGAGGCGATGCGCTCGTTCGGGCTCGGCGGCTGGCAGCTCGTGCGGCAGGTCGTCCTGCCGGGGGCGCTGCCGTCGCTGCTCGCCGGGTTCCGGCTGTCGATGACGCTCAGCGTGATCGCGCTCATCGCCGCCGAGGAGATCAACTCGACGTCCGGGATCGGCTACCTGATGACGCAGGCCCAGAGCTTCTCGCGGACGGACATCCTGTCGGTCTGCGTGCTCATCTACGGCGTCCTCGGCATCTGCGCCGACCTGGTCGCCCGCGCGGCCGAACGCGTCCTCATGCCCTGGCGCGTCAAGGAGGCCGCCCGATGAACATCGCGGTGCACATCGAAGGGCTGCGGCGGACGTTCGGGGCCCGGTCGGTCCTGGACGGTCTCGCGCTCGACATCCGGCGCGGCGAGTTCGTCGCCCTGCTCGGTGCGAGCGGCACGGGAAAAACGACGCTGCTCAGAATCCTGGGCGCGCTGGACCGGCCGGACGCGGGGACCGTGCTCGTCCCCGAGGCCCGGACGATCGTGTTCCAGGAGCCGCGGCTCGTCCCGTCCAAGCGCGTGCTCGGCAACGTCGTCGTCGGGCTGCCGCGCGGCGACGCGAGCCGTGAGCGCGGCCTGCGGGCGCTCGCCGAGGTGGGCCTGGCCGACCATGCCCGCGCGTGGCCGCACACGCTGTCGGGCGGCGAGGCGCAGCGGGTGGCGCTCGCGCGGGCGCTCGTCCGCGAACCCGAGCTGCTCCTGCTGGACGAGCCGTTCGCCGCGCTCGACGCGCTGACCCGGCTGAAGATGCAGGACCTCGTCGGAGACCTCGTCCGGCGGCACCGCCCGGCCGTGCTGCTGGTCACGCACGACGTGGACGAGGCCGTCCGGCTCGCCGACCGTGTCGCCGTCCTCAAGGACGGGGACCTGGTCACCGACGAGACCGTCACCAGCGAACGGCCCCGCGACGCCACCGACCCGGCGTTCACCGCGCTGCGCCGCCGCCTGCTCGCCGACCTCGGGGTCCGCGAGCCCGCACCCGTCGAGGAAGGAGCCGTCCGATGACCCGCGTCCACGTGGTGGCGCCGACGCGCGCCCCGGCGCCCGCCGTGCTGCCCGACTTCGTCACCGATGTCCGGCCGCCCGCGCCCGGCCCCGAGCACCGCGCGACCGGACGGGCCGCCGAGCTGGGCGGACTGTCCGGCGTGCTCGTCCCGTTCGACCCGGGCGGGCACGACGCGCTCGTCCTCGCGGCGGCGGTGCTGCGCGACACGCGGCGGATCGGCGTGACCGTCGAGTTCTCCGCCGCCGCCGCGACGCCCGTCTACGCGGCGAAGCTGTCGGCGTCGCTGCAGCGCTACCACGCGGGACGCCTCGCGTGGTGGCTCGCGGTCGACCAGGACCCGGCCGTCGCCCGCGCGCACGGCGACGTCCTGACCGGCCCGGCCCGCTACGAGCGCGCCGACGAGTTCCTGACCATCGCGCGCGGCGTCTGGTCCGGGCGCGGCTACAGCCGGGAGGGCGCGCACTTCGCCGTCCTGGACGGCGGCCTGCCGGACTCGCGCGTGGCCCGCCCGTTCCCGCGCGTCTGGCTGTCGGGGACGTCGCCCGAGGCGCTGGACCTGTCCGCCCGGCACGCCGACGTCCACGTCCTGGCGCCCGGCGACGACCCGGCGCTCGTCCCCGACGGCGTCGCGGCGGCCGTCCGGCTGCCCTTCGCCGGGGACGCCGGCGCGTTCACCGACCAGCTCCGCGCCTACGAGGCGCACGGCGTGACCGAGTTCGTCGTCGACCCCGCCGACCCGGTGGCCGACGCCTACCGGCTCGCCGAACACGTCCTGCCGAGGCTCGCGAAGGAGACCGGGCATGCCGGTTGACATCTACTGGCGCATCGCGATGGAAGGCGACGCGCCCGCGCTGCGGCTCGGCGACATCACGCGCGGCGGGTTCGGCCCGTACCGTCCGGGCGCGCTCGCCCCCGGCGCGAACGACGGGTACGGCCCGCTCGACTACATGGCCGAGGTCGCCCGCGCCACCGAGCGCGCCGGGTTCGTCGGCGGGCTGATGCCGTCGTTCCCCGAGACCGACGACCCGTGGGCCGCCGCCGCGTCGCTGACGGGGGAGACGTCCGCCTACCGGTTCATGATCGCGTTCCAGCCGGGGTTCCTGCACCCGGTGCAGGCGGCGCGCATGTCGGCGTCGCTCCAGGCGGCGACGGGCGGACGCGTCGTCTACAACATCATCTCCGGGGGCGGCGGGCCGCAGCAGCTCTGGTGGGGCGACCGCGTGGACCACGACGACCGGTACGCCCGCACGTCGGAGTTCCTGGACGTCCTGAAAGGCGTCTGGAACGGTCCGTACGACCACGACGGCCGCTTCTACACCGTCGCGGGCGGTGCGCTGCCGCCGGATCTGCGCGGCCAGCCATTCCCGGAGATCTACTTCTCCGGGTCGTCGCCCGCCGCGATCGCCGCCGCCGGCCGCCACGCCGACTACTACCTGTCCTGGCTGGAGCCCTTCGACGCCCTCGCCGAGAAGTTCGCGCAGGTCCGCGCGCACAGCGACACCCCGCCGAAGTTCGCCGTCCGCGTGGACGTCCTCGCCCGCGAGACCGAGGATGAGGCGTGGGAGGAGATCCGGCGCGGCTGGGCGCGCGCGTCCGACCGCGCGTCCGGCGGGACGGAGTCGGTCGGCTGGAAGCGCGGCCGTTCGTTCACCGAGGGCGCGGGCTCGTCCTACCGCGACCTGGAGGTCCAGCCGAACGTGTGGGGCGGGTTCGACCGGCTGCGCCCCGGCCCGCTGTTCGGTCTCGTCGGCGACTACCACCAGGTCGCCGAGCGGCTGGACGAGCTGATCCGGCTCGGCGTGGACGCGTTCATCCTCGCGGGCGTCCCCCATCTCGAAGAGGCGCGGCGCGTCGGCCGCCACGTCCTGCCCCTGCTGAAAGGAAAGCTGTCATGAGCCTGCGCGTCGGGTACTTCCCGCAGAACAACTCGCTATGGGTGCTGCGGCACCGGGGCGTGCTGGAGCGCGCCGTCCCGGACGTGGAGTGGGTCGACCTGCGCGACCTGCCCGCCGGTGACCGTCCCGCGCCGACCGAGGGGCTGCCGTCGGTGCACGGCGACCACCTGTTCGACGGCGGCTACGACTTCATCGGCACGGGCTCCACCCCGCCCGTGACGGCGCAGGCCAAGGGCCACGACGTCGTGTACGTCGCGGTGTCGGGGCCGCGCGTGGAGAACGGGCGGATCGTCGTCCCGGCGTCCTCGCCCGTCCAGGGGCCCGCCGACCTCAAGGGCCGCCGCGTCGCGCTCGGACACGGCTCCTGGCAGACGACCCTCCTGCTGCTCGCCCTGGAGAAGGCCGGGCTGACCTGGCACGACATCGAGCCCGTCGACGCCTACGGCAACGCCGCCGAGCTGTTCCTGAACGGCGACGTCGACGCCTGGGTCGGCTCCTACCCCGACCTGACCGACGTCGAGGACCGCACCGAGGTCCGCACGGTGATCGCGACCGAGGGCCTGTTCAGCCACCGCTCGCTCTGGTTCACCAGCCGCGAGTTCGCCACCACCCGCCGGGACGAGCTGGCCGCGATCGTCGCCGCCCTCCAGGAATCCGACGCGTGGATCCGCGACAATCCGCGCGACGCCGCGACCTACTTCGCCCGCGACGACGGCGAACTGCACGCCTGGGAGCACGCCCTCCGCACCCGCCCCTGGGGCCTGCACCCGGTCGACGCGGACTTCGTCGCCGAGCAGCAGCACGCCGCCGACCTCTTCCACGCCAACGGCCTGATCCAGCGGAAGATCACCGTCGCCGACGCCGTCCTCCCCGAGGTCAACGCCCTGATCGCCCCCTGACGGATGCTCCGCGGGCCCCGGCTAGTGGTGGCGGGGCTTGCGGAGGACGAAGCGGTCCAGTTCCTCGTAGTTCGGTGAGCCGAGGTCGGCGCCGTAGTGCGTCACCGTGATCTCGGTGTTGCCGCCGGGGGCGTGGGGCTCGTAGTCGAAGGACGCGAAGCCGTAGGGCTTCTTCAGGTCGCGGTAGGCCGACCAGGGGGCGGGTTCGGTCGCGGTCTTGGAGGCGCGCTGGTGGCGCGGGTCTCCGGGGCCTACGTCGGTGATGACGACGCCGTCGTTCGGTGCGTCGAACGCCGACCAGGGTGTCGCCGCCGAGTGTCCGCCGCCGCCGATGATCATGTGGACGGCGCCCTTGGTCGTGTCGATGACCGCCGCGTCGGTGGCCTGTGGGGCGGGGGTCAGCAGGGTGCTGCCGGGCAGGACGCCCTTGACCGGGAACGTCCGCTCGAAGTGGTGTTCGTGGCCCGCCAGGACCAGGTCCACGCCGTAGCGGTCGAACAGCGGCAGCCATTCGCGGCGGATGCCGAGGTCCGCGCCGTTGAAGTGCGCCGAGGACATCGCGACCTGGTGCATGCAGACGATGATCCAGTCGATGTCCGGGTCGTGGGCGGCGGCGCGGAGCGTCCGCTCCAACCATGCCTTCTGGGCGCCGTCGCTGTAACCGCGGATGTAGGGGTCGTAGCCCTTGGCGTCGTAGCCCGCGATGTGGTCGCGGCGGTACGCGCTGAACGCGCCGTCCTGGAGGCAGACGTCGTCGTTGTTGAGCGAGATCACCCGGATGGCGCCGACGGTGAACGCGTACCAGTTGCCGAGGAAGTCGCGCGTCCCGTTGCCGGGCAGCGCGAACCGCGTCTGGTACGCCAGGTAGCCGTGCGGCCCGTTGCCGACCTCGCTCTCGTGGTTGCCCGCGCACGGCATCCACGGACGCCGGGACGCCGACCGCTGGTTGTTCGCGAAGAACGACCGCCACGTCTCCACCGGCGCGTCGCTCACGTTGGCGTAGCAGAGGTCGCCGTTGAGCAGGTGGAACAGCGGGTCGAGACGGTCGACGGCGTCCACGATGTAGCCCGCGTTGGGCGTGGCGGGGCCGAGGCCCTGACCGACCTTCGCGGGGATCGCCTGGTCGCCGAAGCTCGTGAACCGGAACCCGCGCGAGCGGCCGCGCGGGGCCGTCCGGAACGCGCCCGCCAGCGGCTCCGCGCCCCGGTGCTCCACCCGGTAGGTGTAGGACGAACCGGACGCCAGCCGTGGCAGTTCCGCGTGGTAGGTGAACACCCGCTCGCCCGTCAGCGCCTCGGTGTAGACGCGCTCCTCGGCGTGGACGAGCGTGCCGAGGCCGTGGCCGGGCCGGCCGAGCCGCACGACGGGACGGGCGACGCGCTCGGGCGCGGCCCAGGAGACCGTCATCTCGTGCGCGGCGTCCGCGCCGAACTGGAGGTGGAGCTGCTCGGGACGCGGCGCCCCGGCGGCGTCCGGGGTGGTGACGAGCGCGGCGGCGGTGCCCGTCCGTCCGAGGACCGGCGCGGCGAGGGCCGCGCCGCCCAGCCCGCGCAGCACCTGCCGGCGTCCCACACCCTGCTTTTCGGCCATGCCGCCTCCTCGGTCGCGATCCCGCCGGAAACGATCGGCCGCGCGGATGAGCGCCGCGTGACGCCGCGCTCCCGGCGAGGTGAACAGGCGATGCCGCGCCCGAACTGGGGCAGGATGTTCGGATGCTGCATCTGCGGACCATCACGCCGACGGACCGGACGGAGGAGGTCTGCCGGATCCTCGCCGACGACCCGGGCACCACGAACGTCATGGTGTTCCCGGACGCGGCGCGCCGGCCGCCCGGCGACGTCGTCATGTGCGACGTCGCGCGCGAGGCGGCCAACGACGTCATCGCCGCGCTGCGCGACCTCGGCCTGGACCGGGACGGCTCGATCGCGCTGGAGCGCATCGACGTGTCGATCTCGGCGGCGGCCGACGCGGCGGAGGAACGGGCGCCCGGCCACGGCGACGACGCGGTCGTCTGGGAGGAACTGGACCGCCGCATGGCCGAGGAGGCGCGGCTGACCTGGGCGTTCGTCGCGTTCCTCGCGCTGGCGACCCAGCTCGCCGGGATCGCCGCGCTGATCGACTCCTCGATCCTCATCGTCGGCGCGATGGTGCTCGGGCCGGAGTTCGGCGCGGTCGCGGCCGTCTCGCACGGGCTGCTGCGCCGGGACGGCCGCCGGATCCTGCGGGCGCTCGGCGTGCTCGCGGCGGGGTTCGCGATCGCGGTGGCCGTCACGTTCGTGTGCGCGCTCGTCGCGCGCTGGACGGGGATCATCGGCCCGGACGGGCTGCCCGACGACCGTCCGCAGACCGGGTTCGTCTACCACCCCGACCGGTGGTCGTTCATCGTCGCGGTCCTGGCGGGCGCGGCGGGCGTGCTGTCGCTGACGGCCGGGAAGTCGTCCGCGCTGGTCGGCGTGTTCATCTCGGTGACGACGGTGCCCGCCGCCGGGAACATCGCGGTCGCGGCGGCGCTGTCGCGGGACGGCGAGATCCGCGGCTCGGCGGTCCAGCTCGGCGTGAACCTGCTCGGGATGGTCCTCGCCGGGACGGCCACGCTCGCCGTCCAGAAGATCGGGTGGTCGCTCGTCCGGCGCGCTCCCCGCCGCAGGACGTAGGCCGAAAGACCGGGCCGTCCGCCCGATCCGGCGCCCCGCCCGCGCGGCCTAGCGTCGGTGCATGGACGTTCCCGAGCATTACAAGAACGCGGTGATCCCGCACATCATGGTCGGCGACGCGGCGGCGGCGATCGACTTCTACCGGCGGGCGTTCGGCGCGTCCGAGCTGTTCCGGCTGGACGGCGGGACGGGCCGGATCGTCCACGCCGAGATCTCCGTCGCCGGTTCGACGCTCATGCTCGGCGACCCCGAGCCGCCCTTCGCGCCGCCCGGCGCGACGACGCCCGTGGCACTGCACGTCTACGTCCCGGACGTGGACGCGCTGACGGAGCGGGCGGTGGCGGCGGGCGCCGAACTCCTCGCCGCGCCCGCCGACATGCCCTACGGCGCCCGCCAGTCCATGCTCCGCGACCCGTTCGCCCACATCTGGATCTTCCTGACGCCGCTGGACGCCTGACGCCCCGTGTTACCGTCATTCCGGACTTATCCCCTTACGTCCAGGGAGTGCCGGGTGCCGGTCGACCATCTGGTGATACTGCTCCTCGCGGCCCTCGCCGCGGGCTGGGTGGACGCCGTCGTCGGCGGCGGCGGGCTGATCCAACTCCCCGCGCTGCTGCTGCTCGGGCCGTCCGCGCCGGTCGCCGCGCTCGCGACGAACAAGCTCGGCTCGATCGCCGGGACGTCCTCGGCCGCCGTCGCCTACCTGCGCCGCGCCCGCCCGGACCTGCGCGTCGCGGGACCGGCGGCGCTGCTCGCGGTCGCGTGCGCGGCGGGCGGGGCGCTGTGCGCGGCGGCGCTGTCGGCGGACGTGCTGAAACCGGTCGTCCTCGCCGTCCTGCTCGCGGTCGCCGTGATCGTCGTGCTCAACCCGAGGCTCGGCCGCGAGGCCCGCGACGTGCCGCGGACGCGCCGCAGGATCGCCGCCGCCGTGGCCGTCCCCGGCGTCGTCATCGCCTTCTACGACGGGCTGGTCGGACCCGGGACGGGCACGTTCCTAGTCCTCGCGTTCACCGCGCTGCTCGGCTCGGACTTCGTCCGCGCGTCCGCCAACGCCAAGATCATCAACACCGGCACCAACCTCGGCGCGCTGCTGGTGTTCGGCGCGCAGGGCCACATCCTGTGGGCGCTCGGGCTCGCCATGGGCGCGTGCAACGTCGTCGGCGCGCAGGTCGGCGCGCGGATGGCGATCAGCCGGGGCACCGGGTTCGTCCGGGCCGTCCTGCTGTGCGTCGTGACGGCGCTCGTCCTCAAGCTCGGCGCCGAGCAGTTCGCCTAGCCCGGCACCGGCAGCGGGCGCTCCAGCGCGCTCAGCGCGAGGACGGCCAGCGACGCCGTCCAGCCGAGCGGCGCCACCGCCGCCTGCCGCCCGCCCGGATCGACCTTCTCCGGCAGCGCGCCGAGCGACGTGCGGTGCGACGCGAGCCAGCCCAGTTGCGCGACGGCCGCGTCCCGGCGTCCGGACGCCGCGTCGCTCAGCGCGAACAGCGCCGTCTCGGGCGTCCACGCCACCGACGGGTCGCCCGGCCACCGCTCGCCCGGCAGCACCCCGCCGTTCGGCAGCGCCTGCCGCCGCGCGGCCGTCGCGACCGCCGCCGCCACGAACGGGTCGGCGGGCGCGAACGGCGGTGCGACGAACGTCACGGACGTGTCCATCGCGCCGCCGCGCACCGGCGAGCGCGGATAGCCGAGCGGCGCGAACCGCGTCCCGATCGCGTCCGCCACGCGTCCGGCCGCCGTCCGCCACGCCGCCGCCTGCGCGGCATGGCCGGTACCGGCGGCGAACGCCGCAGCCGACCGCAGGCCCGCCAGCACCGGCCCGGCGACGCCGAGCGTCGGGTCGTCCGGGTCCTGCTCGGTGCCGGGGTCGCGCTCCCAGTAGTCGCCGGACGGCGGCGGCAGCCCGTCCCGGCGCAGCGACGCCGCGAGCCGGTCCGCCCCGCGCCGCACCATCGGCCACAGTTCCGTACCGGACGGGTCAGACCGCTGGAACAGCCAGGCGGCCCACAGCATCCAGCCGACCGAGTCGAGCTGGGGCGACCGGCCGTCCAGCACCGGCGAGCCGTCCGGCCGGTACCGAGCGGCCCACAGCCCCGACGGCGCCTGCACGCCCGCCATGAACCGCAGGATCCGCAGCGCCTCCTGCGGGTGCCCGGTGACGGTGAACGCGGCGGCGGCGAACGCCGAGTCGCGCGGCCACGCGTACCGCCACGCGCCGAACCAGGACGCCAGCGACGCGCCCTGCGCGCCCGTGAGCAGCCGAAGGTCCAGCAGCGCGCGCGACGCCATGTCCGGGAACCCCGCAGGGACGCGCCCCGACGCCAGCCACGCCCGGTCCGACCGCACCGCCGTGAGGACTCGCGGGTCCGACGCGTCCAGCGTGACGGCCGTCTCTCCGCCGAACGGCACGAGCCGCGCCCGCCCGTGCGCCAGCCGCACGACCGAACTGCCCGGAATGTAGGACGCACCCGCCGCGTCCTCCGGCGGCAGCGGTACCCCCGCGTAGGGCCAGCCGCCTCCGCCGACGAGCCCCGGCGACGCCCACGACGGCGTCCCCGCGTCCGGCAGCACCCCCGCCCCGCAGGTCGCCGCCAGCGCCCCGGCCAGCAGGAACGCGCCGATCCGCCGTACCCGGACGCCCCGTCGCGTCACCCCGCACCCCCTCACCCGTGCACCGGCGTTCATTGCGGGGTCACCGCGACGCCGTGTAACCAAGTACACCAAACCCTTGCGAACGACACCGCCCGCCCGGGTACCGGCGAGTAGCCCTGCGCACCGCTCTACCTGGGCCGTTGTGAGATCCGGCGAGACCGCCCCCGGCGGCGCGACCACGAACGCGGGAGGACTAGGCTGCATCGACGGAGCGGACCGCAGGGTGGCGAGCCGCACGGACGCCCGTGTTCCCCACTCGAAGCGGTCTATGGCTGTCGATCCGTATAAGGACGCCTCGTGGACCTGTTCGAACATCAGGCGAAGGAACTCTTCGCCGAGTACGGGGTACCGGTGCCTACCGGCAAGGTCGCCCACACACCTCAGGAGGCCCGGGCCATCGCGGCGGAGCTGTTCGCCGCCGGTAGCTCGAAGGTCGTCGTCAAGGCCCAGGTGAAGACCGGGGGCCGCGGCAAGGCCGGCGGCGTGAAGCTCGCCGACGACGCCGACGAGGCCGAAGCGCTCGCCGACCAGATCCTCGGGATGGACATCAAGGGCCACACGGTCCACAAGGTGCTCATCGAAGAGGGCAGCGCCATCGCGCAGGAGTACTACTTCTCCTTCCTGCTGGACCGCGCGAACCGCACGTTCCTGTCCATCTGCTCGGTCGAGGGCGGCGTGGAGATCGAGGACGTGCCGCACGACCGGCTCGGGCTCGTGCCCGTCTCCCCGCTGCACGGCGTGGACCGGGCCACCGCCCGCTCGATCGCCGAGCAGGGCCGGCTGCCCGAGGAGGCGCTGGACGGCGCCGCCGCGCTCATCGAGCGCCTGTGGGCCGTGTTCATCGACGAGGACGCGACGCTCGTCGAGGTGAACCCGCTGATCCTCACCGCCGACGGCGAGGTCAAGGCCCTCGACGGCAAGGTCTCGCTGGACGACAACGCCGCCTTCCGCCAGGAGCACGACAAGCTGGAGGACAAGGCCGCGGCCGACCCGCTGGAGGCCCGCGCCAAGGAGAAGGACCTCAACTACGTCAAGCTCGACGGCTCCGTCGGCATCATCGGCAACGGCGCGGGGCTCGTCATGTCCACGCTGGACGTCGTGTCGTACGCGGGGGAGGACCACGGCGGCCAGAAGCCGGCGAACTTCCTCGACATCGGCGGCGGCGCGTCCGCCGAGGTGATGGCCGACAGCCTGGAGATCGTCCTGTCGGACCCCGACGTGAAGTCGGTGTTCGTCAACGTCTTCGGCGGCATCACCGCCTGCGACGCCGTCGCGAACGGCATCGTCAGCGCCTACAAGCTGCTGGCCGAGCGCGGCGAGACCGTCGACCGGCCGCTCGCGGTCCGCCTCGACGGCAACAACGCCGAACTGGGCCGCAAGATCCTGACCGACGCGGCGCTGCCCGGCGTCCAGCAGGTCGACACGATGGACGATGCGGCCGAGCGCGCCGCCGAACTCGCCGCGGCAGGTGCGTGAACATGGCCATCTGGCTCACCGAGAACAGCAAGATCATCGTCCAGGGCATCACCGGCTCGGAGGGCATGAAGCACTCCCGCCGGATGCTGGCCTCCGGCGCGCAGGTCGTCGGCGGCGTCAACGCCCGCAAGGCCGGGCAGACCGTCGAGTTCGACGGCACCGCGCTCCCGGTCTTCGGGACGGTCAAGGAGGCGATCGAGCAGACCGGCGCGGACGTGTCGGTCGTGTTCGTCCCGCCGAAGTTCACCAAGGACGCCGTCGTCGAGGCGATCGACGCCGAGATCCCCCTCGCCGTCGTGATCACCGAGGGCGTCCCGGTCCACGACACCGCCTACTTCTGGGCTTACGCGGTCGAGAAGGGCAACAAGACGCGGATCATCGGGCCGAACTGCCCCGGCATCGCGTCCCCCGGCAAGTCGAACGCGGGCATCATCCCCGCCGACATCACCTCGCCGGGACGCATCGGCCTGGTCTCCAAGTCGGGCACGCTGACGTACCAGATGATGTACGAGCTGCGCGACATCGGCTTCTCCACCTGCGTCGGAATCGGCGGCGACCCGATCATCGGGACGACCCACATCGACGCGCTCCAGGCGTTCCAGGACGACCCGGAGACCGACGCGATCGTCATGATCGGCGAGATCGGCGGCGACGCCGAGGAGCGGGCCGCGGCCTACATCGAGCAGCACGTGACCAAGCCGGTCGTCGGCTACGTCGCGGGCTTCACCGCCCCCGAGGGCAAGACGATGGGCCACGCGGGCGCGATCGTCTCCGGCTCGGCGGGCACCGCCCAGGCCAAGAAGGAGGCCCTGGAGAAGGTCGGCGTGCGGGTCGGCAAGACGCCGAGCGAGACCGCCGTCCTCATGCGGGAGATCATGAACAAGCTCTGAACCGAGCGCGCAGGACGCCCGTGCCGCCTCGCGGCGCGGGCGTCCTTCGTCTTCGGGGTCGGTAGGCTGGCCGCACCGATGATCGAGAACCCGACGCCGCCCGGCGACGAACCGCGCCTGGCCGCCGTCTACGGCCAGGACCGGCCGGGACTGCCGCGCGGACGCAGCAGCCTGCCCGCGTCCGTCGTGCGGGAGGAGCAGCGGCGGCGGCTGCGCGGCGCGGTGATCGCGGCGGTCGCCGAGGCCGGGTACGCGCACACGACGGTCGCGATGGTCGTCCAGCGCGCCCGCGTGTCCCGCAAGGCGTTCTACGACCACTTCGCCGGGGTGGAGGACTGCTTCCTGTCGGCGATGGCCGAGGCGCAGGAGGCGATCGTCGCCGAGGTGATGACGCCGCCGCGCGACGCCGAGCGCCCATCGTCGTCCCGGGAACTGCTGCGCGCCGCGCTCGGCGCCTACCTGGCGCTGTGCGCGCGGGAACCGGAGTACGCGCGCTGCATCCTCGTGGAGCTGCCCGCCGTCGGGCCGCGCGCGCTGCGCGGGCGCCTCAAGGGCTACGGGCTCGTCGCGGACGTCCTGCGCGGCTGGCGCGAGCACGCCGCGCGCAAGCACCCCGAGTGGCCGCCGGTGCCCGAGCACGCGTTCACGGCGGCGGTCGGCGCGGTCGCCGAGCTGATCCTCGTCCACGTGAGCGAGGGACGGGCCGACGAGCTGCCCGCGCTGCGCGACCCGCTCACCGAGATCCTGCTGCGGATCCTGGACGCCCCGCTCCCCGGCTGACCCCGCCCCGACATCGGCCACGACAAAGACGACACGCCGGGCGACGCGCCGACCCCGGGGGCGGCCCGGTGCCAGCATGGGGCGGATGAGCGACATGACGCGGGAGCGGCGGACGGCTCCGGACCGCGCGGGGACGCAGCGCCCGCTGCTCGTCACCGGCCTCGTCGGCGCGCTGTGGTGCGTCGGGATCGGGCTGGCCGTGCTCGTCACGGTCACCCTCGTCGGCTGGATCGCCGCGCCGCGCTCGGCGCTCGGCAGCGGCCTGCCCGGCGTGTTCCGGACGGCCGTGACGTTCTGGCTCGTCTCCCACCACGCGGGCCTGTCGCTGCCGGACGGACGGGTCGGGCTGCTCCCGCTCGGCATCGTCGCGCTGCCCGGCGCGCTGCTGTACCGCTGCGGCGGCTGGATGCTGCGGACGGGCGCACGCCGCACGCGCCGGGGCGTCATGGACGTCGCCGTCGCCCTCGCCGTCCCCTACACGCTGCTCGCCGGGCTGCTCGCGCTCGCCGCGACCAAGCCGCCGGTGCGCCCGTCGCCGTGGCAGGCGCTGCTGTGCTGCTTCACCGTCGCGCTGGTCGCGGGCGGGTTCGGGGCGGCGCGGGCGCTCGTCGCGCTGCGCCGGGGACGCGTCCGGTCCGGGCTCGGCGCGCTGCTGCGGCTGCTGCCCGAGCGTCCGCGGTCCCTGGTCATCGGGGTGTCGGGGGCGCTCGCGGTACTGCTCGCGGCGGGCGCGCTTCTCGTCGGCTGCGCGCTCGCCTTCCACCTGCCGGAGGCGAACCGCCTGTACGGCGAGCTGGCGCCCGGCGTCGTCGGCGGCGTCCTGCTGCTGGTCGTGGAGCTGGCGTTCCTGCCCAACGCGATCATCTGGGGGACGTCCTACGCCGTCGGCGCCGGATTCGCCGTCGGGACGGGCACCAGCGTCTCGGTCACCGGTGTGTTCCTCGACACGATCCCCGCGTTCCCGCCGCTCGCCGCGCTGCCCGGCCCCGGCCCGGCGCCCGCCCTGTCGCTGCTGGCGCTGGCCGCGCCGTTCGCGGCGGGCGCGGTCGGCGGGGTGCTGACCGTCCGGGCGCTGCCGAGCCCGGCGGCCGAGACCGCGCCGCTGTGGGGCTTCACGACGGGCGCCCTGACCGGCCTGGTGCTGGCCGTGCTCGCCGCGCTGTCGGGCGGGCCGATGGGCGGCGGACGGCTCCGGACCGTCGGCCCCTCGCCCTGGCAGGTCGGCCTGCTCGCGGCGCTGGAGGTCGGCGTCGCGGCGGCGCTCGCGGCCTGGTTCGCCAACGGACGCGCACTGCGCCGCACCGACGACCCGAAGCCCCGCCGGCGCCGCCGGCCGCCCAAGCCGCCGCGCGGCGCCGCGCCCGAGCCGCTGCCCGAGCCCGAGCCGCTGCCCGCGCCGGTCGTGCCCGTCGTGCCGCTGCCCGCGCCGGAACCGACTCCGCGGCCCGTCCCGGCCGTCCCCGACCCGCTGGAGTTCGAGGACGCCGAGCCGGTCCTGCCCGCGCGCCGCACCCGTCCCGCCGAGCCCGAGCCCGAGCCCGACGAGCCCCGCCCGCGCGACGACCGCACCGAGAACCGGGGCGGCGCGATCTTCGTCCTGCGCGACGAGGCCGACGACTAGAAGCCGGTGAAGACCTTCGTGTCCGGCGGCAGGTCGAACTTGTCGATGATCTGCCGGGAGAACGCGTCGTCGCACGCCTTCTTGTCGGCGACGGTGTTCGCGCCGTCCAGGCACGACTGCCGGTCCGACAGCTCGGGCGCGAGGACGATCCAGCTCGTCATCGCGAACAGCCCGACCAGCACGGCGCACGCGCCGACCACGATGCTCGCCGACAGGCCGCGCCGCGCCGGGACCGCCGGGTCGCGGCGCGCGCGGATCTCGGTCACGATGCCCGCGATGCCGAGCACCAGCCCGAGCGGCCAGAACGGCACCGCGAGGATCAGCCCGCCGATCGCCAGCCACAGCGCCCGGCGCGACGCCGGACCGCGCCGGCCGCCGGGCGGGGGAGCCTGCGGGGCCTGGACCTCGCCGGGTCCCGCCTGGTGTGTCACGGTTTCTCCTCCTGCATGTTCGGTGGCGGCGTCGTCCGGCCGGGGGCGGAGCGCCGTCGGGGGCGCGCGGCGGGACGGATAGGCTGCGTGCTGGCAGGCCCGCGCGACGACGCCGGGGCCGCCCGTCCCACACCTCGAAACGTCCAGCAGGGAGTCATGGTGCCCGCCCGGCTCGTCGTCCTCGTCTCCGGAGCGGGGACCAACCTACAGGCGCTGCTCGACGCGTGCGCGGATCCAGAGTACGGCGCCGAAGTGGTGGCCGTGGGCGCGGACCGTCCCGGCATCGAGGGCACGGCCCGCGCGGCCCGCGCCGGGCTGCCCGCGTTCACCCTGCGGATCCCCGACTTCCCCGGCCGGGACGCCTGGGACGCCGCCCTCGCCGACGCCGTCGCCGAGCACCGGCCCGACCTCGTCGTGTCCGCCGGGTTCATGAAGATCCTCGGCGCCCGGTTCCTGGAACGGTTCGGCGGGCGCATCGTCAACACCCATCCCGCTCTGCTGCCGTCCTTCCCCGGCGCCCACGCCGTCCGCGACGCCCTGGCCTACGGGGTCAAGCTCACGGGCTGTACCGTGCACTTCGTCGACGAAGGCGTGGACACCGGACCCGTCATCGCCCAGGAGGCCGTCCCGGTCCGCTGGCATGACGACGAGGACTCCCTGCACGAGCGCATCAAGCAGGTGGAGCGCCGGCTCCTGGTCGACGTCGTCGGGCGGCTCGCCCGCGACGGCTGGACCGCGAACGGTCGGCGGGTCTCCATGAAATGCCGGACCTGCAACACGTCCGCAGCCGAAGAAGGAGAGCTGAACCGGTGACCCGGGTCGCGATCAAACGTGCGCTGATCAGCGTGTACGACAAGACGGGGCTGGAGGAGCTGGCCCGCGGCCTGCACGCCGCCGGGGTGGAGATCGTCTCCACCGGCTCCACGGCCGGGCGGATCGCCGCCGCCGGGGTGCCCGTCCTGAAGGTGGAGGAGCTGACCGGCTTCCCCGAGTGCCTGGACGGACGCGTCAAGACCCTGCACCCGCGCGTCCACGCGGGCCTGCTGGCCGACCGCCGCAAGGACGACCACGTCCGCCAGCTCCGGGACCTGGACGTCGAGCCGTTCGACCTCGCCGTCGTCAACCTGTACCCGTTCGCGGCGACCGTCGCGTCGGGCGCGGCGCCCGACGAGTGCGTCGAGCAGATCGACATCGGCGGCCCGACGATGGTCCGCGCCGCCGCGAAGAACCACGCGAGCGTCGCCGTCGTCGTGGACCCCGCGTCCTACGGGTCGGTGCTCGCGGCCGTCGAGGCGGGCGGGTTCACGCTGGACGAGCGCCGCCGCCTCGCCGGGATCGCGTTCGCGCACACCGCGTCCTACGACGTCGCGGTGGCGTCGTGGTTCGCCTCGTCCTACGCCCCGGACGAGGAGGCCGCGTCCTCCGGCTGGCCGGACTTCCTCGGCGCCACGTGGGAGCGGTCCGCCGTCCTGCGCTACGGCGAGAACCCGCACCAGAAGGCCGCGCTGTTCACCGACGCCGGCGCGTCCGGGGGGCTGGCGGGCGCCGAGCAGCTCCACGGCAAGGAGATGTCCTACAACAACTACGTGGACGCCGAGGCCGCCCGCCGCGCCGCCTACGACTTCGCCGAGCCCGCCGTCGCGATCATCAAGCACGCCAACCCGTGCGGCATCGCCGTCGGCGCCGACGTCGCCGAGGCCCACCGCAAGGCCCACGAGTGCGACCCGGTGTCGGCCTACGGCGGCGTCATCGCGGTGAACCGCCCGGTGACGGCCGCGTTCGCCGAGTCCGTCAAGGAGATCTTCACCGAGGTCATCGTCGCGCCGGACTTCGACGCCGACGCGCTGGAGATCCTGCGCGGACGCTGGAAGAACCTGCGGCTGCTGCGCTGCGCGTCCGGGCCGTCCAACGCGACCGAGTTCCGCCGCATCGACGGCGGCGTGCTGCTCCAGACCGTCGACCGGGTGGACGCCTCCGGCGACGACCCGGCCACCTGGGAGCTGAAGGTCGGCACGGCCGCCGACGCGGCGACCCTGCGGGACCTGGCGTTCGCGTGGCGGGCCGTCCGGGCCGTCAAGTCCAACGCGATCCTGCTCGCCGCCGACGGCGCGACCGTCGGCGTCGGCATGGGCCAGGTCAACCGGGTCGACTCGGCCAAGCTCGCGGTGACGCGGGCGGGCGCCGAGCGGGCCGCGCGCGCGGTCGGCGCGTCCGACGCGTTCTTCCCGTTCCCCGACGGGCTGGAGGCGCTCGCCGCGGCGGGCGTCCGCGCGATCGTGGAGCCCGGCGGCTCCATCCACGACCCCGAGGTGATCGAGGCGGCGGAGAAGGCGGGCGTGACCCTGTACTTCACCGGCGTCCGGCACTTCTTCCACTGACCGGCGGACGCGCGCCGGGCCCGTCCCGGCGCGCACCCGCCCCTCGGAGACTTCGATGAACCAGGTCCTCGCGCACGCGTTCGGCGTGTTCCTCCAGGCCGACGCGCTGCTCATGGACGCCCGCGAGATCGTCGGCCTCGCCGCGGCCGTCGCGGCGGCGCTGCTGGCGGGCGTGCTCGGCTGGCAGGGCACCGACCGCTTCCTGTCCTGGCGGGGCCGCTGACCGTCGCGTCCCGTCCCGGTACGATGGACGCACACGTGACTGGCGCGGACAAGGTGGACACGACCACCGGGGAGCGGAGCAGTCCGGACACCGCGCGCCTGGGTGACCGGGGACCACGCACGGGCCGTGCGGCCCGGCGAGATCACCACGCGAGTTCACCACGGAGGCGCACATGACGGCACGGATCCTGGACGGGAAGGCCACGGCCGCGCAGATCCGCGCGGACCTCACGACCCGCGTCGCGGCCCTGCGCTCGCGCGGCGTCGGCGTCGGCCTCGGCACGGTCCTCGTCGGCGACGACCCCGGCAGCCACGCCTACGTCGGCATGAAGCACCGCGACTGCGCCGAGGTCGGCATCGAGAGCATCCGCCGCGACCTGCCCGCCGACGCGACGCAGGAGGACGTCGAGCGCGCGGTGGACGAGCTGAACGCCGACCCGTCCTGCACCGGCTACATCGTCCAGCTCCCGCTCCCCAAGGGCCTGGACGAGCAGCGCGTGCTGGAGCGCATCGACCCCCTCAAGGACGCCGACGGCCTGCACCCCACCAACCTCGGCCGCCTGGTCCTCCAGCAGCCCGGCCCGCTGCCCTGCACGCCGAAGGGCATCATCGACCTGCTGCGCCGCTTCGACGTCCCGATCGCGGGCGCCGAGGTCACGGTCGTCGGCCGGGGCATCACGGTCGGCCGCTCGCTCGGCCTGCTGCTGACCCGCCGCACCGAGAACGCGACCGTCACGCTCTGCCACACCGGCACGCGCGACCTGGCCGCGCACACCCGCAAGGCCGACATCATCGTCGCCGCCGCGGGCGTCCCCGGCCTGATCACCGCCGACATGGTGAAGCCCGGCGCGGCCGTCCTGGACGTGGGCGTCTCCCGCGTCGACGGCAAGCTGGCGGGCGACGTGGCGGCGGACGTGCGCGAGGTGGCGGGCTGGGTGGCCCCCAACCCCGGCGGCGTGGGCCCGATGACCCGCGCGATGCTGCTGGCGAACGTCGTCGAGGCCGCCGAGAACGCCGCCCGCTGACCGCCGGGGCCGGTGGCCGAGGCGCCCGTTTCGGCTGGCCTCAGCCAGCGCGCGAGCGCGAAAACTGAGCGCCCGGGGGACGACGCCGAAGGCGAGTCCCCCGGGCGCGAAGATCGCGAAGCGATGCCGCGCTCGCCCAGAGACACGGTTGCGAAGCGAGCCGCCAGGCGAGCGCAGCAGGCCGTGACTCCTAACTAGCCCGGCGGCCCACCCCCGTCGCCTGACGGCCCGGACCGGTGAGATGGCGGCCCGGGGCGGTGGCGCCGGGCGGGCCGGGACGGCGGACGCCGCCCGGTCCCTGGCCGTCCACCGGACGGTTCTGCTGCGGGACGTGGACCGGCGGCAGCGGCCGGACGAGGCCCATCGCGATGACCTCGTTGGCCAGCCGGGTGCGCCGGTTCGCCCCCTCGGGGATGCGGAACTTCTGGTACAGCCGCAGCAGATGCTGCTTGACCGCGGCCTCCGTCACCACCAGCTCCTCGGCGATCTGGCGCGCGGTGGCCGGAGCCACGAACGCCTCGTCCGAGAGCGCCGGACGGCACAGCGACGTCAGTACGTCCACCTCGCGGCGCGTCAGCTCGGGTGCGACGGCGCGCCGCAGTTCGACGTCGGGATCGACCTCCTCGCGGGGGATTCCCCCCATCCGGCAGCGCGCCGTGCCGAAGCTCACGACGTCACCGTCCTCCAGGACGCGTCGGGCGATCGGCCGGCCGTTGACCCGGGTCCCGTTACGGGAGAGCCCCATGTCAACCACGTACACGTACGGGCCGCGCCGAATGATCTCTGCGTGCAATCGGGACACACTCGGGTCGTCGAGGCGGATGTCCACACCTCGTCCTCGACCGACCGTCGTGACATCGGGGCGCAGTGGCATCACCATGCCACTGTCCTCGATCCGCATGAACGGCCCCTCCACGGCAGTCCTCCCAGCTAGTTAGCGACCCCTGTCCAGCGAGTTACCCGGAGGCCTTCACGCCACACCCACCTACTGGTGAGTAGGGCCTGTTGCGTAACGGTTTTCGCGACGTCCACGTCCGTCCCGTCCGCCTTCTCCCGTCTCGTCGGGGGGACTCGTCCGGTCTTGCGCGAAATGTCTTTTTGGACGGCATCGGGCCTGCTCGTCCGGCCCCCCGGTCGTCGGTCCGTCGATTTCCCACTAACGTGGGGAGGTGGAGCCGACCGGGCCGACGCCCGGAAAACGAGGAGCGTGCCGATGAGTACCGAGGTGCACCGGCGCCGGCGGCGCGCACCGCGCGGTCGGGGCGCCGCGCCGCACTGGCTCGGCCGCCTGCCGTACGCGATCGTCCTCTGCGGCGTCGCGGGCGGGCTGGTGCTCTGCGCGCTCGACTACTTCCGCAAGGGATCCGGTCTCATGGCCGCGGCGGTGCTGTTCGGCGCGCTGGCGCGGCTCGTCCTGCCCCCGAGCCAGGCCGGGATGCTGGAGACGCGCAGCCGGTGGGTGGACGTGACGACGATGACGGTCCTCGCCGTCGCCATCGCGACCACCGCCGCCGTCGTCCCCCACCCCTAGGCTCACCTGCCGAAACAGCCAGACCACCAGGGCGAGGTCTAGACCTTTGGCCGCGCCCGGATAGCCTTCAGCAGAGCCTTACAAGGACTGCTGGCCGGTGTAGGAAAGGGACAGCAAGCACATGCCCAAGATCAAGGTAGCGAACCCGGTCGTCGAACTCGACGGCGACGAGATGACCCGGATCATCTGGAAATTCATCAAGGACCAGTTGATCCTGCCCTACCTGGACGTCGACCTGAAGTACTACGACCTCGGGATCGAGTACCGCGACGCGACCGACGACCAGGTGACGGTCGACGCCGCCAACGCCATCAAGCAGTACGGCGTCGGCGTGAAGTGCGCGACGATCACCCCCGACGAGGCCCGGGTGGAGGAGTTCGGCCTCAAGAAGATGTGGCGCTCCCCGAACGGGACGATCCGCAACATCCTCGGCGGCGTGGTCTTCCGCGAGCCGATCATCGCCTCGAACATCCCCCGGCTCGTCCCGGGCTGGACCAAGCCGATCATCATCGGGCGGCACGCCCACGGCGACCAGTACCGCGCGACCGACTTCGTGGTGCCCGGCCCCGGCACCGTCACGATCAGCTACCAGCCCGACGACGAGGGCGAGCCGATCGAGCTGGAGGTCGCCCGCTTCTCCGGCGGCGGCGTCGCGATGGGCATGTACAACTTCGACGACTCGATCCGCGACTTCGCGCGGACGACGATGCGGTACGCCCTCGACCGCGAGATGCCGCTGTACCTCTCCACGAAGAACACGATCCTCAAGGCCTACGACGGGCGCTTCAAGGACCTGTTCCAGGAGATCTTCGAGTCCGAGTTCAAGGCGGACTTCGAGGCCAAGGGCATCACCTACGAGCACCGGCTCATCGACGACATGGTCGCCGCGGCGCTCAAGTGGGAGGGCGGGTTCGTCTGGGCGACGAAGAACTACGACGGCGACGTCCAGTCCGACACGCTCGCGCAGGGCTTCGGGTCGCTCGGCCTGATGACGTCGGTGCTGATGACGCCGGACGGCAAGACGGTCGAGGCCGAGGCCGCGCACGGCACCGTCACACGCCACTACCGGCAGCACCAGCAGGGCAAGCCGACGTCCACCAACCCGATCGCGTCGATCTTCGCGTGGACGCGGGGGCTGGAGCACCGCGGCAAGCTCGACAACACGCCTGAGCTGGTGAACTTCGCGCGGCAGTTGGAGCAGGTCTGCGTCGAGACGGTCGAAGGCGGACAGATGACCAAGGACTTGGCTCTGCTCGTCGGCCCGGACCAGGGCTGGCTGACCACGCAGGAGTTCCTGGAGGCGCTGGACACCAACCTTCAGAAGAAGGTCGGCTAGCACACCGCATCGGACCCCCTGAACATCCGGGGGTGACGCAACAGGCCGTCCCGGCGATCCCGGGACGGCCTTCGCCGTTCTCCGACCTGCCGCCGCGCGGCGCCCGGCCGCGCGGTAGCCTGGCGCATGAATTATCTTGACGGCGAGAGACCCCCGTCGCCAGGTCACGACCACAGCGCACGGCCGCTCGGCCGCGAGGAGATGAAGCAGACATGACGCGCACCCCAGTCACCGTCACCGTCACCGGCGCCGCGGGCCAGATCGGCTACGCGCTGCTGTTCCGTATCGCGTCGGGCGCGCTGCTCGGCCCGGACGTACCGGTGAAGCTGCGGCTGCTGGAGATCCCGCAGGCCGTGAAGGCCGCCGAGGGCACCGCGATGGAGCTGGACGACTGCGCGTTCCCGCTGCTGTCCGGCGTCGAGATCTTCGACGACGCGAAGAAGGCGTTCGCGGGCACGAACGTGGCGCTGCTCGTCGGCGCGCGGCCCCGGACGAAGGGCATGGAGCGCGGGGACCTGCTGGAGGCCAACGGCGGGATCTTCAAGCCGCAGGGCGAGGCGATCAACGCGGGCGCGGCCGACGACGTCAAGATCCTGGTGGTCGGCAACCCGGCCAACACCAACGCGCTGATCGCGCAGCAGCACGCCCCGGACGTCCCGGCCGAGCGCTTCACGGCGATGACGCGCCTGGACCACAACCGCGCGATCGCGCAGGTGGCGAAGAAGGCCGGCGTGGCCGTCACCGACATCAAGAAGCTGACGATCTGGGGCAACCACTCCGCGACCCAGTACCCGGACCTGTTCCACGCCGAGATCGCGGGCAAGAACGCCGCCGAGACGGTGAACGACCGCGACTGGCTGGAGAACGACTTCATCCCGACCGTCGCCAAGCGCGGCGCGGCGATCATCGAGGCGCGGGGCGCGTCGTCGGCGGCGTCGGCGGCGTCCGCGGCGATCGACCACGTGCACACCTGGGTGAACGGCACGGCGGACGGCGACTGGACGTCGATGGCGGTCGTGTCCGACGGTTCCTACGGCGTCCCCGAGGGCCTGATCTCGTCGTTCCCGGTCACCACCAAGGACGGGAAGTGGGAGATCGTCCAGGGCCTGGAGATCGACGAGTTCTCGCGCGGCCGGATCGACGCGTCCGTGGCGGAGCTGTCCGAGGAGCGCGACGCGGTGCGCAAGCTCGGCCTCGTCTGACCGACCCCGCACGGCCCCCGGCGCCCCGCCGGGGGCCGTGCGCATTTGTGGGACGACTACAGGAAACGCGACGGAAACGTGGGTACCGGTCGCTAGGCTGACTGATCGCGAAAAACCGATCGGGAGGTCGTGAGTGGCGGAGCGGGCGTTCCAGGTCGATCTGCGGGGCGTGGTGGACCTCCTCAGCCGCCATCTGTACTCCAGTCCGCGCGTCTACCTGCGGGAACTGCTGCAGAACGCGGTGGACGCGATCACCGCGCGCGGCGACGTCCCCGGCCTGGTCCAGATCACGACCGGCAGCGGCGCGCTGCGGGTGGAGGACGACGGGATCGGGCTGACGGAGGACGAGGTCCACCGGCTGCTGGCGACGATCGGCCGGTCGTCCAAGCGCGACGAGCTGGGCTTCGCCCGGCACGACTTCCTCGGCCAGTTCGGGATCGGGCTGCTGTCGGCGTTCCTGGTGGCGGACGAGATCGAGGTCGTGACGCGGTCGGCGCGCGGCGGCCCGGCGGTGCGGTGGACGGGCCGGTCGGGCGGCAACTACACGGTCGAGCCGGGCGAACGGGACGAGCCGGGCACGACGGTGACGCTCCGGTCGCGTCCGGGCGCGAGTGAGCTGCTGGAACGTCCGGCGGTGCTGGAGCTGGCGCGGGCGTACGGGTCGCTGCTGCCGGTCGAGGTCACCGTGGACGGCGAACTCGTCACGAGCGGCGGCCCGCCGTGGCGCGCGGAGTACCCCGACCCGGCGCGCCGCCGCCGCGCGCTGGAGACGTACTGCGCGTCGGTGTTCGGGTTCGAGCCGTTCGACGTGATCGACCTGGACGTCCCCGAGGCGGGCCTGACGGGCGTCGCGTTCGTGGTGCCCGAGTCGGTGCCGCCGGGTTCGCGCCGCGCGCACCGCGTGTACCTGAAGCGGATGCTGCTGGCGGAGGGCGTCGAGGGGCTGCTGCCGGAGTGGGCGTTCTTCGTCCGGTGCGTGGTCGACGCGGGGGAGTTGCGTCCGACGGCGTCCCGCGAGGCGCTGTACGAGGACGAGCTGCTGGAGGCGGTCCGGACCGCGCTCGGCGAGCGGCTGCGCGGCTGGCTGGTGGAGCTGGCCGAGACCGAGCCGGCGCTGCTGCGGGGGTTCCTGCGGCTGCACCAGCTCGGCGTGAAGGCGATGGCGGTCGGCGACGACGAGATGCTGCGCGTGGTGGACCGGTGGCTGGAGTTCGAGACGTCGGCGGGGCCGATGACGCTCGCGGAGTTCCGGCGCGGCCATCCCGACGGCCGGTACGCGGCGAGCGTGGAGGAGTTCCGGCGGCTGTCGGCGGTGGCGGCGGCGCAGGGCGTGGGCCTGGTCAACGCCGGTTACGTCCACGACGTCGAGATCATCGAGCGGTTGCGGACCCTTGATCCCGACAGCGCGCTGCGCCCGCTGGACGCCGCCGAGCTGACGACGCGGCTCGGCGCGCCCGACGCCGCCGCCGAGCTGGCGCTGCGCCCGTTCCTCGCGCGGGCACAGCGGGCCGTGGAGGCGCTGGGCTGCGAGGTCGTCGTGCGTGACTTCGACCCGGCGTCGCTGCCCGCGCTGTACCTGGCGAGCCGGTCGGCGCGGCACCAGGCGGAGCTGGAGGTCGCGCGGGACGCGTCGGACGCGCTGTGGGCGGACGTGCTCGGCGCGCTGCGCGGGGCCGTCCCGGCGGACCGTCCGCAGCTCGTCCTGAACCACCGCAACCCGCTGACGCGGCGCGTCACCGCGCTGACCGACGACGCGCTGATCGAACTGGCGGTGCAGGGCCTGTACGCGCAGGCGCTGCTGCTCGGCCACCATCCGCTTCGCCCGGCGGACACGGCCGTCCTGAACCGGTCGTTCCTCGGCCTGCTGGAGTGGGCGACGAAGGAGCACCGATGAGCGAGGAGCACGTCCGGAACCTGATGGGACGGGCGTTCGCGCTGCCCTACGGCGAGGCCCGGACGGTGCTCACCGAGGAGGCGCTGCGCCGGGCCGAGGCGACGGGCGACGCGGCGCTGACGTTCCAGGTCCGCATGGAGCTGGGGCAGGCGTACCAGTCCGGCGGTGAGCCGATCAAGACGTTCACGACGTTCAGCCGCGCGCTCGCCGACTTCGACCGCGCGCCCGGCGAGCTGGACGACTCGGCCGAGCAGCGGTTGCTGTGGCAGTTCAAGTGGATCGTCCATTCGCTGACGCTGTTCCCCGAGGTGCCGCTGGACCGGACGCGGGCCGTCCTCGCCGACATGGAGCGCCGGTACACGCTCGGCGGCCACAGCCTGCACGCGGTGTACGCGCGGCGGGCGCGGGTGGCGATGCACCTCGGCGACGCCGACGACGCGGCGCACTGGTACGCGAAATGGAACGCGGCACCGCGCGACGGGCTGTCGGACTGCGAGGGCTGCGACCCGACCGGCAAGGCCGCCTACCTGGCCTGGCGCGGCCGGGACGCGGACGCGCTCGCGGTCGCCGCGCCGGTGCTGAGCGCCGAGCTGGACTGCACCGAGCAGCCGCAGACGATGCTGACCGCGCTGCTGCCGATCTATCTGCGGACGGGCCGGCTGGACGAGGCCCGCACCGCGCATCTGCGGGCGTACCGGCTGATCCGGACGCAGATCAGCGAGCTGGGCGAGATCGCCGACCATGTCGAGTTCTGCGCGCGGACGGGCAACGAGGTGCGCGGGCTGGAGATCGTCCAGCGGCATCTGCCCTGGCTGGACCGGGCGCCGAGCCCGTTCGACGCGATGCGGTTCGCGGCGGCGTCGGCGCTGCTGCTCGGCCGGATGGCGGGCGCCGGGCACGGCGGGCACACGGTGGCGCGGCGGCCGGGGGAGGACCGGCCGATCGTGGCCGTCGCGGCGGAGCTGGCCGCGCAGGCGACCGAGCTGGCGGCGCTGTTCGACGCGCGCAACGGCACGTCCGCGCAGGGCGACCGGGTGCGGGAGCTGCTGGGGGCCGAGCCGGTGGTGGAGCATCTGCCGCTGCTGGCGGTGCCGGGGCGGCGGACGGTCCGGCCGCCCGCGCCGTCCGCGCCGGACATGTCGGACGTCACCGAGCCGGGCGCGGCGCTGGACCGCGCGGAGGACGCGTGGCGGCGCGATGACGTCCCGGCGGCGCTGGCGGCGTGGCGGCGGTTCGACGCGCTCGCGGGCGAGGTGACCCCGCTGGACGCGGCCCGCCGCGCGGACGGCCGGGGCGTCGAGGCCATCGCGGGCGGCGACCCGGAGGCGGCCGTCGCGGCGTGGAGGCGGGCCGCCGAGCTGTACGCCGAGGCGGGCGACCTGGAGCGGCACCACGCGGCGAGCAGCCGGGTCGGCGGCCTGCACGAGATGCTCGGCCGCCTCGATCTGGCGTTCCCGCTGCTCACGGCCGCAGTCGAGTACCTGTCCGCGCACGCGGCGGTGCCCGGCCGGGCGGTGGGCGCGCGGCTGCGGCTGGCGACCGCGCACGTCGCGGCCGACGACCCGGCGGCGGCCCTCGCCGTCCTCGCCGGGGCGGTGCCGGGCGACGCGTCCGACACGGCGCTCGTCGCGCTCCTGCGCGGCCGGATCCTCGCGGGAACCGGCGACCAGGACGCCGCCGTGGCGCAATGGCGGGCCGCGAGCGCCGCCGCCCGCGAGGCCGGAATCGCCGGCCTGCGCGCCGAGGCGTCCCTGCTGCTCGGCGCGACGCTCGCGCAGCTCGGCCACCTGCGTCCGGACGGCCACGAGGAACGGTTCGCGGCGGCGCTGGACGCGCTGGACGAGGCCGTCGAGCACGCGGGCGACGCGCTGACCCGCGCGTCCGCGCACGCCGAACGCGGCGACCTGCTGCTGTCGCGGGAACGTCCGGCGGACGCGGCGCCCGACCTCGCCGAGGCCGTCGCGGGCTACACGGCCCTGGCCGACGCCGACCACGCGACCCGCGCCCGGATCGCGCTGGCCAGCGCCTACTACGGCGCGGGCCGGCACCTGGAGGCGGCGGAGGTGGCCGAGCAGGCGGCGGCGGACGTCGCCGCGCTGGACGACCGCGACGCCGAGCGCCGCTGCCGCCTGCTCGTCGCGCACGCCCGCCGCGAGCTGGGCGAGGAGCAGGCGGCCGACGCGTTCGCCGAGCTGGCCGAGCTGGCGCGCGGCGACGGCGACCCGAACGGCACGGCCTACCTGCTGGAACAGTCCGCCGAGATCCTGACCGCGCACGACCGCGACGACGTGGCGGCGGGCCGCTTCACCGCCGCCGCCGACACCTACGTCGTCGCTGGCGACCCCTACGGCACGGTGCGGACCCTGCGCCGCGCCGCCCTCTGCCACTGGTGGGACGCCGACGGCGAAGCGGCCCTGACCGCCCTGACCCGGTCACGGGCCGCGCTGACCGAAATTCCCGCCGACAACGCCGCCGCGCTGACCTGGGAGACGGCTTTGGTCGACTACGACGGCGCCCGCATCCTCGCCGGGCTGGGCCGCGTCCCCGAGGCCCTGGCGTCGGTCGAGGCGGCCATCGCGGGCTTCACCGAACTGGACGAGCCCGAGGCCGCCGCCCACGCCGCCCGCCTCCGCGACGACCTCCGCTCGTCCTTCGACTAGGCGGGGACGCGGGCGGCGGCCGGGGACGGGGTCGCGTCGTGGAAGGCGGGGCCGGGCCAGTCGCGGGCGGTGAAGGTCGCGCGGACCGCGTCCTGGACGCGGGAGACGCGGTCGGCGGGGGCCAGGACGGTCACCGCGCCGCCGGGGCCGCCGGAGATCCGCGCGCCGCGCGCTCCCGCGCGCAGGGCCGTGTCCACGGTCGCGTCGGCCTGCGGCCAGGACGTCTGGAACTGGTCGCGCAGGGACATCTGGGACGCGTTCAGCATCGCCCCCAGCTCGGCGACGGCGCCCGCGCGCAGCAGCCCCGCCGCCGCGTCGATCCGGTGCCGTTCGGTCACGACGTGCTGGACGCGGCGGCGCAGCACCGGGTCGCGCAGCGTCCCGAGCGCCCCGGCCAGGTCGCGGACGTCCCCGAGCGAGGCGACGCCGAGCAGCCGGGCCGCGGCCGCGCACTCGTCGCGGCGTTCGGCGGCCAGGCCGGGGTCGGCGCTCGCGCGCGTGTCCACGGCGAACAGGGCGAGCCCGGCGCCCGTCACGTCGCACGGCAGTGTGCCCGCGGCGCCGGTGCGGCGGTCGACCAGGAGCGCGCGGCCGGCCGCGCCGAGCAGCGACGTGGCGGCGTCCGGGCGGCCCGGCTCGGCGGCGAACGGCACCAGGGACGGCGCGTCCAGGTCCAGGGCGTACAGGTCGCGCAGCGCCAGCGCGACGGCGGCGGCGAGCGCCCCGGGGGCGCCGAGGCCCGGCGGCAGGCCGGTCTCGGCCTTCGCCGCGACACCGCCCGCGCCGCGCGCGGCCAGCCGCCGGGCCGCGTCCGCCGCCGGGGCCGTCCAGGCGTCGCCGGGCAGATCCAGCGTGTCGGAGCGCTCGGCGTCCACGGTCACGCCGCCGGGGATCGCGACGGTCAGCGCGGGGCCGTCCGGATCGTGCTCCTCGCCGAGCAGGACGACGCGACCCGGAGCGCGCCACCGGCCGCCCGTCATCGCGGGCCGGTGGGGAGGCCGGTGGTGAGGAACGTCCAGGCGTCGGCGACCATGGCGGTCAGGTCGCGTTCGGGCTTCCAGCCGAGCGCGCGGTGGATCTCGTCCGACGACGCGACCAGCACGGCCGGGTCGCCGGGCCGCCGCGCCTCGGCCCGCGCCGGGATCGGGTGCCCGGTGACCTCGCGGCACACCTCCACGACCGCGCGGACGGAGTAGCCCGTCCCGCTGCCGAGGTTGAAGATCGTGTGGGTGCCGGGGACTACGGCGTCCAGCGCGAGCAGGTGCGCGTCCGCGAGGTCGACCACGTGGACGTAGTCGCGGACACAGGTGCCGTCCGGCGTCGGGTAGTCCTCGCCGAAGATCCGCACCGCGTCGCCGTCGCCGAGTGCGATCTTCAGGACGTTCGGGACGAGGTGCGTCTCGACCGTGTGCCGTTCGCCGAGCGTGAGACCGTCCTCCAGCAGCGCGCCCGCCACGTTGAAGTACCGCAGCGACACCCCGCCGAGCCCGTAGAGCCGCGCGAACTCGGCGAGCGTCGTGTCGATCGCCAGCTTGGACGCGCCGTAGGGGTTGGTCGGACGGGTCGGCGCCGTCTCCGTGATGGGCGTGACGTCCGGCTCGCCGTAGGTCGCGGCGGTCGAGGAGAACACGATGCGGGGGACGTCGGTGCGGCGCATCGCGTCCAGCAGCGCCAGCGTCTCGCCGAGGTTCTTGTCCCAGTAGAGCGCGGGCTTCTCGACCGACTCGCCGACGAGCGACTTGGCGGCGAAGTGCAGCACCGCGTCGAACCCGCCCTCGGACAGGACGCGGAAGGACGTGTCGCGCAGCGTCCCGATCACCAGCGTGGCGCCCGGCGGGACGGCGTCGGCGTGGCCGGTGGACAGGTCGTCCAGCACGATCACCTCGTGGCCCGCCGCGATCAGCCGGGCGGACACGACGCCGCCGATGTAGCCGGCGCCGCCGGTGACGAGTACTTTCACGAGCTGACCTCCAGGACGCCGGGTACGACGCCGCTCAGGCTACCCACCGCGTCCGGGCCGGGGCCGCGCACTCCGTCAAACGCCCGGTGATCGTCGGGACGTAGAATGGGGACGCTGCGCCCGACCACCCCGTGCCGGTGGTGTCACCGCGGGGCGAGGCCATCCTGGCCGGCCGGTCCCGTGGTCCGCGACGCCCTTCCGGAACGGGCCTGAGAGAATCGAATCCGTGCGAATGTCCGAAGCGCCTGCGTCCGCCGCCCCGCGCGTGTTTTCCGGGATCCAGCCCACCGCCGACTCGTTCCACCTCGGCAACTACCTCGGCGCGCTGCGGCAGTGGGTGGCGCTGCAGGACAGCCACGACGCGTTCTACTGCGTGGTGGACCTGCACGCGATCACGGTGGAGCACGACCCGGCGCTGCTGCGGCACCGGTCGCGGGTGTCGGCCGCGCAGTTGCTCGCGATGGGCATCGACCAGGACCGCTCGACGCTGTTCGTGCAGAGCCACGTGCCCGAGCACGCGGAGCTGGCGTGGGTGCTCGGCTGCCTCACCGGGTTCGGCGAGGCCGGACGGATGACGCAGTTCAAGGACAAGTCGGCCAAGCAGGGCACGACGGCGACGACGGTCGGGCTGTTCACCTACCCGGTGCTGATGGCGTCCGACATCCTGCTCTACACGCCCGAACCCGGCGCGGACGCGCGCTTGGAGGTGCCGGTCGGCGAGGACCAGCGCCAGCACCTCGAGCTGACCCGGACGCTCGCGCAGCGCTTCAACCATCGCTTCGGGGACACGTTCGTCCTGCCGGACGGCTACATCCCGAAGACCGCCGCGAAGATCACCGACCTCCAGGAGCCGACGGTCAAGATGAGCAAGTCGGCGTCGTCCCCGCAGGGGATCGTCGACCTGCTGGAGGAGCCCGGCCCGCTGCGCAAGAAGATCATGCGCGCGGTCACCGACACCGGCACCGAGGTCCGCTACGACGAGGCCGACAAGCCCGGCGTCACCAACCTGATGCGGATCTTCGCCGCGCTGGACGGCACCACCCCGGACGCCATCGAGGCCCGGTACGCGGGCAGCGGCTACGGCCAGTTCAAGAAGGACCTCGCCGCGATCGTCGTGGACGCGCTGACCCCGATCCGCGAGCGCACCCAGGCTCTCCTCGCCGACGAGGACGAGCTGGACAAGCTGCTGGCCCGGGGCGCCGAGCGGGCGAGCGCCGTCGCGGCCGCGACGATGGAGACCGTGCGCGACCGGGTGGGGTTCGTCGGACGTGGCCGCTGACCCGGGGGACGGGCGCGCCCCCGGCGCCGCCGTGACGATCGGGATCTCGATCCCGGTCCCCGAACCGTTCGGGCGGCGCCTGCGCGAGGCGCGCCTGTCCCTCGGCGATCCGCTCGCCGCCGCGATCCCCGCGCACATCACGCTGGCGCCGCCGATGGTGGTGCCGTGCGCCGAGCTGCCGGGCGTCGTGGACCATCTGCTGCGCGTCGCGGCCGCCGAGCGCCGGTTCTGGATCCGGTTGCGGGGGACGGGAACGTTCCGCCCCGTCTCCCCGGTCGTGTTCGTGGCGCTCGCCGAGGGAATCGAAGGCTGCGAGCGCGTCCAGGCGCACGTCATGACGGGCCCGCTCCAGGGCGACCCGACGTTCCCGTACCACCCGCACGTGACGATCGCCCACCATCTACCCGATGAGGTGATGGACCGGGCGTTCAAGGAGCTATCGGGCTTCCGCGCGGACTTCGAGGCGTGGGGCTTCGCGCTCTACAAGCTGGGCCGGGACGGCATCTGGCGGCGCGACCGCGACTTCACCTTCGGCGTGGGCCACGACTAGGACATTTGTCCTGCCGTTTCCAGTGCGGACCGGCTCTGCCGCCGTCCGCCGCGCCGCCGCGACGATGGGGACATCAACCGATGAACCCCCAGGGAGCGGACATGAACGGCATCATCGCCCGGCGGCGCGGCACCAAGATCACGTGGGACGACCTGCGCGACGTCCGCCCGCTCCCGGTCTGGTTCTTCGGCTTCGAGGGCCTGATGGCGGGCGCGTTCGACCTCTGCAAGGCCTGGCACGGCGCCTGGGCGCTCCTCCTGGCCCTGGCGGCGGTGAACGTGATCGTCGGCCTGACCGTCCTGCGCCGCCGCATCAAGCTCGTCCGGGCGATGCTCCGCGACAGCCGCACCCGCAAGATCGCCGTGGTCCTCATCGCCGCCCGGATCGCCCTGCACGCCGCCCTCGCCGCGCTGGGCCTCCAGATCACGACGCCCGCCGCCCACCTCGCCCTGGCCGCCGTGATGACCACCACGACGATCACCCTGCTCTGGCTCGACCAGCGCGTCACCTTCCGCGCCCTCGCCCGCACCGCGTGACCGTGCTCAGGGGACCCGCGCCGGTACGGCTTCTTCGACCGCCGTGCCGTGCGCGGCGTCGCCTGCAGGCTCGTCAGAGGCGGCGGCTGAGGAGGGCGGCCAGGAGGAAGCCGGCGGCGGCCAGGCAGGCGGCGTAGTGCAGGCCCGTGACCAGGTCGGACGCGGCCAGGGTGCCGAAGACGGCGATGCCGATCGCGTTGCCGGACTGGCGGGCGACGTTGAAGACGGCCGTCGCGACGCCCGCCGTGCCGGGCGGGGCCGCCTCGATGATGGCGGCGGTCGCGGCCGGGACGGTCAGCGGGACCGCCACGCCCAGCGCGGTCAGGGCGAACAGGACGGCGGGATACGGCGTGCGGGGGCCTGCGGCGAGCCAGCCGAGGGAGCCCGCCGCGCCGAGCAGGAGGGCGCCGGTCATGGGGGCGGACGGGCCGAACCGCGCCGTGAGGCGGCCCGACAGCGGGGAGACGACCGTCGCCATGCCCGCCATCGGCAGCAGCATCAGCCCGGTCGCGAACGCGCCGCGCCCGCGCTCCTCCTGGAAGTAGAGCGTCGCGAGGTAGAGCAGGCCGTACATTCCGATGTTGAGCAGGACGCCGATCGCCGCCGTCGCCGCGAACCCGGGCCGCCGGAACCAGGACGGCGCCAGCAGCGGAGCCGCGCCCGACGCCTCCCGGCGGCGTTCCACCGCGACGAACGCCGCCAGCGCGCACGAACCGGCGGGCAGGACGAGCAGCGTGCGCGCGGACGTCCAGCCCGCCGACGCCGCCTCGTTGAACCCGCCCGCGAGCGCCGTCAGCCCCGCGACGCCGAGCACCTGCCCGGCCCGGTCGGGCGGGCCGGCGTCCCGGCGCGGCGGGGGAGCCGGGACGAACCGGAGCGTCAGCGCGCACGCGCAGGCGGCGATCGGGACGTTCAGCCAGAACACCGTCCGCCAGTTCAGGCCCGCGACGAGGAAGCCGCCGACGACCGGCCCCGACGCGAACGCCGTCCCCGCGACGCCGGCCCAGATCCCGAGCGCGCGCGCCCGTCCGGCACGGTCGGGGTAGGCGGCGGTCAGCAGCGCCAGCGACGCCGGGACGAGCAGCGCCGCCCCCGCCCCCTGCACGAGCCGCAGCGCGACGAGTTCGGCGGCCGTCCGCGCGAGGCCGCAGCCCGCCGACGCGGCCGTGAACAGCGCGAGCCCCGCCAGGAACACGCCCCGGTGCCCGCGCCGGTCGCCGAGCGCGCCGCCGGCGAGCAGCAGCCCGGCGAAGACGGCGCTGTAGCCGTCCACGCTCCACTGGACGGCCGCCGCGCTCGCGTGGAGGGAGGACCGGACGGCCGGGACGGCGACCGTCACCACCGTCACGTCGAGCATCACCATGAAGTAGCCGAGGCTGAGCGCCACGAGCGGAGTACGTCGTTCCATCCGCTTCATCCTGGGCGCGGAACACTTCGGCGCCCGCCGAACCGTGCCCGGCCTACCGTGGGACGCATGACACCACCGCAGAGCGAACCGGACATCGCGCGGGCGGCGGCGCTGATCGCCGAGCCGTCCCGCGCGCGGATCCTCAAGGCGCTCGCCGACGGGCGCGCCGCGTCGTCCGGCGCGCTCGCCGCCGAGGCCGGGGTGAGCGCGTCCACGGCGAGCGAGCATCTCGCGCGGCTCGCCGAGGCCGGGCTGATCACGACCGAGCGGCGCGGCCGGCGGCGCGAGCACCGGCTCGCCGGCCCGGACGTCGGCGCGGCGCTGGAGGCCCTCGCCGTCATCGCCCCGCCCGAGCCCGGCCGGACGCTGCGGCAGAGCAGCCGCGCGCGGGCCCTCAGCCGGTCCCGCACCTGCTACGACCACCTGGCGGGACGGCTGGGCGTGGACGTCCTGCAGGCCATGCTCCAGCGCGGCCTGATCGTCGGCCACGACGGCTTCCACCGGCCGGGCAAGGCGGTGCGCGACCGTCCGTCCTCCTACGGCCGCGACATCGACTACCGGGTGAGCGACGCGGGCCGCGCCTGGTTCGCCCGGTTCGGAGTGGACGTGGCCGCGCTGCCGCCGCGCCGCCCGCTCGTCCGCTACTGCGTCGACTGGACCGAGCAGCGTCACCACCTGTCCGGCGCGCTCGGCGCCACCCTGCTGGACCGCCTGTTCGCGCTCGGCTGGCTGCGCCGGGGAGCGTCGCCGCGCGTCGTCCACGTCACGGACGCGGGGGTGACCGGCCTGGCCGAAACCCTCGGCGTCGGCCCGCGCTAGACGGCTGTCAGGTCGTCTCGTCGGCGGGGGAGCGGCGCCGGCGCAGCACCGCGAACAGGACCGCGACCGCCATCGTCGCGCCCGCCGCGCCGCCGCCGACCAGCCACCAGCGGCGTCCGCTCTCCGTCGAGCCGAGCGACGACGACAGCACCTTCGCCGACTTGCCCTGCACGCCCGCGTTCGCCGGCGTCCCCGGCGCGACCAGCTCGCCGACCGGCCGCACCTTGCCGACGGCCGCGAAGCCCCAGTCCAGGAGCTTGGCCGCGTACGGCGACGGCGGGACGTCGGCCTTCATCAGCGAGATCAGGATCGTGTGGTTCCCGCGCTTGGCCTCCGCCACGAACGTCTGGCCCGCCGCGACCGTGTAGCCGTTCTTCCCGCCGATCATCCCGGTGTAGGCGTGCGGCTGGCCCGCCAGCATCCGGTTGTGCGTGTAGATCGGGTACCCGCCGGTCTTGCGGCCCTTCTTGCGCTGCCGCTTGGTCGGCGGCGCGGGGAAGTGCGTGGTCAGCGCCCGCACGTACGCCCGGAAGTCCGGGTTCTTCATGCCCTCCCGCAGGATCAGCGCGAGGTCGTAGGACGAGGTGTGCTGCGTCCGGACGTTCAGCCCGAGGTCCACGTCGAGCCCGTTCGGCGACGCGGCGAGCGTGTCGGACGCGTGCAGGTGCCGCGCCTCGGCGTTCATGTCCGCGATCGTCGCGGCCATGCCGCCGTTGGCCTCGGCGAGCGTCACCGCCGCGTCGTTCGCCGACATCATGAGCAGCGCGTGGAACAGGTCCGACACCTTGTACTGCATCTTCGGCGTCATGCCGACCTTGGTGCCCTCCACGTCGCACGCCTTCTGCGACGGCCGGACGAGCCGGTTCGGGTCCAGCTTCGGGATCAGCGTCAGCGCGGTGAGCGTCTTCAGCGTGCTCGCCGGGAGGTACTTGCCGTGCGGGTCCTTGGCGGCGAGGATCTGGCCGGTGTCGGCGTCGGAGATCACCCAGGACGCCGCGTTGATCTTCGGCGGGGCGCGGAACCCGGCGGGGGCGTCCACGATCGTCCCGGTCCCGCCGAGACGCTCGCCCCCGACCGGCGGCGCGGCCGTCGCCACCCCCGGGACGGCCGACAGGCCCGCCGACAGGCAGAGCGCGGACGCCGCGACGAACGCGGCGCGGCGTGGAAGACCCCGTGATGATCCCATGATTCCCCGAGCGGTGAGCGATGTGTCGACAGAACCGTACCCATGCGAGTGAAAAGCGAGCTATCCCCCCGGTAATGATCGGACGGTGCCGGGAGCTAGTCCGTTCGGGTGGTGGCGAAGGCGGAAACGATGGCCGATAACGGTGATCGCCGATGGTTCCGTCGTGCAGGGTTCACGGTCCGCCGACGGAATTGCTCCCCGTGCCGCACACCGACCTGCGAGGATTGCGAGCGGAGGTCTCCGTGGCCATTGACTTCAACCCCTCACGCGGCGCGACCCTGGGCGTGGAGTGGGAGCTTCAACTCGTGGACGCCAAGACCAGGCATCTGCGCCAGGACGCCCGCGAGGTCCTCGCCGACCTGCCGAGCCTCAGCGAGGGCGGCGGGAACGCCAAGGCCCGGCACGAGATGATGGAGTCCACGGTCGAGATCGTGACCGGGATCTGCCACACGGTCGGGGAGGCCAAGGCCGACCTCGCGGCGACGCTCGGCGCGCTGCGCGGCGCGGCGGCGGCGCGCGGCATCGGGCTGGCCTGCACCGGCACCCACCCGATCAGCGACTGGCGGGACGCCGTCATGGCCCCGATGCAGCGCTACGCCGACCTGGTGGAGCAGATGCAGTGGCTCGCGCGGCGCATCCAGACGTTCGGCGTCCACGTCCACGTCGGGGTGACCGACGGCGCCAAGGCGATCCCGATCGTCAACGCGCTCGCCGGGTACCTGCCGCACTTCCTCGCGCTGACGGGCTCCAGCCCGTACTGGGGCGGGGCGGACACGGGCCTGGCGTCCAGCCGCGCGATCGTGTTCGGCCAGCTCCCGACGGCGGGTCCCCCGCACCTGCTGGACGGCTGGCCGGAGTTCGAGGACTACATGGCCACCCTGCTCAGGGCGGGGACGATCCGAAGCATCAAAGAGGTATGGTGGGACATCCGCCCGCATCCCGATTTCGGCACGGTCGAGATCCGGATGTTCGACGGCATCCCCACCCTGCGCGAGGTGGGCATGGCGGCGGCGCTGTGCCAGAGCCTCGTGACGCTGTTCGAGCAGCAGATCGACCGCGGTTACACCCTCCCCCGCCCCGCCGCGTGGGTCGTGCGCGACAACAAGTGGCGCGCCACCCGCTACGGGCTCGACGCGGTCGTCATCACCGACGACGGCGGCGGCACCGCCCCGCTCCGCGACGAGCTGTACGAGCTGGTCCGCGAGCTGGAACCGGTCGCCGAGCGGCTCGGCTGCGCGGCCGAGCTGGGCGTCGCGGCGGAGGTCCTCGACCGGGGGGCGTCCTACGAACGCCAGCGCGCGATCCGCGCCGCGGGCGGCTCCCTGGAGGACGTGGTGGACGCTGCCGTCGTCGAGCTGGCCGAGGACAGGTTCGTCACGGAGGTCGCGCATGCCGGACGATGAGGACCGGGGGGACGGCGGGCGCGAGCCCGGACGGGGCGTCCCACGGTCCGCGCCCGGCACCACCGCGTCCGGCGCCACCGGGCCGGACGCCACCGAACAGGTCTCGGGACGGGCGGTGCGCCGTCCGTCTCTCGCACAGGGGGCGCACATGACGCAGTCAGGGTCCGGGCTGATGCCCGGCGTCGCTTCTTCGCCGGCGGGCGGACCGGACACGGCGGGGGCGCTGCGGCCGCAGCTCGACGCCTTCCTCGCCGCGCACCGCGGTGAGCTGGTGGAGTTCCGCCGCGATCTGCACCGGCATCCCGAACTCGGGTACGCCGAGCACCGCACGACGGCGCGGATCGTGGAGCGGTTGCGGCAGGCGGGGCTGGCGCCGCGCGTCCTGCCGAAGGGCACCGGCGTGCTCTGCGACATCGGCCCGGAGGACGGGCCGACGGTCGCGCTGCGGGCCGACATCGACGCGCTGCCGCTCCAGGACGAGAAGACGACCGTCCCGTACCGTTCGACGGTGCCGGGCGTCGCGCACGCGTGCGGGCACGACGTCCACACGACGATGGTGCTCGGCGCCGGGCTGTTCCTCGCGCGGCAGGCGGCGGCGGGGCTGCTGCCGGGCCGTGTGCGCCTGGTGTTCCAGCCCGCCGAGGAGTCGCCGGGCGGGGCGCTGGACGTGCTGGCGGCGGGCGGCGCGGTCGGCGTGGACCGGGTGTTCGCGCTGCACTGCGACCCGCGCATCGAGGTCGGCGAGCTGGGGCTGCGCGCCGGGGCGATCACGGCGGCGTGCGACAAGGTGTACGTCCGGGTGACGGGTCCCGGCGGGCACACGGCGCGTCCGCACCTGACGGCCGACCTGGTGTACGCGCTCGCCAAGATCGTCACCGAGCTGCCGGCGGCGCTGTCGCGGCGGGTGGACCCCCGGTCCAGCCTGTCGCTGGTGTGGGGGCGGGTGTCGGCGGGGTCGGTGGCGAACGCGATCCCCGACGACGGCATCGCCGAGGGCACCGTCCGCTGCCTGGACGACGACGCCTGGCACCGCGCGCCGGAGATGATGCGGTCGCTGTTGCAGTCGGTCGCCGCCGCCTACGACGTGGAGGCGTCGCTGGAGTACGTCCGGGGCGTCCCGCCGACGGTGAACGAGGCGGCGAGCGTGGACATGTTCCGCGACGCGGCGGCGCTGGTCCTCGGCCCGGACGGCGCGGTCCCGACGCCGCAGAGCCTCGGCGGCGAGGACTTCGGCTGGTACCTGGAGACGGTCCCGGGGGCGCTGGCGCGGCTCGGCGTCCGCACGCCGGGCTCGACCGGCGACTACGACCTGCACCGGGGCGACTTCGACGTGGACGAGGGCTGCATTCCGGTCGGCGTCCGCGTCCTGACCGCGACGGCGCTGACCGCGCTGTGGGACGGCCGTCCGGTGGCGGGGGCCGCCCTCGCCTGACCTGCCGGTGACCGGAGAACGCCCAGGTCGCAACACGTTGGTAACCGCGTTCGGCGGCCAGGTCCCGCCCCGATAACGGACGCGTTGCGGTTCGACGCCACCTGGGCGTTTTTCCCTGCTCGCGGGATAACTTCCCCTGGATTCCAGTGGCCGGAATCACCGCCGCGCGTCGGGCGGGGGGAACGAAGGGAGCGCACGTTGCGCCGTGGTCTGAAGGTATCGCTCGTCGCGCTGACGGGCACCGCGTTGACGCTCACCGCCGCCGGCTGCGGCGGGAAGAAGGCCTCCACCTCCGACCAGAAGACCGTGAAGGTCGGTCTCGCGTTCGACGTGGGCGGCCGGGGCGACCAGTCCTACAACGACTCGGCGGCGCGCGGCCTGGAGCGGGTGAAGAAGGAGCTGAAGGTCACCACCGAGGAGATCTCGGCGAAGCAGGACGAGCCGGACGCCGACAAGGAGTCGCGGCTGCGCCTGCTGGCGGGCAAGGGCTACCAGATGGTGATCGGCATCGGGTTCGCCTACACGTCGTCGGTGCTGAAGGTCGCCAAGGACTACCCGAACACCAAGTTCCTCGTGGTGGACGCCGACCAGTGCAAGGTGTCGGGCGCGAACGTCCTCGGCGCGTGCTTCTCCGAGGAGCAGGGCTCGTACCTGGTGGGCGCGGCGGCGGCGCTGAAGTCCAAGACCGGGACGATCGGGTTCATCGGCGGCGTGAACGTCCCGCTGATCCACAAGTTCGAGGCCGGGTACGACGCGGGCGCGAAGAAGGTGAAGCCGGGGATCAAGGTGCTGCCCGGCAAGTACCTGACGCAGCCCCCGAACTTCGACGGCTTCAAGAACCCGGCGCTCGGCAGCGAGGCCGCGCAGGGCCAGCTCGACCAGGGCGCGGACGTGATCTACCACGCGGCCGGCGGCGCGGGCCTCGGTGTGATCAAGACGGTCGGCGCGGCCGGCAAGTGGGCGATCGGCGTCGACTCCGACCAGTACGCGCAGCCCGCGCTGGCCGGGGTGAAGAACCAGATCCTCACCTCGATGGTGAAGCGCGTGGACCTGTCGGTGTACGACTTCGTGAAGTCGGTCGGCGACGGCACGTTCAAAGCGGGGACGAAGCAGTACAACCTGGCCAACGACGGTGTCGGCTTCGCGGTGAGCGGCGGCCACATGGACGACATCAAGGCCAGGCTGGACGACCTCAAGGCCCAGATCGTCGCGGGGAAGATCGTCGTCCCGACCGAGTAGAGCGTCCGGGTGCGCTCTCCGGAGCGCACCCGTTATTCACCAGGGGGGTGCGTCCGGTGCCTGACGCTGCCGTACGCCTGACCGGCATCACGAAACGGTTCCCCGGCGTCGTCGCCAACCGCGACGTCGACCTGACGATCGAGCGCGGCGAGGTCCACGCGCTGTGCGGGGAGAACGGCGCCGGCAAGTCCACGCTGATGAAGATCCTTTACGGGATGCAGCGGCCGGACGAGGGGACCGTCGAGATCGCCGGCGAGCAGGTCGTCCTGCGGTCCCCGGCCGACGCGATCGCGCGCGGGATCGGGATGGTCCACCAGCACTTCAAGCTGGCCGACAACCTGACCGTGCTGGAGAACGTCATCCTCGGCGCCGAGCCGCGCCGGTTCGGCCGGATCGACTTCGCGGCGGCGCGGGCGGCGATCCGCGACATGTCCGCGCGGTACGGGCTGCACGTCGATCCGGACAGTCTCGTCCAGCCGCTCGGCGTGGGGGACCGGCAGCGCGTCGAGATCCTCAAGGTGCTGTACCGGGGCGCGAAGGTCCTGATCCTGGACGAGCCGACGGCGGTGCTCGTCCCGCAGGAGGTGGACGAGCTGTTCGCCAACCTGCGCGAGCTGCGCGCCGAGGGCCTGACCGTGCTGTTCATCTCGCACAAGCTGGACGAGGTGCTGTCGGTCGCCGACGCGATCTCGGTGATCCGGCGCGGCACGACCGTCGCGACCCGGCTGGACCCGGCGCAGGTCACGGCGCGGCGGCTCGCCGAGCTGATGGTCGGGTCGGAGCTGCCGACGCCGGAGCTGCGCGAGTCCACGGTCACCGAGGACGTGCAGCTCGACGTCGCGGGGCTGACCGTCCGGACGCCGGAGGGCCGCGCGGTCGTGGACGACGTGTCGCTGCGCATCCGGCGCGGCGAGATCGTCGGCCTCGCGGGCGTCGAGGGCAACGGGCAGGGCGAGCTGATCGAGGCGCTGATGGGGATCCGCCCGGCGGCGTCGGGGACGATCCGGTACGGCGGCGCGGACGTGACGCACTGGCCGACGCGCCGCCGCCGCGAGGCGGGCATCGCCTACATCCCCGAGGACCGGCACCGGCACGGGCTCGTGCTGGAGGCGCCGCTGTGGGAGAACCGGATGCTCGGCCACCAGACCGAGCGCCCGAACGCGCGCGGCCCGTGGATCGACCGGCGCGGCGCCCGCCGCGACACGGCCCGGATCGCGGCGGAGTACGACGTCCGGACGCCCGGGATCGACGTCCCGGCGGGCGCCCTGTCGGGCGGCAACCAGCAGAAGCTCATCGTCGGGCGGGAGATGTCGGGCGCGCCCCGGCTCCTGGTCGCCGCGCACCCGACGCGCGGCATCGACGTGGGCGCGCAGGCGGCGATCTGGGACGCGCTGCGCGCCGCCCGCGCGGCGGGCCTGGCCGTCCTGCTCGTCAGCGCGGACCTCGAGGAACTGATCGGCATGTCGGACACGCTGCACGTGATCCTGCGGGGCCGCCTCGTCGCCGAGGTCGACCCGCGCTCGGTCACCCCCGAAGACCTCGGCTCCGCGATGACCGGAGCCACTCATGACTAAAAGGGTGCCTGCTTGGCAGGCGGTTCTGCGGGGGCTCGGGCCGCGGGGGATGGCGTTGCGGATCGGGGCGCCGGTGCTGGCGCTGCTGATCTCGCTCGGCATCACGATGGTGCTGCTGCGGGTCACCGGGGCGGATCCGGTCAGTTCCGTGCAGGCCATGATCGACTATGGGACGACGCCCAACTCGATCGTCGACATCCTCAACCGGGCGACGCGCTACTACCTGTCGGCGGTGGCGGTCGCGATCGGGTTCCGGATGGCGCTGCTCAACATCGGCGTGGACGGTCAGTACCGGCTGGCGGCGCTGCTCGCGGCGGCGCTGGCGGGCGCGCTGTCGCTGCCCGCGCCGTTCGGGCAGATCCTGACGATCGTCGCGGCGATGGTCGTCGGCGGGCTGTGGGCGGCGATCGCGGGCGTGCTGAAGGTGACGCGCGGCGTCAGCGAGGTGCTGTCCACGATCATGCTGAACTCGATCGCGACCGGGCTCATCGCCTATCTGCTGAACCCCAAGCGGCTCGCGGAGATGCGGCCGGGCAGCAACAACATCGCGACGCCGCAGGTCCCGTCGTCCGGACGGGTCGGGGCGCTGAACGGCGCGCTGTCGGCGATCGGCATCGACCTGCCGGGACGGCTCTACGGGCTGCTCCCGGTGGCGATCGTCGTCGGGGTCGTGTTCTGGGTCGTCGTGAACTACACGCGGTTCGGGTTCGACCTGAAGGTGTCGGGGCTCGCGCCGGGCGCGGCGGAGGCCAGCGGCGTCAGCGCCAAGAAGATGATCGTCGTCACGATGGTCACGTCCGGGGCGATCGCGGGCCTGATCGGGATGCCCGAGCTGCTCGGCGCGTCCTATGAGTACTCGCTGAACTTCCCGGCGGGCCTCGGGTTCACCGGGATCACGGTGGCGCTGCTCGGCCGCAACCATCCGCTCGGCATCGCGTTCGCGGCGGTGCTGTTCGCGTTCCTCGACCAGACCTCCGACGTCTTGCAGGAGGTCGAGGTGCCCAAGGAGATCGTCGGCGTGATGCAGGGCGTGGTCGTCCTGACCGTCGTCATCGTGTACGAGCTGGTGCGGCGCTTCGAGATCCGGCGCGAGCAGCGGGCCGTCGCGGGCGAGCTGGCGACCGGCCATGACCTCGCGCGGGCGGGGAAGGGACGGTGAACGCCGTGAAGAGGCTCCGCCTGCCGCACTACCTGATCATCGGTGCGGGCCTGCTGGTCCTGCTGTCGCTGGTGCGGCGGGTGGACGGCGCGAACGACGTCACGTCCAGCGGCACGGTCGAGGCGATGCTGCGCCTCGCGGTGCCGATCTTCCTGGCCGGGCTCGGCGGGCTGTGGGCCGAGCGCGCGGGCGTGATCAACATCGGGCTCGAAGGCATGATGATCCTCGGGACGTGGACGGGCGCCTGGGCGGGCTACCAGTGGGGCCCGTGGGCCGGCGTCCTCGCGGGGATCGCGGGCGGCGCGCTCGGCGGGCTGCTGCACGCGGTCGCGACCGTCTCGTTCGGTGTGGACCACATCGTGTCCGGTGTGGCGATCAACATCCTCGGGCTCGGGCTGACGCAGTTCCTCGCGGGCCTGGTGTTCAACGTCGGGCACGCCAAGGAGCTGGGCGGCGGCCCTCGGCAGTCGCCGCCGGTCGATCCGATCACGAAGATCTCGCTGCCGGTGCTGTCGGGCGGCGGCGGCACGCCCGACTGGCTCGGGTCGCTGGAGAAGCACCACTGGTTCCTGGTGTCGGACGTCGCGGGCGTCCTGCGCGGCCTGACGCACCAGATGTCGCTGCTCACGCTGGTCGCGCTGCTGCTCGTCCCGGTGAGCTACTTCGTGCTGTGGCGGACGCCGTTCGGGCTGCGCGTCCGGTCCTGCGGCGAGGACCCGTACGCGGCCGAGTCGCTGGGCGTCCGCGTGTACCGGATGAAGTACGCGGCCGTGCTCATCTCGGGTGGGCTGGCCGGGCTGGCGGGCGCGTTCCTCGTGACGGTCGCCGCGCCGATCTACCAGGACGGCCAGACGGCCGGGCGCGGCTTCATCGGCCTCGCCGCGATGATCTTCGGGAACTGGCGGCCGGGCGGGCTCGCGGCGGGCTCGCTGCTGTTCGGCTACACCGACGCGATGAACGTCCGGGACGGCGGGCAGGCCGTGCACGCGCTGCTGCTGTTCGTGGCCGTCCTGCTCGTCGCGGTCGCGGCGTGGCAGGCGTGGCGGCGCTCGTTCCTCGCGGCGGGGCTGGCGGCGGTCGCGGCCGCCGGGCTGCTCGTCTGGTTCCTCGACAGCGACGTCGTCCCGGGCGAACTGGTGTCGTTCAGCCCGCACCTCACGACCCTGCTCGTCCTCGCGCTCGCCAGCCAGCGGCTCCGCATGCCGGCGGCCGACGGCTTGCGCTACCGGCGGGGTGAGGCACGCTAGGCGCATGACGAAGATCGACTGGCCGGTGCTGCGCGCGTCCGCGCGGACGGCGATGGAACGTGCCTACGCTCCGTACTCCGGTTTCCCGGTCGGCGCGGCGGGCCTCGCGGCCGACGGCCGGGTCCTCACCGGCTGCAACGTCGAGAACGCCTGCTACGGCGTCGGGCTGTGCGCCGAGTGCAGCCTGGTGTCGGCGCTGTTCGACGGGGACGTCCCGGAGAGCCCCCGGCTGGTCGCCGTCGCGGTCGTGGACCGGAACGGCGATCCGCTCATGCCCTGCGGACGCTGCCGCCAGTTGCTGTGGGAGCACGGCGGGCCGGGCATGCTGCTGGAGACCGTTCGGGGGGTGCGCCCGCTGGCCGAGCTGCTGCCGGACGCGTTCGGCCCCGCCGACCTGACAGACCGAGCCTGAAGGGGGACGCCGTGGACGCCATCGACGTCATCCGCGCCAAGCGGGACGGGGCCGCGCTGAGCCCCGCGCAGATCGACTGGGTCGTGGACGCCTACACGCGCGGCGCGGTCGCCGAGGAGCAGATGGCCGCGCTCGCGATGGCGATCCTGCTCAACGGGATGTCGCGCGCCGAGGTCTCCCGCTGGACGGAGGCGATGATCGCGTCCGGGGAGCGGATGGACTGGTCGGCGCTGGACCGTCCGACGACCGACAAGCACTCCACCGGCGGCGTCGGCGACAAGATCACGCTGCCGCTGGCGCCGCTGGTCGCGGCGTGCGGCGCGGCCGTCCCGCAGCTCTCCGGCCGGGGCCTCGGGCACACCGGCGGGACGCTGGACAAACTGGAGTCGATCCCGGGCTGGCGGGCGTCGCTGAGCGGCGCCGAGATGCTGGACGTCCTCGCCGCGACGGGCGCGGTGGTCTGCGCGGCGGGCGGCGGCCTCGCCCCGGCCGACCGCAAGCTCTACGCGCTGCGGGACGTGACGGGCACGGTCGAGTCGATCCCGCTCATCGCGTCCTCGATCATGTCGAAGAAGATCGCCGAGGGGACGGGCGCGCTCGTCCTGGACGTCAAGGTCGGCTCGGGCGCGTTCATGAAGGCCGAGGCGCCGGCGCGGGAGCTGGCCGAGACGATGGTCGCGATCGGCGCCGACCACGGGCTGCGGACGGTCGCGCTGCTGACGGCGATGGACCGTCCGCTCGGCGCGGCGGTCGGGAACGCCGTCGAGGTCGCCGAGGCCGTCGAGGTGCTGTCGGGGGGCGGCCCGGCCGACGTCGTGGAGCTGACGGTCGCGCTCGCCCGCGAGATGCTCGCGGCGGCGGGCCTGCCGGACGCCAAGGACCCGGCGACGGCCCTCGCGGACGGCTCGGCGATGGACGTCTGGCGCCGCATGATCGTCGCGCAGGGCGGCAACCCGGACGCGCCGCTGCCGGTGGCCCGCGAGGAGCACGTGCTGCGCGCCCCGGCGTCCGGCGTCCTGACGCGCCTGGACGCCTACGGAGTGGGCCTCGCGGCCTGGCGCCTCGGCGCGGGCCGGGCGCGCAAGGAGGACCCGGTGTCGTTCGGCGCGGGCGTCATCTGCCACGCCAAGCCCGGCGACACCGTCCGCGAGGGCGCGCCGCTGCTCACCCTCCACGCCGACGACACGTCCCGCTTCCCCCGGGCCCTGGACGCCCTGTCCGACGCGATGGAGATCACCGACTCCGGCGCCCCCGACCTGCTCCCCCTGATCATCGACCGCATCGCCTGACGCGCCCGCCCGCCGTCCGCCGCGCGGGGCGGTCAGCGGCGGGCGAGGGCGCGCCAGCGCGGGATCTCGGCGACGGCGGCGGCGCCGGCGAGGACGGTCGCGAGCACGGCGACCGGCACCGGCCACGCGAACCAGGGTGCGACGGCCGCGACCGCGAGCTGGAGCACGACGAGGGCGATCGTCGCCCACCCGGGCACGGCGACGATCGTCCGCGCCTTGTCGCCGGGCGTCCCGAACAGCGTCGGCAGCCCGATGAGCACGACGACCGACAGCACCGCGAGCGGGACGCTCACCGGCGCGAGCGCCCACGGCGCCGCGACCCACGCGATCAGCTCGCAGACGAACCGCAGCGCCGCCGCGCCGCGCGGATCCGGAACCGAGCCGCCGGGACTCGAACGTTGCGTCACGCGCCCGACTCTAAAGCACGCATTCCGGAACATTCACGGCGGTCACCAGTCGCGATCGGCGACCAGGGCCTCGATGCATTCGACAGGGGCGGCGACTCGCGGGTCAGGGTGTCCGGACTGGGCGAAGGGGTGCCGCCGGGCGTGCGGCGGTGCGAGGATCGGGCGAGACGATCTTGCTGGAGGTTCCCGCGTATGACCGATTCCCCGGAATTCGACACGTCCGTCCCGCATGAGGCGCGGGTCTACGACTACTGGCTCGGCGGGAGCGACAACTTCGAGGCCGATCGCGCGCTCGGCGACGCGATGATCGCGGCCATCCCGACGCTGCCGGTCATGGCGCGGGCGAACCGGGCGTTCATGGAGCGCGTGACGCGGCACATCGTCGCCGAGGGCGTGACGCAGTTCCTCGACATCGGCAGCGGCATCCCGACGTCCCCGAACCTCCACGAGATCGCGCGCGCGGCCGATCTGGACGCCCGCGTCGTGTACGTGGACCACGACCCGCTGGTCGCCCGGCACGCCCGGGTCCTGCTCCAGGACGTCCCCGGCGTCGCCTACGCCGAGGGCGACCTCACCGAGCCCGCGACGATCCTGGCCGACCCGCTGGTCCCCGCGACGCTGGACCTGGACCGTCCGGTCGCGCTCATGCTCGTCGCGCTGCTCATGTACTTCCCGGCCGAACGGCACCCCGAGCGCTGGGTCGCGGAGCTGCTGGACGCCCTCGCCCCGGGCAGTCTCGTCGCGATCTCGCACCCGAGCGCCGACTTCGACGCCGAGGCCGTCGCGGAGGCCAACGCCATCGCCAACCGCGCCGGGATCACGCTGGTGTCGCGGACCCGCGCCGAGTTCGAGACGCTGTTCGGCCCGGCGACGCTGCTGGAGCCGGGCGCGGTCCCGCTCGTGACGTGGCGTCCGGACGAGCCCGTCACCGACCCGAACGCCGCGTACTACTACGCCGGACTCGCCCGCAAGGACTGAGCCGCGAGGACTGCTCCGAAACCGGCGTTCAGGTCGTCCCGGACATGGGAGGATCGGGGCGGCAGTCGGCTTCCGCGAAGGTCGAGGCGATGGCGAACACCCCCGAACTGGACACCAGCGTCCCCCACGAGGCACGCGTCTACGACTACTGGCTCGGCGGCAAGGACAACTTCGAGGCCGATCGCGCGCTCGGCGACGCGATGATCGCGGCCATCCCGAACCTCCCGGTCATGGCGCGGGCGAACCGCGCGTTCATGCAGCGGGTGACGCGGCACGTCGTCGCGTCGGGCGTGACGCAGTTCCTCGACATCGGCACGGGCATCCCGACGTCCCCGAACCTGCACGAGGTGGCGCAGGCGCTGGAGCCGTCGGCGCGCGTCGTGTACGTCGACAACGACCCGCTCGTCCTCGCGCACGCCCGCGCGCTGATGACGAGCGACCCGGCGGGCGCGACGGCCTACCTGCACGCCGACCTCACCGAGCCCGAGTCGATCCTGGCCGACCCGCTGCTCACGGCGACGCTGGATCTGGACCGCCCGGTCGCGCTGACGCTGGTCGCGGTGCTGATGTACTTCACGCCCGAGCAGGGCCCCGAGCGGTGGGTCGCGACGCTGGCGGACGCGCTCGCCCCCGGCAGCCTCATCGCGATCTCCCATCCGTCCGGCGACTTCGACCCCCCGGCGTTCGCGGCGGCGCGGGCCGCCGCCGAGGCCGCCGGGATCACGCTCGTGGACCGGGACCGGACGGCCTTCGAGGCGCTGTTCGGGACGGCCGAGCTGCTGGAGCCCGGCGCCGTCCCGCTCGCCGCGTGGCGTCCCGACGCCCCGCCCGCCGACCCGCACGCGGCGTACTACTACGCCGGGCTGGCCCGCAAGCGCTGAGTCAGGGCAGCAGGGAGTCGCGCCGGTCGTAGGCGATCAGCGCGAACACGACGGCCAGCGCCGCCGGGAACAGCGCCCACGCGGGCGACAGGACGAGGATCTGCGTCAGCGCGGCCCCGATCATGAGCCCGATCAGCCCGACCGCCGCCGCGCCCGCGAGCCGGGGGACGACCAGCCCGATCGCGCCCGCGGCCTCGGCCGCGCCGGTGAAGTAGCGGAGCCACTGGCCCCAGCCGATCTTCGCGAACGTCTCGACGGCGTCCTTCTGCCCGGCGAACTTCGGCAGCGCGGACGCGACGAGCAGGAACAGCGCGAGCACGATCCGAACCCCCCACAGGACGCGGCGCAGGGTCGTGGACGAGGCGGGGGCGAGGGTCTGGGCGGTCATGGCGTGGTTCCTTCCGACGAGGTGTTCTCGCCGACGCGTCGTCCGGCGCGACCACGGATCGACATCCGGCCCGAAACTTTTTCTCCCGGCCCCGGCCGAGCGCTAGATTCGGGGCAGGAGGTGCGCGAATGGCGGAGGAACGTCCCTCACTGGAGCGGATCCGGCAGGTCCCGAAGGTGCTGCTGCACGATCATCTCGACGGGGGCCTGCGGCCCGGGACGATCGTGGATCTGGCCCGGGAGTCCGGTTATGACGGCCTGCCCACCCGGGACCCCGCGTCGCTCGGCGCCTGGTTCGCCGAGATGTCCCACTCGGGGTCGCTGGAGAAGTACCTGGAGACGTTCGGGCACACGGTCGCGGTGATGCAGTCGGCGGAGGCGCTGACCCGCGTCGCCTACGAGTGCGCGGAGGACCTGGCGAAGGACGGCGTCGTCTACGCCGAGGTCCGGTACGCGCCCGAGCTGCACACCGAGAACGGGCTGGGCCTGGAGGAGGTCGTCGAGGCCGTGCTGGACGGGTTCGCCCGCGCCCGCGCCGACCACGGCATCCGCGTCGGGGCGCTCGTCACCGCGATGCGGCACCAGGCGCGCAGCATGGAGATCGCGGAGCTGGCCGTCCGGTACCGGGACGCGGGCGTCGCCGGGTTCGACATCGCGGGCGCCGAGGCCGGCTACCCGCCCACCCGCCACCTCGACGCGTTCGAGTACCTCCAGCGCGAGAACGCCCACTTCACGATCCACGCGGGGGAGGGGTTCGGGCTCCCGTCGATCTGGGAGGCGATCCAGTGGTGCGGCGCGGACCGGCTCGGCCACGGCGTCCGCATCATCGACGACATCGACGCCGCCGGGGACGGCGCGCGGCTCGGCCGGCTCGCCGCCTACGTCCGGGACAAGCGGATCCCGCTGGAGATGTGCCCGACGTCGAACGTCCAGACGGGCGCGGCGCCGTCGATCGCCGAGCACCCGATCGGGCTGCTGCGGGCGCTGAACTTCCGCGTGACGGTCAACACCGACAACCGGCTGATGGGCGGGACGACGCTGAGCGAGGAGTTCGCCGCGCTCGTGGACGCGTTCGGCTACACCTGGGACGACCTCCAGTGGTTCACGGTGAACGCGATGAAGTCGGCGTTTTTGGACTTCTCCGAGCGGCTGGAGCTGATCAACGGCGTGATCAAGCCGGGGTTCGCGCAGGCCAAGTGGACGCGTCCGCTCGCATGAGCGCCCGTCCGCAACTCCAGGTGCGGTCCACGGCCGGGCGGGTCGCGGGCTGGGCGTTCGTCGTGTTCGCCGTGCTGAACCTGCTCGACCTGCTCGTCGGGCTGACCGGCGCGGCCCGGCACGACCGGACGGGCGCCGCGTACGCGCTGGCGCTGCTGTTCGGCTGCGCGCTCGCCTACGCGCTCGGGCTGCGGCCCGCGATCCTCGGCGACGACGCGGGCGTGACCGTGCGCAACCCGCTGCGGGACACGCGGGCGCCGTGGCGGGCGGTGCGGGAGGTCGCGGGCGGCGCGGCGGTGACGGTCCGGTTCGCCGGGCCGGACGGCCGGGACGTCGTCACCCGCGCCTGGGTCGACCAGACCTCGCCGCGCGCGCAGGCCAAGGCCGAGAAGCGGTCCGCGCGGGACGGCGCCGCCAAGGTCGCGGCCGCCGCGCTCAAGGGCCGCACCCCGGCGACGTACACGGCCGAACGGCTCAACGAGATCGGGCGCCGCGACCGGGCGGAAGGTTCGGAGACGGGCACGGTGTCCTGGTCGTGGCCGACGGTCGCGGCGCTGGTCGTCCCGCCGGTGGCGCTCGCGGTCCTGCTGGCGGTCTAAAGGCCGAGCGCGGCGGCGAGCGCGGTCTTCAGGGCGTCCAGGTCGGCGCGGGCGCGGGCGCGGACGTCCGCGACCGGCGCGTGCCCGACCGGCAGGACGACCTCCAGATAGCACTTCAGCTTCGGCTCCGTCCCGGACGGACGGACCACGACGCGCGCGCCGCCGTCCAGGAACAGCCGCACGCCGTCGGTGGGCGGCAGGCCGTCGGCCCCGGCGGTGAGGTCGTCCACGCGGGTGACGGCGCGTCCGGCGAGGGCGTCGGGCGGCGCGGCGCGGAGCCGGTCCACCGCCGCCGTGATCAGCGCGCGGTCGGCGACGCGCACCGACAGCGGCGCGGTGGCGTGCAGGCCGTGCCGCCGCGCCTGGTCGTCCAGCAGGTCGAGCAGGGTGCGGCCGGCGCGGCGGGCCGCGGCGGCGAGCGCGGCGACGGCCAGCGCGGCGCCGACGCCGTCCTTGTCGTGGACGGGCGGGCCGTCGTCCCCGCCGAGGCAGTAGCCGAGCGCTTCTTCGTAGCCGAGGACGAGCCGTCCCGTCCCGGACCGGACGATCCACTTGAAGCCCGTCAGCGACGGCGCGAACCGCACCCCGTGCTCCCGCGCCAGCGCGCTGACCAGCGTGGACGACACGATCGTCGTCACCAGCAGCCGGTCGGCGCCGGACGTGGCGCGCAGCACGTGCTCGGCGAGCAGCCCGCCCACCTCGTCGCCCGTCAGCGTCCGCCAGCCGGGCCCGTCGGGGACGGCCACGGCGCAGCGGTCCGCGTCCGGGTCGTTGGCGATCACCAGGTCCGCGCCGCGCGCCCGCGCGAGGTCCACCGCGAGGTCCAGCGCGCCCGGCTCCTCCGGGTTGGGGAAGGCGACGGTCGGGAAGTCCGGATCGGGGTCGGCCTGCTCGGCGACCACGAAGGGCGCCGGGAACCCGGCCCGCTCGAACGCGCGCAGCAGCACGTCCCGGCCGACGCCGTGCAGCGGCGTGTACGCGACCGCGACGTCCCGCGCGTCGCCGAGCGGCAGCGCGGTCACCGCGTCGAGATACGCCTCGACCACGTCGTCGCCCAGCGTCTCCCACGCGTCGCCGAGCGGCAGCTCGTCCACCCGGCCCACGGCGTCGATCGCGGCGGAGATCTCGGCGTCCAGCGGCGGGACGATCTGCGCGCCGTCCCCCCAGTAGACCTTGTAGCCGTTGTCGCGCGGCGGATTGTGGCTCGCGGTCACCATCACGCCCGCCGCCGCGTCCAGGTGCCGGACGCAGAACGCCAGCACCGGCGTCGGCAGCGGACGCGGCAGCACCCGCGCCCGCAGCCCCGCCCCGGCCAGCACGGCGGCGGTGTCCAGGGCGAACCGCTCGGACTTGTGCCGCGCGTCGTACCCGATCACGACCCCGCCGCGCGGCGGCTCGGCGCGCAGCCGCGCCGCGAGGCCCGCCGCCGCGCGCAGCACCGTCACCCGGTTCATCCGGTTCGGCCCGGCGCCGAGTTCGCCGCGCAGTCCGGCCGTCCCGAACTCCAGCCGGGCGCCGAACCGGTCCGCCAGCGCGGCGGAGTCCCCGGCGGCGAGCAGGGCCTCCAGCTCGGCGCGCGTGTCCGGGTCGGGGTCCTGCGCGAGCCAGTCGCGGGGGTCGGTCACAGCTTGGGCACCAGCGTGGCGAGCAGGGCGCCCATCCGCGCCGCCGCCGCGCGACCCTCGGCCAGCACCTCGGCGTGGTCGAGATGCCGGTCCGACAGACCGGCCGCGACATTGGTGACCAGCGAGAACGCCAGCACCTCGGCGGGTTCGGCGTCCGGCAGGCCGCGCCGGGCCGCGATCGTCTCCAGCGCCGTCGACATGCCGACGAGGTCCGCGCCGAGCGTCCGCAGCATCCGGATCTCGGCGGGCGTCTCGTAGGACGGGCCGCGCAGCGCCGCGTACACGCCCTCGGCGAGCGACGGGTCCGCCGCGCGCGCCAGGTCGCGCAGCCGCGCCGAGTACGCCTCGGACATGTCCACGAACGTCGCGCCGGTCAGCGGATGGTCGCCGGTGAGGTTGATGTGGTCGCTGATCAGGACGGGCTCGCCGACGCGCTGGGTCTCGGGCCGCAGCCCGCCCGCCGCGTTCGTCAGCACGACCGTCCGGACCCCGGCGGCCAGGGCCGTCCGGACGCCGTGGACGACCGCGTCCGTCCCGTGCCCCTCGTACAGGTGCGTGCGGCCGAGGAAGACGAGCACGTGCCGTCCGCCGCAGTCCACCGCGCGGATCCGGCCCGCGTGGCCCGCCACGGCGGGCGGCGCGAACCCCGGCAGGTCGGTCACCGCGATCTCGGCGGACGGCGTGCCGAGCGCGTCCGCCGCCGGCACCCAGCCCGACCCGAGCACCACCGCCGCGTCGAAGGACGCGACCCCGGCGCGCTCGCGCAGCGCCTGCGCCGCCTCGGCGGCCCGTACGAAAGCGTCGCTCACCCGGCCGACACTACCGCCCGCGCTCAACCGCCCGGCGAACAGGGACGTTCCCGTAGATCCTTCACGTAGTCGTCGGGCGCACCGGCCTTCTCGGCGGCGTCGGCGAGCATCCCGACGTACTGCGCGGACGGCAGCCCGCCCTCGTAGTCGTCCAGGACGTACAGCCAGCAGAGCACGTCGCCGTCCAGGGTGTGGACGCGGACGCGCGTCTTGCGGTAGACGCCGATCGCCGCGCCCTCCCAGGAGTCCAGCTCCTGCTCGTCGAAGGACGGCACGTCGTAGAGGACGACGAAGACGTGCGCGTCCCGGTCCTCCACGACCGTCGCGATGGCGCCCGCGCCGTGCTCGTCCTGGCCGCCGAACGTGAGCCGCCAGCCGGTCAGCCAGCCGGTGCCGTGGATGGGGGAGTGCGGAGCCCGGAGCGCCATCTGCCCGGGGTCCAGATTGGAGGCGTACGCCGCGTACAGAGCCACGCGGGCCAGCCTAACCCGCCGAGGTGTCCCCTCCCCGGCGGGATCACACCCGGGGAGGGGACACAATGGAAGGGTGACGCGCATTGTGATCATCGGCGGAGGTCCCGGCGGCTACGAGGCCGCCCTGGTCGCGGCGCAACTCGGCGCCGACGTCACCGTCGTGGAGCGGGACGGGCCCGGCGGGGCCTGCGTCCTCACCGACTGCGTGCCGTCCAAGACGCTGATCGCGACGTCCACCCGCATGGCGGTGATGAGCGAGTCCGCGCGGCTCGGGCTGCGGTTCAACGGCGGCCCCGACGGCGTCGTCGGCGCGCTGGAGGCCGACCTCGGGACCGTCAACAAGCGCGTCAAGGACCTCGCCCGCGCCCAGTCCTTCGACATCGCCGAGCGCCTCGCCTACGAGGAGGTCAAGATCGTCCGGGGCGAGGGACGGCTGGTCGAACCGCATGTGGTGTCCGTGGGGGACCGGCGCATCGAGGCCGACATCATCCTGCTCGCGACCGGCGCGACCCCGCGCGTCCTGCCCGGCTCCGCGCCCGACGGCGAGCGCATCCTCAACTGGCGCCAGCTCTACGACCTGCCCGAGCTGCCCGAGGAGCTGATCGTCGTCGGGTCCGGCGTGACCGGCGCCGAACTGGCCGGGGCGTACCTGTCGCTCGGCTCCAAGGTCACGCTGGTGTCCTCGCGGGACCGGATCCTGCCGACCGAGGACGCCGACGCCGCGTCCGTCCTGCAAGAGGTGTTCATGCGGCGCGGCATGAAGGTGATGTCACGGTCCAGGGCGGCCGGCGTGGAGCGGTCCGGCGACGGCGTCATCGTCTCGCTGGAGGACGGCCGCAAGGTCGAGGGCTCGCACTGCCTCATGACCGTCGGCATGGTCCCGAACACGCGCGGCATCGGGCTGGAGAAGGCCGGGATCACGCTGAGCGCGCACGGGTTCGTCGAGGTCGACAAGGTCTCCCGGACGAGCGTCCCGCACATCTACGCCTCCGGCGACTGCACCGGCGTGCTGATGCTCGCGTCCGTCGCCGGGATGCAGGGGCGGATCGCGATGTGGCACGCGCTCGGCGAGGCCGTCCAGCCGCTCAAGCTCGGCTGGGTCGCGTCCAACATCTTCACCGACCCCGAGGTCGCGTCCGTCGGCGTGACGCAGCACATGGTCGACTCCGGCGAGGTCAACGCCCGGACGGTCATGCTGCCGCTGTTCACCAACCCGCGCGCCAAGATGCAGGGGTTCGAGGACGGGTTCGTCAAGCTGTTCTGCCGCCCGTCCACCGGCATCGTGCTCGGCGGCGTCATCGTCGCGCCGCGCGCCAGCGAACTGATCCTCGGCGTCTCGATCGCCGTCCAGCAGCACCTCACGGTCGACCAGGTGGCCCACACGTTCGCGGTGTACCCGTCGATGTCGGGCAGCATCACCGAGGCGTGCCGCCGCCTGATGACCGAGCACGCGTACTAATTGAAGTCCCGGCCCGCGGGGGCGGCGGACCTCAGCCGGTGGTCATGACGACCGGAGTGTCGTCGCGGGTGCCCTCGGCCCAGAGAGTCGTGGTTCCGGGGATCGCGGCGAAGCGGTAGAGGTCCAGGCGCTTGGCGCCGGACGGGAGCGGGATCGTCTGCTTCGTCCACGTGTCGCCGTCGCGGCGGTAGAGGACTCCCGTCGTGCCGTCGGTGCCCCCCAGCCAGGCGCGGCCGGTGCCGTCCACGACGACGTCGCGCGGGACGAAGCCGCCGCCCGGGAGCGCGACCGGTGACCACGCGGTGCCGTTCCAGTGCAGCAGCGACTCGACGGGTGCCCACCGGGCGACGAGATCCGCCGCCGCCGCCCAGATGTCGCCGGGGCCGCCGGCCGCGAGCGTGCGCAGGACCTTCGACGCGGTGGGCGTCGGTACCTCGGTCCACGCGCCCCCGGTCCAGTGCAGGGTCGTGGCGACGGATCCGCCGCCCGCCTGCTGCCGCGTCGCGCCGAGCCAGGCCTCCGACGGGCCGGTCTGGACGAGGGCGGTGAGGCCGCTGAGGCCCGCGGGTAGCGTCTCGGCGACGAACGCGCCGTCCCGCCACCGGTAGAGGCCCTCCCCGGCGTGGTCGCGCCGCCAGGCCGTCAGCCAGGTGCCCGCCGGGCCGGTGTGGACGGTCCTGAGCTGCTCCACGTCGGACGGCGCGGTGACGCGGGCGAACGCCGTCCCGTCGAACCGCGCGACGTAGGGACCGGACGAGGCGTTGCTCGTGATCCACGTCTCGGTGCCGGCGCTCACGTCGTTCACCTCGCCTGTCCCGGAGTATCCGTTCAGCGGGTACTCCTTCCAGCCGGAGCCGGTCCAGCGCCGCACGACGGGGTTGCCGGACGTCCAGATGATCGTGGACAGCTCCGGCGCGAAGATCGGCAGGCTGCCCTGGTATCCGGCGAACCAGACGTTCCCGGCGCCGGCGGCGGTGATCGTGTTGATGCCCGTCTTCGGCCAGAAGAACGGCAGGCCGACCTCGTGCCAGCCGGTGTCCGCCCGCACCGGCGTGACGGCCGCCGCCACCAGGGCTGCCGCCGCGACGACGACTCCGAACTTCCGCACGACAGCGACCATCGACCGTCACCTTCCAGGGGGGAACCGCAACGCTGCCACTTTACGGTGGCACGATCCTCTGATGGAAGGGGCTGTTCATTTGAGTGACGTTGAGTGATTGAATAGTTGCTAATGGTGGTAGAGGGGTCTCGGTGGCCGAGGCGGCGGGATAATCGCCCTGTTCATCTCCTGTTCGCCGGAAGGCGGTCTCGTGTTCATGTGGTCATCCGAGCCCCCGCACCCGAACTGGCGGCCCCGGGTCGCCGTCGCGCTCGCGGTCTGCGCGCTCGGGCTCGCCGCCGACGCCGCGCTGGTCGGCGCGCACCGCACGGGCGGGATCGACCGGACGCTGCTCGGCGACACCGTCGACCACCGCGAGCACGCGCTGACCGTGCTCCTGAAGGGCGTCACGGACGCCGCCGGATACCCGCTGCTCGCCCTCTGCGCGGTCGTCGCCGCCGTCCTGGCGTGGCGCGGACGGTCCGTGCGCCCGTTCGTGCTGGTCGCGGGCGCCGCCGTCGGCTCGGCCTTCGCCGCCGGCACCGTGAAGGGCCTCGCGGACCGCGTCCGGCCGCCGCAGGTCTACTGGCTGACCGTCGAGTCCGGGTATTCGTTTCCGTCCCGCCACACGACCGTGGCGGCGGCGCTGCTGCTCGTCCTCGCGTTCCTGGTCTGCGGCCAGTTTCGGCACCGGGCGGCGGTCGCCGCGGCCTGGACGGCCGCCGTCGCGGGCGCCGCGCTCGTCGGGGCCAGCCGCGTCTACCTCGCCGTCCACTGGCCGAGCGACGTCGTCGGCGGCTTCCTGCTCGGCGCGCTCGTCGCCGTCGCGCTGATGGGCGCGGACCTGCTGGCCCGCGCCCACCGCGCCCCCGCCCCCGCCGTCGAGAGCGCCTAGCCCGTCACCAGGCGATCCGCGCCGCCACCGGCAGGTGGTCGCTGCCGGTGGACGGGAGCACCCACGACGACGTCGGCCGCACGCCCCGCACCAGGACCTGGTCGATCCGCACCATCGGGAACCTCGCCGGCCAGGTGAACCCGAAACCGCTCCCCGCCTTCGTCTGGGCGGAGCGCAGATGCGCGGTGAGGGCGGTGAACGAGCGCTCGTCCACGGTGCCGTTCAGGTCGCCGAGCAGCACCGTGCGCGGGTTCTTCTCGGCGGCGACGGCCGCGCCGAGCGCTTGGAGGTTCCGGTTCCGCGCGTCCGTCCAGAAGCCCGCGCGGGGGTTGACGCGGATGGATCCGAGGTGCGCCACGTACACCGCCAGCGGCCCGTGCGCCGTGGCCACCGTCGCGCGCAGCGCCCGGTTGTAGGTCATCTTCTCGCTGGTGGGCTTCATCGCCCCGAGCGGCCCCGCGTCCATCGCGGTGTCGACCGGGCGGACGTCCGTCAGCGGCAGCCTGCTCCACAGCCCGACCGTGCCCTGAGCCGTGTGGTACGGGTATTTCGCCGCCAGCTCCTTCTCGTAGACGCCCCGGGCCTCCCAGGTGATCTCCTCCAGGGCCAGCACGTCCGCGCCGGACGCGGCCAGGTCGCGGGCGGTGCGGGCCGGGTCGGGGTTCGCGGCGCCGACGTTGTGGCTGACCAGCGTGAGGTCGCCGCCCGCGTGGGTCCGGTCGCCGAGCAGCCCGCCGAACAGGTGCAGCCACGCCAGGACCGGCACCAGCAGCGCGACGACGGCCGAGGCGGAGCGGCGCCACAGCGCCCCGGCCAGCAGCACCGGGACGAACAGGCCGGTCCACGGCAGGAACGTCTCGACCAGGCTGCCGACGTTGCCGATCGCGTTCGGGATCCACCCGTGCAGCAGCATCACCAGGCCGAGCAGCACCGCCAGCGCGGCGAGGACCGGGCCGCGTCTCCAGATCTCCGGCCGGGACGCGGCGCCCATCACCCTTTGGAAGCGCCCGGCGTTCTCCGGACGGGCCTCTTCCGCGTCCGTCCGTCCCATCGTCGGTCCTGGCTCAGTGGCGGTCACAGCGTGCGTCCTCGGGTCAGGCGGCTTTGCCGCGCGCGATGTAGAGATTCATGGCGGTGAAGTCGAGCGTGATGGTGAACGGCTTGAAGAAGCAGTGGGAGAAATGGCCGATCGAATCGAATCCCGGCCCGTACGGCCAGGGCACGTTGACCGGCATGTTCGGGTCCGATTCACAGTAGACGCCCTCGGCGGTGGCCGTGCCGAGACGGATCTCGCTCGGATAGCAGGGATAGGTGATGGTCGGGTGGCTGTGGGCGAACGTCTCGATCGGACGGTCATTGTCCGTGCGCACGCCGAGCCGTTCGGCCACGTCCCCGGTCAATCCCGCGGCGGCCTCACCGCTGACGCCGCCGAAATTCACGCCCATCACCCGGGCGCCGGATCCGGCGACGCTGCCCACGCTGGAGACGTCGTGGTCGCGCGACAGCCACATCGGCAGGGGCTTGACGCCCGCCCGCGCGGCGTCGGCGCGCACCTTGCGGGACGCTCCGGACGTCGGACGGCGCAGGACCAGCGACCGGCCCGCGTAGTCGAACGTGGTCAGCAGGTGGTAGAAGAGCCAGGTCCCGATCATGCCGTCGCTCTCGGTGCCGACATCGGCGCCCGACTCCGTCGAGGACCAGCCCACCGGGACGTTGCGCAGCTCGATCCCGCCCAGCGCGAACGAGTCCAGGTACCCGTAGTACACCCAGATCGGGGTGCCCTCGAAGTCGGTCTTCTCCTTGTAGACCGGGGTCAGCCCCGCGTCCTCGGCCGCCGACGCGGTCAGGCCCAGGTTCGGCGTGCCGGTGTAGAACGTGAAGCGCTTCGCCGGCCCGCCGTTGAGCGAGGCCTCGACCAGTGGCATCGGGTCCGTCTGGAGCCAGCGGACGCGGCCGGCGTCACCGTGGATCTCGTACGGCTTCCCCCGGACGGCCCCGAACCACTGCGCGTAGCCCTCTTCGCCGGCCGCCCGCCAGCACGGCACCGAAAGGGCGAATTTGTCCTGCCGGATGTAGCAGTCGCCCAGCAGCGCGTTGGTCTCCTTGTCGTCGGGCGCGATCCGGCGGGCCGTCGTCAGGAACTTCTCCGCGTCGGCGAACTTATTGGCCAGGAGCGCGACATGGCCGCGCTGACGCGCCGCCCGAAGATTGGCGGGATCGGTTTTCAGGATCTCTTCGTACGCGCGGCCGGCCTGCTCGAATTTCCCGGCTTTGAACAGCGCGTCGGCTGCACTGTCGTCGGCGCGTGCCGTTCCGGTCCGGCCCAGCAGCGGCGCGGTCGCGGCGGCCCCGGCCACCACGGCGGCGCCCCGCAACAAAGCGCGCCGGCCCCATTCCCCGTCCTCGGTCACGGCATTTCCCCTTCGTCGTCGCCTTCGGCCGTCCCCCTTTCTAGCCAACGCCCGGTCACAGCGCGGTGCGCGAAGCTGTGACCCGGCCGTGACCGGGCACCGGTCCCGGAAAAGGCGAACGCCCGGGGTCCGGCCGGACCCCGGGCGCGACGGGACGGGTCAGAAGTCGCCGCCCCCGAAATCCCCGCCGCCGCCGAAGTCGCCGCCGCCGAAGTCCCAGCCGCCGCCGAGGTCGCCCCCGCCGCCGAGGTCCCCGCCGCCGCCGTCGAAGCCGCCGCCCCAGCCGCCGCCGAACCCGCCCGACATCATCGAGCCGAGCGCCGTGCCGATCAGCAGGCCGCTCACGAGGTCCAGACCGCCGTAGGACGCGTAATAACCGCCCGCGTACGGCGCGTAGGCCGGACCCGCGTCCCAGTACGGACGCCGTCCGTCGCCGTAGGGCACCATCCGGTAGTCCGGCGCACGCCCGCTCAGCACGGCCTGCGCGTCCGCCGCGCACGCCGGGACGGACCGGGGCGCCGCGCCCGGCGGCGCCCACACCACGTCCTGCACCGACGGCCCGTGGTTGGGGTTGAAGAAGCACGGCGCGCGGTGCTCGGGCACCGGCTCGCCCGCGAGCAGCGCCCGCGTCGCCGTCATGTTGTAGCGGCCGTCCTCCAGCGCCGTCGCGACCCGCGTCATGTCGGCGGGGACGCGCGCGGCGTCGATGGCCGCCTTCGCCGCGTCGTAGGAGTTCATCGCGGCCTCGTAGTGGCCCCGGACGGTCGGGTCGAGGCCCTGGTCCATGACGTTCAGGTCGAGGCGGGCGATGTCCTCGCCGAGCAGCGTGACGTCCTCCTGGACGCCGCGCTTGAGGTCGTCGAGCTGCCGGGCCTCGCGCTCACGGCGCCGCCGCCGCACCACCAGGAACGCGCCCGCCGCCCCGGCGACGACCACCACGAGCAGCCCGAGCAGGACGAACCCGCCGATCATGCCGCTGCGCGCCTGGTCCTCGGCCTTCTTCTCGGCCCGGTCCACGAACCCGGTGAGCTGGTCGGCCGCCGAAGCGCCCGGCGTGCCGCGCGCCTGGAGCTGGTCGATGTCGGACGCGGACAGCTTCTTGGAGATCGCCCACAGGCCTGAGCCGTCCGCCGACACCGCGACGTACGTCTCGCCCTTGCCGACGCTGTTGGCGACCTGCGCCAGCATCGACCGCGTCGCCGCCGGGGGCACGTCGTTCGCGATCACCACCGCGCGGATGTCGGCCTTGTCGGCCTTGTCGAGCGCGGCGCGCATCTGCGCCTGGTCGCCCGGCGAGACCGAACCCGCGACCTTGCTCGTCACGTAAAGACGGGAACTCAGCAGGCCGTGCGCGATCTGGGCCGAGGTGTCCGCGCTCGCCGCGCCCGCGCCGCCGAAGACCAGCAGGACGGCCGCGCCCAGCACCGCGGCGAGGACGCCGCCCCGGCGGAACCGAAGGTGGGATCTCATGTTCGCAGTCTTCCTCCTCGTCCCGTACGACGTGCACGGCTCGCCGTCCGTTCCCCGTCGCGGGCAAAGAAAGCGGCCCGGCGCACGCGCCGGGCCGCTCGCGGACGCGGCTCAGGCGTCCTTGATCTCGCAGATGACCGCGCCGGACGACACCGTCTGCCCGACCTCGGCGGACAGCCCGCTGATCGTCCCGGCCTTGTGCGCGGTGAGCGGCTGCTCCATCTTCATGGCCTCCAGCACGACGATCGGGTCGCCCGCCGCGACGGCCGCGCCGTCCTCGACGATCAGCTTGACGATCGTGCCCTGCATCGGGCTGACCAGCGAGTCCCCGGATGCCGCAGCCCCGCCGCCCTTGCGGCCCGCGCCGCGCCGCGCCGGAGCGGACGCCGCCGCCCCGCCGCCCGCCGCCGTCGCCCCGAGGCCCGCCGGCAGGACGACTTCGAGCCGCTTGCCGCCGACCTCGACGGTGACGCGCTCGCGGGCGCCCTCGTCCGCGCCGGGCGCCGCCGCGCCCTCGAACGGCGGGATCGTGTTGTCGAACTCGGTCTCGATCCACCGGGTGTGGACGGTGAACGGCCCTTCGTCCGGCACGAACGCCGGGTCGTCCAGCACCGCGCGGTGGAACGGCAGCACGGTCGGCATGCCGTCGATCACGAACTCGGCCAGCGCCCGCCGCGCCCGCTCCACCGCCTGCCGCCGCGTCGCGCCGGTCACGATCAGCTTGGCGATCAGCGAGTCGAACTCCTGCGGGACGGTGTGCCCCGCCTCATAGCCCGAGTCGAGCCGGACGCCCGGCCCCGACGGCGGCTCCCACGCGGTCAGCGTGCCGACGGCGGGCAGGAAGCCGCGGCCCGCGTCCTCGGCGTTCAGCCGGAACTCGATCGAGTGGCCGCGCAGCACCGGGTCGTCGTAGCCGATCTCCTCGCCCGCCGCGACCCGGAACATCTCCCGGACGAGGTCGACGCCCGCGACCTCCTCGGTCACCGGGTGCTCGACCTGGAGCCGGGTGTTGACCTCCAGGAACGAGATCGTCCCGTCCTGGCCGACGAGGAACTCGCACGTCCCGGCGCCCACGTACCCGGCCTTCTTGAGGATGGCCTTGGACGACGAGTACAGCAGCTCCACCTGCTCGTCCGTCAGGTACGGCGCCGGGGCCTCCTCGACGAGCTTCTGGTGGCGGCGCTGCAACGAGCAGTCACGGGTCGAGACGACGACCACGTTCCCGTGCTGGTCGGCCAGGCACTGCGTCTCCACGTGGCGCGGACGGTCCAGATAGCGCTCCACGAAGCACTCGCCGCGCCCGAACGCCGACACCGCCTCGCGGACGGCCGACTCGTACAGCTCGGGGACCTCCTCCAGCGTCCGCGCGACCTTCAGCCCGCGTCCGCCGCCGCCGTAGGCCGCCTTGATCGCGATGGGCAGCCCGTGCTCCGTCGCGAACGCCACGACCTCGTCCGCGCCCGACACCGGGTCGGTGGTGCCCGCGACCAGCGGCGCGCCGACGGCCTGCGCGATGTGCCGGGCCTGCACCTTGTCGCCGAGCGCGCTGATCGCGGCCGGCGGCGGACCGATCCAGGTGAGACCCGCCTCCTGCACCGCCGTCGCGAAGTCGGCGTTCTCGGCCAGGAAGCCGTAGCCGGGGTGGACGGCGTCCGCGCCCGACTCGGCGGCGATCTTCAGCAGCTTGCCGATGTCGAGATAGCTCTCGGCGGCCGAGCGGCCGTCCAGCGAATACGCCTCGTCCGCGACCCGCACATGCAGTGCGTCGAGGTCCGGCTCGGCGTACACCGCCACACTCGTCAGCCCGGCGTCGCGGCAGGCGCGGGCGATTCGGACCGCGATCTCACCGCGGTTGGCGATCAGGACCTTGCGCACGTTGGGTCTCCTCCCTCAACCTCGCACCGCAGTCTAGATAATCGTTCTGAAGTGATGATGTAAGCCCCGCGTGCTGCACGGATCCGCGCACCGCCCGCGTGCGTCCGATCTTCCGAGTTCGCCCGAAGAAGTCGGGCGTCCGGAAGGAGTTCCCCCCGTGCCTGCCCCCAAGCGTCCCACCGTGCCGTCCTGGCGTTCGCCGCGCCGTCGGACGTCCGTCGTCCTCGCCGTCCTGCTGGCCGTCGTCGGGATCCCCGTCCTCACCGCGCTGTTCGGCGGGTACGAGCGGACGGGCGGCGGCGAGGTCGCGGTCGTGCGCAACGGCGGGTTCTTCGACAACAACCGCATCCGCCAGGTCATCGACCCGGGCTCGGGACGGACGTGGATCGGCCTCTACTCCAAGGTCCACAAGTACCCGGCGCAGCAGCGCTTCTACACGATCACGTCGCAGGCGTCCAAGGGCGACGAGTCCGGCGTGGACGTCGTGACGGTGCCGAGTTCCGACGGCGTCAACATGGGCATCGAGGGCACGCTGTACTTCACGCTGAACCTCGACCACGCGACGCTGCGCTCGTTCGACGACAAGTACGGCACCCGCAAGTTCCGGGGCGCGGACGGCGACATGCACTACGCGTGGAACGGCGACACGGGCTGGTCGGCGTGGCTCGACCAGATCATCCGGCCGGTGATCGACAACGCGCTGCGCAGCCAGGTCAACAGCTTCCGGTGCGCCGAGCTGGTCTCCTCGTGCGCGCTCGTGCAGAACGCGTCGGCGACCGTCCCGGTGAAGGGCGCGCCCGCGCAGAGCAACAACGCCAACATCAACAAGGTCCAGACGGCGATCAACACGAGCCTGGCCGCCGACCTCAACTCCACGCTCGGCGGGACGTTCGTCACCAACATCCACTTCAACCTGGTGCGCGTGGAGCTACCGGCCCGCGTCCAGGACGCCGTGGACCGCGCGCAGGCCGCGTTCGCGCAGGTCAGCGAGGCGCAGGCGAAGGTGGCGTCGGCGCGTGCCGAGGCCGCCGCGAACAAGGCCCGCCAGGACGGCTACAACAAGTGCCCGACGTGCGCCCGGATCGAGGAGCTGAAGGCGCTGCCGCAGGGCATCACGGTCTACGCGCCCGGCAACCCGAACGGGTCCCTTTTCGGACGCTGACCTTTCCGCACGGAAACGCCCCCGGCCCGGTGCTCCGGACGGGGGCGTTCGCGCGTCAACTCTTCTTGTAGCGGCGGTTGAACTTCTCCACCGCGCCGGTCGTGTCCATGACGCGTCCACGGCCGGTGTAGAACGGGTGGCTCGCCGAGGAGACGTCGACGTCCACCACCGGGTAGGTGTTCCCGTCCTCCCACTCGATCGTCTGGTCGGACCGGACGGTCGAGCGGGTCAGGAACGCGTAGTCGGCGCTGCGGTCGCGGAAGACCACGGGCTGGTAGTCCGGGTGTGCGTCCTTCTTCATGGTTCCTCCCGTACGTGCTCGCGGGCGGGGTCCGTCGGGGGTGTCCCCTCTCCGTCGCGCACCCGGATGAACCATGGGACAACGGTTTTCATTCCCGAACGCCCGGGGCCGGGTCGCGGCGCGCTCAGGGGCATATCGGATGAACAGCGCGATACCGTCCGGTATTCCGTACGTGCGATTCGCCGCCGGATGACGCCCAAGATCATTACGAAAGGCACGGCTGGCCGGATCCGGCCAGTGAAAGTCGGCGGTCAACGCCCAGAACGGACGCACGGATCGCCTCGCCCGTCTGGATTACCGAGATCGGGCGGGCGTAGGCTGACGCCATTCCGGAAAACGGCGTCCGGTACGGGGCCGGCACGACCGGCCCGGCGGACGACGACCGAAAGGGCCGAGGCGATGAGCGGAGACCGGCGCGGAGCCAGCATCGGGGAACTCGAGGAGCTGTCGCGCATCTTCAGCAAGCACGCGCGCAACCTCGACGCCCTCATCAAGGACCTCAACGGACGCACCGTGAGCAGCGCCGAGATCTGGTGGGGTCCGGGCGCGGACCGTTTCCGCTCCACGTGGGCCGAGGCCAAGGCCGCCTTCGACAAGATGGCGCTGGCCCTGGAGCAGGGCGGCCAGGACATCCGCCGCTCCCGCCAGAACATCGAGGCGGCCACCCGCTAGCCGACCCGGAAGACCGCGGATCCCGGCCCATCCCCCCGAGGCCGGGATCCGCTCTTTTCTCCCCGCACGCGCCGCGTCAGCTCAGGGGGAGGGCCACCTGGATCTGGGTGGTGACGCCCGTCGCGACGAAGAGGCCGCGGCCGGTCGGACCGCCCAGGGACGCGTTGCGCGGCAGGCGCAGGCCGAAGAGTTCGCCGTCCTCCGGGGTGTCCACCGACAGCAGGACGCCCGAGCGGGAGCGGCGCGCGTCGGGGAGGAAGCCCCGGTAGCCGCGGCCCAGATCGGCGGTGGTGCCGCCGAGGACGACCGCGTGTTCGCCGTCGCGGGCGGTGCGGAGGGCGTCGCGCAGGGCGTCGTCCAGTTCGGTCTCGTCCAGGAGTTCGGCGTCGTCCACGACCACGACGTAGCGGTGCTCGCCGTGCACGGCCGTCTCCAGGTCCTCGGCGGTGGCGTCGGCGTCCAGGACGGCGAGGACCCCGGGGCGTCCGGCGAGCTGGCGCAGCGGCGAGCGGCGCGGCGTCACGAGGACGACCGGGACCAGGCCTCCCGCCACGGCCGGGTCCAGGAGCGAGCAGACGATCGTCCAGAGGGTCGTGGAGCGGCCGGTGCGCGGCGGGCCCGCCACGACGAACCCCGGGCCTTCGTTGAGGAGGTCCACGCCGACGGGGGCGAGGGTGTCGCCGCCGACGCCGACCAACGCCCACAGCGCGGACGGCGCCAGGAAGTCCGGGTCCAGGGCCATCGCCTCGCGGTAGGTCACGCGGACGGGCAGTTCGTCCACGTGCAGCGGGCGCTGCCGCCGGGGCAGCTTCCCGTACCGGCTGACGCACGCCCGTCCGATCTCCTGCAACGCGGTGACCTGCGCGGCGCCGGACGCGTCCTCCCCGAGCAGCCCGATCTGCGACTCGCGCAGCGGGATGCCGGGGGCGAGGTGCTCCAGGGCGCGGCCGGGCGGCATCGCGGCCGGCACCTGCCGGGGCTGGAGCCCGGCGTAGCCGTAGTCGTTGGGGTCGGCCATCCGCAGGATCAGCCGCCGGTCGAAGACCGTCGAGATCTGGCCGCCGAGACCGGAACGGTCGCCGGTGAAGACCGCGCGCAGGCCGACCGCCGCGCCCTCGCGCAGCAGGCGCAGCACCTGGTCGACGAGCCGTCCGTAGTCGTAGTGCTCGAACGCGGCGACGAAGGCTTCCCACCGGTCCAGCAGCAGGACCATCCACGGGAGCCGGTCGGTCGCGGCGACGGCGGCGCGCTGCTCGGCGAGCGAGGCGAACCCCGCCCCGGCGAGGAGCTGCTGCCGCCGCGACACCTCCGCCGACAGCGCGACGATCAGCCGCTCGCACCGGTCGAGCTGCTCGCGTCCGACGACGGCCCCGCAGTGCGGCAGCGACACGAGCGGCAGCAGCGCCCCGGCGCCGCAGTCGATCGCGTAGAGGTGGACGTCGTACGGCGAGCACGACCCGGCGAGGGACCCGGCGAGCGTGCGCAGCGCGGTGGAGCGGCCGGACCGGGCCGTCCCGGCGACGTAGAGGTGGCCGCCGCCCGCGAGGTCCAGCAGCAGCGGCTCGCGGGACTGGACGGCGGGCAGGTCGGTGATCCCGAACGGGATCGGCGCGACGTCCACGACCGAGCCGCCCGCCGCCGTGCGCGGCGTCAGCCGGACGCGCTCGGGCAGCGGCGTCAGCCACGGCGACGGCTGGCGCGGGATGCGGGACCGGCGCGCGGCCTCGTCCACGGCCTGGACGAGCACGGCGAGGTCGGTGAGCATCGTCCCGTCGTCGGACGGGTCCTCGCCGCCGGGGAACGGGTGGCCGAGGCCCGTCCACGGCAGCGGCCGGACGACCGGCCCCCGCCCGGACGGCCCCGCGCCCGGCCGCCGCCCCCCGACCCGCGCGGACTGGACGGCCTTGGCCGCGCCCGCTCCGGACCGGACGTGGCAGCGTCCCGGCGTGGCCTTGGAGATCTGCGCCGCGTCGGCGGTGCCGAGCAGGTCGCGCGACTCCTCGGCGTCGGTGACCCGCAGGACGATCCGCAGGTTCGTGTTCGCCCGGATGTCGGCGGTGACGACCCCCGCCGGGCGCTGCGTGGCGAGCAGCAGATGGACGCCGAGGGACCGGCCGCGCCGGCCGATGTCCACGAGCCCGGCGAGGAAGTCGGGCAGCTCGCCGATCATCGCGGCGAACTCGTCGATGACCAGCAGCAGCCGGGGGACGGCCTGGCGCCCGGGATCGGCGGCGCGCACGTCGTTGTAGTCGTCCAGGTCCTTGGCGCCCGCCGCGAGCAGGATCTCCTCGCGGCGGCGCAGCTCGGCGGCCAGCGACTCCAGCGCGCGTTCGGTGGAGTGGCCGTCCAGGTCGGTGACCATCCCGACCGTGTGCGGCAGCTTCGCGCAGTCCTTGAACGCGGCGCCGCCCTTGTAGTCGATGAGGACGAACGTCAGCTCGTCGGGCCGGTTCGCGACGGCGAGCCCCGCGATGAGCGTCTGGAGCAGCTCGGACTTGCCCGCGCCGGTGGTGCCCGCGATGAGGCCGTGCGGCCCGTCGGCGCGCAGGTCGAGGTGGTGGACGCCGTCCGCGCCGACGCCGACCGGCACGCGGGTGGACCGCCCGCCGCCGGCCGCCCACGCGCGCAGGACGTGCTCGGCGGTCGGGTCGGGCATGTCGAGCAGGTCCAGCAGCCGGACCTCGCCGGGCAGGGCCTCGTCGCCGTCCTCGCGGGACACGTCGCGGACCGGCGCGAGCGCGCGGCCGAGCCGTTCGGCCCACGCCACCGAGACCTGGTCGGCGAGGACGGTCGCGGCGCCGTCCAGGCCGTCGCCGCGCAGCCGCAGCGTGACCGGGTTCTCGGGGTCGAGGGCGGCGACGGCGGAGCACTCCTCGGGCAGGAGGCGCTCCTCGTCGTCCAGGCAGATCGCGTGGATGCCGAACTCGGCGCCGCGCGCCAGCAGCATCGGCATGCCCGGGACGCGCCGCAGCGCCCGCGCGCCGTCCAGCACCAGCAGGATGCTCCCGAACGCGGGCGGGGCGCCCGCCCCGGCGGCCTGCGCGGCGCGGCGCCGCTCGGTGAGGTGGATGGCCAGCTCGGTGACGCGGTGCGCGACGGACTCGGGGTCGGTCCCGACGAGCGCCGCGCACTCCTCGCCCGAGCGCGGCGAGCAGTGCGGCAGCCAGCGCACCCAGTTCCACGCGTCGCCGGCGGCGGCGTCCCCGGCGGTGAGGACGACGATCGACAGGTCGCGGGGGCTGTGCAGGGCCGCGGCCTGCGCGACGAGCCAGCGCGCGAGCCCGCGTCCCGCGCCGCGCGGGCCGGTGACGCCGAGGACGCCGTACTCGGGCAGCGGCAGCGCGACCGGGACGAGCCGGGCGAGCGGGACCTGCGCGTCCGGGTCGTCTCCGGCGTCGAGCAGTTCGACCGCGGCGGGCAGGTCGGCGAGGCCGAGCCGCAGGTGCAGCGCGTCGGGGTCGTCGGCGCGGCGCTCCCACAGCCGCCGCCGGGGGCCGGTCGCGGTCAGCAGAATCTCGGCAGGGTCGGGGGACGCGGCGCGGCGCTCGGCCTGGTCCTCACGGCGCAGCCGGTCCAGCTCGCCGCCGAACGCGTCGGCGCGCACCTGGTACTCGCGCAGCGCCTTCTTGTACGACTTGCGCCCGTACAGCCGGTCGCCGAGCCATTCGCCGACGGCCGTCAGCGGCCACGCCAGCGCGAACAGCGCCCACCACCACTGCCCGAGCCCGAACGCCATGACCAGGCCGAACGCGGAGAACAGCAGCGCGCCGAACAGCCGCAGCCGCTCGCGCGGGTCCCGCTCGGGACGGCGCGGCACCGCGACCGACCGGGCGCGCCCGGCGGGACGCAGCCGCGGCGGGCGGTTGAACGCCAGCCCGCCGCCGGGCAGCGGCTCCAGATGCGTGTCCGGCGGGGCGCTCGGGACCTGCGTGAGGACGGTCGCGCCGACGGTCAGCATCCCGCCGGGCGGCCAGTGCGTCCGGCCGGACGGCAGCGCCTCGCCGTCCAGCAGCGCTGTCGTGTGCGCGGACGGCTCGACCAGCACCTGGTCGCGGGCGACGGTGATCCGCAGCGACGCGGCCGGGACGCCGGGGTCGGGGACGGTGATGTCGACCGCCGCGCCCGAGCCGAGCGTCCCGACGCCGAGCCCGAGCCGGTGGACGGTCCCGGCCGCGGGGCCGCCGACGACGCGGATCTCGGCCAGCCCGGTCGGCTCGGCGAGGACGGTCGCGGCGGCGGTGCGCTCCTCGACGGCCAGCACCGCCCCGTCGCGCAGCTCCCGGACGGCCAGCGCCTCGGGGTCGAGCATCCGGCCGTCCATCCACAGGGCGCGCCGCTCCTTGACGGGGCTGCCCGCGGGCGGGGCGGCGGCGACCCCGCCCGAGCGCGCGTCCGTCGCGAAACGCGGGGCGGGAACGGCGGAAACGATCTCGTCAGGGGACGCGGCGCCATTCAGCGTTCCGTGCAGCGAGCGCGCGACGCCGTCGACCGTCATTTCGGAATCGACATGGATCACGACGTCCCGGGGACCGTCCCCGGTGAGCGCGGTACACGAGATCCGCATTCGAGCCCCTTCGTCGCCCGGTCGCCGGGAGCCCCGGCGTTCGGGTCAGCTTAATTACTCGGCCCCGCCGGGGCTGCGGGTCCCGCCGCCGCGCCCGGACCATCGATTCGCCGCGAAGCCCAGCAGATCATGACAAATGCGTCTAGTATTCGGGTGACTGTCAGCGGATCATGTCACCGGTGGTCAGAACCGGAGTGGCCGCGAAAAGCACTGGTCAACCCGGTGCGTTCCGTCACGGCCCGGCTTCACCGCGCCGAACGCATTGACGTGACCTCGCGATCACCGCGAGCATGGATCGCTCGACAGGCGGCGGATCTCGGCCGGCGGCGCACGCCGGACGGGAAGGAGCGGTGGCCAGCGCGATGAAGTCCAACCAGTCGGCGGTCGCGGGAGGCGACTCCCCCCGCGGCGGCGGGGTCTCGTTGAACCCTCCCGGCGGAGCGGGCGGCCTCGGCGGATCCGGGCTCGGCGCGGCGGGCGGCCAGCGGCTGCCGGTGGCGCCGCGCGAACGGCGTCCCGCGCTCGCGGCGCTCGCCGTGCTGCTCATCCTCGGCGGCGCCCTGACCAGCGCGTACCTGGTGATGGCCAGCGGGCAGCGGGTGTCGGCGATCCGCATCGCGCAGCCCGTCGCGGCGGGCCAGCGCATCCCGGCGTCGGCGCTGCAGGAGGTCCAGGTCGGCGACACCGGCGACGACTACTTCATCGCCTGGTCGGAGCGCGCCAAGGTCGTCCAGGCGTACGCGGCCGTGCCGCTGGTGAAGGGCGCGCTGCTGACGAACGGGATGGTCAGCCGGGACGACGACGCGGCGCGCGGCCGGGTCGTCGTCGGGCTCGCGGTCAAACCCGGCCAGTTCCCCGGCGGCGTGACGGTCGGCGCGCGGGTCGCGCTCTACGCGGTCGCGGCCGGAGCGGGCGGCGGGTCGGGCGGCGGACGCACCGGGACCGTCCTGTCCGGCGACGCGATCGTCATGGACATCGGCCGCGGCGACGCCGAGAAGCTCGGCGGCGGCGACCAGACCACGCTGGACGTGGCCGTCCCGGCGGCCGAGGCCGCGAAGGTGGCGCAGGCCGCCTCGCTCGGCGCGGTCGCGGTGGCGCTGCTGCCCGAGGGCACCAAGATCCCGACGACGCAGGGCGGCGGTGGCGACGTGCCCCCGGCGGGCAAGACCCAGCAGCCGACGGGGACCGCGCCGAACAGCGGGACCAGTCCGAGCGCGGGGAACTGACCGTGGCCCTCATCGCCCTCGCCGCCGACAAGGGAGCGCCCGGCGTCACCACGGCCGCCGTGGCGCTCGGCGCGGTCTGGCCCCGTCCGGTCCTGGTCGCCGAGTGCGACCAGGCGGGCGGCGACCTCGTCTACCGCCTGCCCGCCGAGGACACCGGCGACGCCGGGATGCTCAACCCGTCGCGCGGCCTGCTCAGCCTCGCCGCGACGGCCCGGCGCGGGCTGCGCCCCGACCAGATCGCCGAGCACTGCCAGCGGCTCGTCGGCGGCCTCGACGTGCTCGTCGGGCTGACCAGCGCCGAGCAGGCGCAGGCGATGACGTGGCTGTGGGGGCCGCTCGGGCGCGCGTTCGCCGGGCTCGGATCGGTGGACGTCCTCGCCGACTGCGGACGGCTCGGCGCGGGCAGCCCGCTGCTGGACCTCATGCGCGAGGCCGACCTCGTCGTGCTCGTCACCCGCGCCACCCTGGAACAGGTCGCCCACCTGCGCGAACGCGTCGCGGTGCTGGGGGAGGAGCTGCGCGGCGGGCCGCCGCTCGGCGTGCTCGTCCTCGCCGACCCGCGCGCCTTCCGCGGCTCGGTCGCCGAGGTCGACCGCATCCTCGCCGGCACGCGCCGCCGGCTGGCGGGCCAGGCCGACGCCGCGCGCCCCGGCCCGGCGGCGCCGTCGGTGAGCGTCCTCGGCGGGCTCGCGCTCGACCCGAAGGGCGCCGACCTGCTCGGCGGCCGGTGGGGCGGCCGGCTCGACCGCTCGCTGCTGATCCGCTCCGCGCGCGAGGCCGCCGCCGACCTGGCCGGACGCGTCGTCGCCGGCGCGGCCCGTCCGCCCGCCGACACCGCGCCGCTTGTCGAGGACGGGAGGCGCTAGATGGACCACGGACTCGTCAAACGGCTCCGCCAGGAAGTCGGCGACCGGCTCGCCCAGCAGCGGCGGCTGGACGCCGCGCACGGGCTCGCGGCGATGTCGGGCGAGGACGAGCGCCAGTTCGCCCGCGCGCTCATCGGGCAGGTCCTGGAGGAGTACGCGCGCGGCGAGATCACGTCCGGGCGCCGTCCGCCGAACGCCGAGGAGGAAGAGGCGCTCGCGGCGGGCGTCCACGCGGCGCTGTTCGGCGTCGGCCGGCTCCAGCCGCTGCTGGAGGACCCCGAGATCGAGAACATCGACGTCAACGGCTGCGACCGCGTGTTCATCGGGTACGCCGACGGACGCGAGGCCATGGGGGAGCCCGTCGCCGAGAGCGACGAGGAACTGGTCGAACTCATCCAGATCCTCGCGGCCTACAGCGGCCTGTCGTCGCGTCCGTTCGACACCGCCAACCCCGAACTCGACCTGCGCCTCCCGGACGGGTCGCGCCTGTCGGCGGTGATGGACGTGACCGTCCGGCCCGCGCTCTCGATCCGCCGCGCCCGCCTCGGCAAGGTGTTCCTCGCCGACCTGGTCGGGACCGGGACGTTCAGCGCCGAGCTGGGCCGGTTCTTCCGCGCGGCCGTCCACGCCCGCAAGAACATCATGATCGCCGGTGCGACCAACGCGGGGAAGACGACGCTGTTGCGCGCCATCGCCAACGAGATCCCGGCGCACGAGCGGCTGATCACCGTCGAGCGGGCGCTGGAACTCGGGCTGGACGCGTTCCCCGAGCTGCACCCGAACGTCGTCGCGTTCGAGCAGCGGCTCCCGAACTCCGAGGGCCAGGGCCTCATCTCGATGGCGGACCTGGTACGGCGGTCGCTGCGCATGAACCCGTCCCGCGTGATCGTCGGCGAGGTGCTCGGCGACGAGATCGTCACGATGCTCAACGCGATGACGCAGGGCAACGACGGCTCGCTGTCCACCATCCACGCGAACTCCTCGGCGGAGGTGTTCAACCGCATCGCGACGTACGCGATCCAGTCCGAGGAACGGCTGCCCGTCGACGCGACGCATATGCTCATCGCGGGCGCCATCGACTTCGTCGTGTTCATCGAGAAGCGCAACGACTACGCGCGCGGCGGGCGGCTGCGCCGGTACGTCGCGAGCGTCCGCGAGGTGACGGGCAGCGACGGGCGCGTGCTGTCGTCGGAGGTGTTCGCGCTCGGCCCGGACGGCACGGCCGTCCCGCACGCGCCGATCGCCTGCGCCGACGACCTCGCCGAGTACGGGTACGACCCGGCGCGCGAGGCCGTCCAGTGGTGAGGGGGCGCGGTGTACTCGGCTGACGTCCTGCTGGCGATCGCGGCGGGCGCGCTCGCGGGCGGCGGGATCCTGCTGCTCGTCGCGAGCCTGCGCGGGATGCCGGTGCGGCGCGGCCCCGACCGGGCGCGGCGCCGCGAGGAGATGATCCGCACCCTGACCACCCGCACGGCCGTCGCCGTCCTCGCCGGGGCCGCGGTGCTGGTCGTGACGCGCTGGCCGATGGCGGCGATCGGGACGGGCGTGCTCGTCCTCGCCTGGAACGGCCTGGCGGGCGGCGCCGCCGAGGAACGGCGCGGGATGGCGCGGCTGGAGGGCCTGGCCGCGTGGTCGGAGTCGCTGCGCGACACGATCGCGGGCGCGGTCGGGCTGGAGCAGGCGATCCCGGCGTCGCTGCGCGCGGCGGCGCCCGCGCTCCAGCGCCCGCTGCGCGACCTCGTGGACCGCCTCCACACCCGCGTGCCGATGCCCGAGGCGCTGCGCCGGTTCGCCGACGACCTGGACGACCCGTCCGCCGACCTCGTCGTCGCCGCCCTGATCCTGAACGCCAAGCTGCGCGGCCCCGGCCTGCGCGACATGCTCGGCGCGCTCGCGACGTCCGCCCGCGCCGAACTGGACATGCGGCGCCGCGTGGAGGCCGACCGGCGCTCGACGCGGCGCAGCGTCCGGATCGTCGTCGGCGTCTCGGTCGGGACGGCCATCGCGCTCGCGGTGTTCAACCACTCCTACGTCGAGCCGTACGACGACTTCCTCGGACAGCTCGTCCTGTGCGTGGTCATCGGCCTGTACGCCCTGGGCTTCCTGTGGCTGCGCCGTCTGGCACGGCACGAACTGCCCGACCGCTTCCTCGCCGGCCGCGAAGACCGTCCGGGCGTCCCGAGCGAGGTCCCGTCCACAGTCGCCGGCTGGCGCGGCCGTTCCCCCCTCCGCTCCCGCGAAGGGGGCATGCAGTGAATTCGGCGTTGCTCGCGGGGGCCATTGCGGGGCTCGGGTTGTTCGCGCTCGTGCGGGCGTTGTTCCCGCCGCGGCCGGGGTTGGCGACGCGGCTGGCGGCGTTCGACGCGGCGCGGCGGCGGGGGACCGAGCGGGCCGGGCGGACGTCGCCTACGCGCGAGTCCGTCGGTGGGCTGCGCGCCCGGGTCGGCCGGGAGCTGGTGCGGTTCGCCGAGGCGCGCGGGTGGCGGATGACGTCCATTCGCGCGGACCTGGACATCACCGACCGGTCGCTGGAGGCGTTCCTCGCCACCAAGTTCCTGCTGCCGGCCGCCGCGTTGCTGTTCGTCCCGGTGGTCATCGCCTACTTCGCGCTGCTCGGGCTCGGGATGTCGGTGCAGGTCCCGGCGTGGATCTGCGTCATCTTCGCCGTCGCGTTCTTCTTCTTCCCCGACGTGCAGCTCCGGCAGGAGGCCGTCGCGCGGCGCAATGACTTCCGGCGGGTCGTGGGAGCGTTCCTGGACCTGGTCTCGATGAACCTCGCGGGCGGACGCGGCGTCCCCGAGGCGCTGATGACGGCCGCGAACGTCGGCGACGGCTGGGCGATGCGGCGGCTGCGCGACGCCCTCGGCAACGCCCGCATCACCGGCCGGACGCCCTGGCAGGCGCTCGGCACGCTCGGCGAGGACCTGGACGTCGCCGAACTGCGCGACCTGGCCGGGGCGCTCGCGCTCGTCGCCGACGACGGCGCGCAGGTCCGCAAGTCCCTGGCCGCGCGGGCGGCGTCCATGCGCAGCCGCGAGCTGTCGGAGCTGGAGGGGAAGGCGGGCGAGCGCTCCCAGTCGATGCTCGTCGCGCAACTGTTCCTCTGCGGTGCCTTCCTCGTCTTCCTGGCCTATCCCGCCGTGATCCGGGTGATGGGATCCTGAACGTTCCCCGCCGTCCGTACCGATCCCCTCTAGGAGCGGAACAGATGAATCTGCTGAACGATCCGACACTCGTCTATCTGCGGGCCGTGCTCGGCACGCGCGTCCACCGGCTGCGGACGGAGGACCGCGGCCGGGGCGCCTCGGCGATCGAATGGGCGATCATCACGGCCATCCTGGCCGCGATCGCGCTCGCCATCGGCGCGACCATCATGAAGAAGATCAGCGACAAGGCCGACAGCATCAACACCGGCACCTGAGCCGTGCGCGGGAGGCGGGACGGCGGCGCGTCGGCGATCGAGTTCGCCATCCTCACGCCGGTGCTGCTGCTCGTGCTGCTCGCGTCCGTCCAGTTCGCGATGGTGTACCACGCGCGGCAGGTCGCGCTCGCGGCGGCGCAGGCCGGGGCGCGGGTGGCGCGCACCGACACGGGCGGCGACTGGCGCGGCCGGGCGGTGGACAAGGCCGGGACGGACGTCCGCCAGATCGGCCCGAAGCTCATCGAGGGCCTGTCCGTCCAGGCGGGCCAGGACGGCGACGAGCGCTGGGTCCAGGTCAGCGGGACGGCCGTGCGCGTCGTGCCGTTCCTGACGTTCTCGGTGACCCAGCGGTCGCAGGGGCCGATCGAGTGCTTCCGCCCGGACGTCGGCGTCGGCACGGCCTGCGAGGCGCAGCGGTGACCGACCGGGGCTCGATGTCGCTGGAGATGGTGCTGGTAACGCCGCTCATGGTCGTGTTCCTGCTGTTCCTTGCGGGCGCCGGGCGGATGGTCGACGCCCAGAGCCAGGTGGACGGCGCGGCCCGCGACGCGGCACGCGCGGCGTCGGTGGCGCGCAGCGCGTCCGGGGCGCGGGCGATGGCGGAGGCCGCCGCGTCCGCCGACCTGCGCGGCCACCACTGGTGCTCGGGCGGCCCGTCGGTCACGGTGGACCTCGGCGACTGGCGCGCGGGCGGACGCGTCGCGGTCACGATCGGCTGCGACGTGGACCTCGGCGACCTGGCCTTCATCGGTCTGCCCGGCACGAAGCGGCTCCAGGGCCGCGCGCTCGCCCCGATCGACACCTATACCTATCGCGGAGGTGACTGATGCACCGCGACGACGGCACGATCTCGTTGTACGTCGTGCTGTTCGCGCCATCGGTCCTGCTGCTCGCCGGGCTGCTCGTGGACGGCGGCCTCGCGATCCACGCCCGGCAGCGCGCCGCCGACATCGCCGAGCAGGCCGCGCGGGCGGGCGCGAACCAGATCGACGACGCGGCGCTGCGGCGCACCGGCAAGCCCGTGCTGGATCCGGCGCGGGCGCGGGCTGCGGCCTGCGCGATGGTCACCGACTACGACGCGACCGTCACCGGCCGCGAGTGCGACGCCGACACCCGGCAGGTGCGGGTGACGGTGCGGCTCACGGTGCGGTCGCAGATCCTCGGCATCGTGCCGGGGCTCGGTTCGTTCACGATGACGTCCGCGGCGACCGCCGAGCCGGTCACGGGGAACGACGCGCCATGAACCGGACGCGTGCGGTACAGGAAGGCATTGAACGGACGACGGGCACGTCTACGATGACGAGGACGGCACCCCCACGACTCCCCCGACAGGCTCAGAACTCGGCACAGACGGCGATCGGCGAACGCTAGGGACGCGGCGGCGACGAACATGGCGACACGACAGACACCGATGGACTCCCGGCGGACCGGGCGCCGGCGCACCCCCGGCGACGTGCTCGCGGGCGTCGGCGCGATCCTCGCGCTGACCGCGCTGCTCGTCGGCGTGCCCTGGGCGCTGCTGGCGGTGTTCGGCTCCCCGCTGCCGAGCGGGCCGCCGTCGCTGTCCGACCTGTCCCAGACGGTCGGCGCGAGCGCGCTTCTCCCGATCCTCGCGACGCTGGTCTGGCTGGCGTGGCTCCAGTTCGCCGCGTGCGTCGCGGTCGAGGTGTACGCGGGCGTGCGCGGCGTCGGCGTGCCCGCGCGGGTGCCGCTGGCGGGCGGGACGCAGTCGCTCGTCCACCGGCTCGTCGTGACGGCGCTGCTGCTGTTCACCGCGACGACCGCCGTCGTGCCCGCCGCGTTCTCGGCGCGCGGTCTGACGCAGGCGCCGCCCGCGTCCGCCGTCCACCTCGTCGCGCAGGTGGAGCAGGTGCCCGCCGCCGCGCCGCAGCAGGCCGAGCACACCGCCGTGACGCCCGCCGAGACGCCGGCGAAGAACGGCACCACGAAGATCTACCGGGTGCAGCCGCCGGACGGACGCCACCACGAGAGCCTGTGGGAGATCGCCGAGAAGTGCCTCGGCGAGGGCCGCCGCTACAAGGAGATCTACGCGCTGAACCAGGGGCACGTCCAGCCCGACGGCAGCAAGCTGACGATCGCGAGCCTGATCCGTCCGGGCTGGGTGCTGGAGATGCCGCACGACGCCAAGCACGCGAGGACGATCCCGGTGTCGGAGCTGAACGACTACTTCCGGCACGGGCACCCCGTCCACCACCCGGCGCCCGAGCCGGACAAGCCGCCCGCGCAGGACCCGGTGCAGGAGCCGCACCACGAGCGGGCGCCGCACACCGAGGCCCCGCACACGCAGGCGCCGACGCAGGCCCCGCACACCGAGGCGCCCCACACGCAGGCGCCCGAGAAGGCGCCCGAGAAGGCGCCCGAGAAGGCGCCGGTCGCGCCGCCGCTCAAGGAGCCCGCGCGGTCCGCGCCCAAGCACGACGCGCCGGACCAGACGCCCGCGTCGTCCCCGGTGTCCGGGCACGAGAGCGACCACACGATCCCGCTGTCGTTCCACATGGAATGGCCGCAGGGCCTCGCCGCCGCGTCGCTGCTGGCCGCCGGGCTGCTGGCCGTCCTCGGCCGCCGCCGGCGCGAGCAGATGTGGCGCCGCGCGTTCGGGCACCGCATCGCCCGGCCCGAGGGACGCGCCGCGCTCGCCGAGCACGCCCTGCGGTTCGGCTCCGACGAGGACGCCGCCCGGCTGCTCGACCTCGGCCTGCGTCAGCTCTCCAAGTCGATGGCGGCGGGCGGACGGCCGCTCCCGACCGTCTACGGCGTCCACCTCGGCCACGGCAGCCTCGACCTGTGGATCGCCCCAGCCGACCGCAACCCGCCCGCGCCGTGGCAGGCGTTCGACGACGGCCAGGTGTGGCGGCTCACCGCCGACGCGCTCGGCGGGCTGGAGGCGGCCGACCTCGGCGACGTCCTCGCCCCCTACCCGGGCCTGGTGTCGATCGGCACCAACGACACCGGCCGCATCCTGGTCGACCTGGAGGCCGCGCACGGGCTCATCGCGCTGCGCGGCCCGTCGGGCGGACGCCGTGCCGTCCTCGCCGCGCTCGCCCTGGAACTCGCGACGAACCGCTGGTCGGACCATATGCGGGTGACGCTCGTCGGGTTCGGCCAGGAACTCGGGGAGGGCCTGACGCGCATCGCGCCGGACCGGATCCGCGCCGTCCCGAACCTCGCCGACGCGCTGCCCGAGCTGGAGGGGCGCAGCGAGGAGGTGCGGCAGGCGCTGGCCGCGTCCGGCGTGGACTCGGTGCTCACCGGACGGTCCCGGGGCGTGTTCGGCGAGGCGTGGATGCCGCACTACCTGATCATGGCGGACGAGCCGGACGCGATCGAGGCGGACCGGCTCGTCGCGCTCGCCCGCACCGGCACCCGGATGGCGGCGGGCTATCTCGTCCCCGGCGAGGTGCAGGGCGCCACCTGGACGTGGGACCTGGACGAGTCCGGCCGCCTCCAGGCCGGGGTCCTCGGCTTCGACGTCGACGCCCAGCTCGTCCCCGAGGACCAGTACCGGGGCGTGTTCGACCTGTTCGACACGGCCGCGCGCACCGAGTCGGTGCCGCTGCCCGAGCCGCTCGCCGAGACCGAGCCGCCCGGCGCGTCCCAGTCCGCCGTGGACATCCGGCTGCTCGGCGCCGTCGAGATCGACGCGCCGGGCCCGATGGACGCCAGCCGCCGCGACCTGTGCACCGAGGTCCTGGTCTATCTCGCGCTGCACCCGAACGGCGTCCACCCGACGGTGCTCGGCGGAGCGATCTGGCCGCGCGGCGTCACGGCGGGCGTCCGCGACGCGACCGTCGCCCGCGTGTCGGACTGGCTCGGCCGCGACGCGCGCGGCCGGCCCAACCTCTACTACGACGACCGGGGCCGCATCCGGCTCGGCTCGGAGGTCCGCATCGACTGGGCCGTGTTCCGCTGGCTGCTGTGGCGGTCGGCGGCGGAACCGGCGTCCGAGACGGCCTACATGTCGTACGCGCTCGACCTGGTGCGCGGGCCGCTGCTGGCGGACCGTCCGCGCGGCCGGTACGGGTGGCTGGCGTCCAGCGACCTGGAGTACGAGGCGTCCGCGCGGATCGTGGACGTCGCGCACCGGCTCGTCCTCATCCGGCTGGACGAGGGTGACGCGCGTGCCGCGACGGGCGCCGCCCGCGCGGGCCTGCGGCTGGCGCCCGGCGACGAGAGCCTCTGGCGGGACCTGCTGCGCGCCACGCACGCGCTCGGCGACGACGCGCAGGTCAGGACCGTGGTGGACGAGCTGCGCGACCGCTTCGGCCGCGACCCGTTGTTCGACCAGCTCCAGCCGGAGACCGAGGCGCTGATGGAGGAACTCGTCCCCGAATGGCACCGCGTGCTCAGTTGACCCCGACCAACCGACCCCGACCGACCTCCCGGGTTGACCCCGACCAACCGACCCCGACCGACCCCCCGGGCTGACCCCGGCCTCGCGGGTCAGTCCGAGGTGCCGTAGCCGATGCCGAACTCGCGGTAGACGCGCTCCCAGAAGCCGTCCCGCAGCCAGGTGCGGGCCTCCTGGTAGGGCCGCAGCGACGAGCCGAGTTCCTTCTCGGCCTCGATCAGCAGCTCCTTGTCGATGACGGGCGGCAGGATCGGGCCGGGCAGCAGGTCGCGGATGTTGTCCCGGCCGCGCTCGAACACCCACTTCTGCGCGACGTGCTCGCCGATCTCGCGCATGTGGTCGCGCTCGGGGCCGAGCTTGCTCTCGGCGAGCGCCGCGCCCGCCGCGTTCAGCGACGCCGCCACCGTCGCCGGGGACGGCCCGCGCACGTTGTTCGGCACGCTGTTCGGGACGGCCGCGGGCAGCGCCGCCGGGGTCCCGCTCGGCACCGGGACGGGCCGCACCGCGGGCACCCGTCCGGCGAACACCTCGGCGGGCGACGGCACCGTGACCGTCTTCCCCGTCGCGGGCACCGGCGGCGCCGGGACGGGCAGCGCCTTGGCCTTGGTGAAATAGGGCCGCAGGAAGTCGGCGGGCAGCACCTCGACCGTGTCGGACTCCCAGACCAGCCATTCCGCCTGGTTGGAGCCGTGTGTCGGTTCCACGCCCCACAGGTGGACCCGTACGCCGTAGCGTTGCGCCGCCTCGACGGCCGGGAGCATGTCCTCGTCGCCCGCCAGCAGCACCGCGTCGGTGATCGCGCGGTGCCGGGCGAGGGCCTCCAGGTCGGCGCGGAGCTGCGCGTCCACGCCCTTCTGCTGGCCCTGCGCGTTCAGGTTGCCGAGCCGCAGCTTCACCAGCGGCAGGTTGGCGATCACGCGCTGGTCCACGGTCGGCTGCCGCTTGGGCGCCGCGTCGAACCAGTAGACGCGCAGCAGCTCGCCCAGAAGTTGATCATCAGCGTGGTCGGTCAGAGCCTTGATCAGCTTCTCCGCCGCGACGCGGTACTCGCGCCGGGACCCGCAGCCGAGCAGGAGCGCCCCGGAGGCCGCGTAGAGGTATCCCGCGTCGACGAAAATCGCGAACCGCGCGGGCTGTGGGACGAACTCCGAGGTGGCCATGACGTTTCACCTTATTCGTGCCCGGCGCCTCTCCGGGCGCGATCCACGGTTACATGTCCCTTGAGCATGTCCCGTCGCGCTCCGTCCACACCCGCCGACCGCGAATCACCAGGAGAAATCACGGCGCTGCCCGCCGTGACCGTCCGCGGGGCGAAACGGTCCCGGTACGGCGTTTCCCGGCACCCCCTCGGCGGGCGTCCGGCGGGCCGTCAGCGCGGCCCGAAAGCCGCCCGCCAGGCGCCCGCGCCGGGCCGCGCCGACGGCGTCCCGCGCACGAGCCGCGCCGGGTCCGACCACCGCGACCGGGCCCGCGCGGCCCCGTCGCATCCCGCCGCGCCGCGCGCCCGCGCCGTCAGCACCGCGACCAGCGCCGCGACCTCCTCCGGCGCGGCGTCGCCCCGGACGACCTGCAGAAACGGCCTGGTCTCGCTCATCCGCGCCCCTTCGTCGCCGGTCACAGCGGGATGTTGCCGTGCTTCTTGGGCGGCAGGGTGGCGCGCTTCTCGCGCAGGGCGCGCAGCGCCTTCACCACGTGCCCGCGCGTCTCGGAGGGCTTGATCACCGCGTCCACGTACCCCCGGTCGGCGGCGATGTAGGGGTTGGCGAGGGTGTCCTCGTACTCGGTGACCAGCTCGGCGCGCAGCGCGTCGGGGTCCTGCGCGGCGGCCAGCTCGCGCCGGTACAGGATGTTCACCGCGCCCTGCGCGCCCATGACCGCGATCTGCGCCGTCGGCCAGGCGAGGTTGACGTCCGCGCCGAGGTGCTTGGAGCCCATGACGTCGTACGCGCCGCCGTACGCCTTGCGGGTGATGACGGTGACGAGCGGGACCGTCGCCTCCCCGTAGGCGTAGAGCAGTTTCGCGCCGCGCCGGATGATGCCGTTCCACTCCTGGTCGGTGCCGGGAAGGAAGCCGGGGACGTCCACGAACGTCAGCACCGGGATGTTGAACGCGTCGCAGGTCCGGATGAACCGGGCGGCCTTCTCCGACGCGTCGATGTCGAGCGTCCCGGCGAGCTGGAGCGGCTGGTTGGCGACGACGCCGACGGACCGTCCCTCCACGCGCCCGAACCCGACGATGATGTTCGGCGCGAACAGCTCGTGGACCTCCAGGAACTCGCCGTCGTCCACGACCGCCTCGATGACGGTGTGCATGTCGTACGGCTGGTTCGGCGAGTCGGGGATGAGCGTGTCCAGCTCGGCGACCAGTTCGGCGGGGTCGGCCGGGTTGTCGAAGACGGGCGGCTCGGACAGGTTGTTGGACGGCAGGTAGGACAGCAGCGCTTTCACGTAGTCCAGCGCGTCCTGCTCGTCGGCGCCCTGGTAGTGCGCCACGCCGGACCGCGAGTTGTGCGCGTGCGCGCCGCCCAGCTCCTCCATCGTCACCGACTCGCCGGTGACGGTCTTGATGACGTCCGGCCCGGTGATGAACATGTGGGACGTCTTGTCCACCATGACGACGAAGTCCGTCAAAGCGGGCGAGTACACGTGCCCGCCCGCCGCCGCGCCCATGATCAGCGAGATCTGCGGGATCACGCCGGACGCGTGGACGTTCCGCTTGAAGATCTCGGCGTAGAGCCCGAGCGCGACCACGCCCTCCTGGATCCGCGCGCCGCCGCCCTCGTTGATGCCGATGATCGGGCAGCCGGTCTTCAGCGCCATGTCGAGCATCTTGACGATCTTCTCGCCGTAGACCTCGCCGAGGGAGCCGCCGAACGCCATGACGTCCTGGGAGAACACGCAGACCGGACGTCCGTCCACGGTCCCGTGCCCGATGACGACGCCGTCGCTGTAGGGCCGCTTCTTCTCCAGCCCGAACATGGTCGAGCGGTGCCGGGCGAACTCGTCGAACTCGGTGAACGAGCCCTCGTCCAGCAGCGCGTCGACGCGCTCGCGCGCCGTCATCTTGCCCTTGGCGTGCTGCTTCTCGACCGCCGCGGCCGACGCGGCGTGGACGGCCTCGAACCGCCGCCGGTCCAGGTCCGCGATCTTGCCCGCGGTCGTGTGGATGTCGATGTCCGGGGACACCACGGGTTCAGGAGCTTCCATCGCCATGCGGGTCAGCGTAACCGCAGCTTGAACCCGCGTCAGTCGCGCCCCGACATTCCGCCCGCCCCGCCCGCCGCGGCCCGCCCCCGCGCTGATTACCCTGAACCCGTGGCTACCAAGACGCGCGACCTCCTGCGGCACGATCTGCCCGAACCGCTGCGCAAGGACGTCCGGCTCCTCGGCGCGATGCTCGGCGACAGCCTGGTGGAGTACGCCGGCCCGGACCTGCTGGACGACGTCGAACGGCTCCGGCACGCCGTGATCGGGGCACGGCGCGGCGAGGTGGCCGTCGCCGAGATCACCGAGCTGGTCGACGGCTGGACGTTGGAACGCGCCGAACAGGTGGCGCGGGCCTTCACCGTCTACTTCCATCTGACGAACCTCGCCGAGGAGCACCACCGCATCCGGACGCTGCGGGAACGTGACACCGGCGAGAGCGTGCCGTCGTCGGTCGCGGCGGCCGTCGAGCAGATCCGCGCGGACGGCGGGCTGGACGCGGCCGTCGCGGGTCTGGAGATCCACCCGGTGTTCACCGCGCACCCGACCGAGGCGCGGCGGCGCGCGATCGTCACCGGGATCCAGCGCATCAGCGACCTGCTGTCGGCGCTGCACGCCGGGCCGGGCGCGGCCGAGCGCGCGGACGTCGAGCGCCGCATGCGCGAGGAGATCGACCTGCTGTGGCGGACGGCGCTGCGCCGCCACGCCCAGATGGACCCGCTGGACGAGGTCCGCACCGCGATGGCCGCGTTCGACGAGACGATCTTCCGGGTGGTGCCGCGCATCTACCGGGCGCTGGACGCGGCGCTGAACCCGTCCGGGACGGGCCGCGAAGCGTTCGAAGCGCCCGCCTACCTGCGGTTCGGGAGCTGGATCGGCGGCGACCGCGACGGCAACCCGTTCGTCACCGCGCAGGTCACCCGGGACGCGATCCTCATCCAGGCCGAGCACGTGCTGCTGGCGCTGGAGACGGCGTGCGCGCGGATCGGCCGGGAGCTGACCGCGCACGAGTCGACCACGCCGCCGTCCGAGGCGCTGTGCAACCTGCTCGCGGCGGCGCGCACCGCGCACCCCGAGCGGCTGGCGGCCATCGCGAGCCGGTCGCCGGGCGAGCCGCACCGCCAGCTCCTCATGTTCGCCGCCGAGCGGATCGCGGCGACCCGCGTCCGCGACGCCGACCTCGGGTACGCCGGGCCGGACGAGCTGCTGGCCGACCTGCGGACCGTCCGGGAATCCCTGGCCGAGGCGGGCGCCGGGCGGCAGGCGTACGGACGGGTCCAGGGCCTGATCTGGCAGGTCGAGACGTTCGGGTTCCATCTCGCGTCGCTGGAGATCCGCCAGCACTCCGAGCTGCACGAGAAGGCGCTGGAGCAGCTCCGGGCGGGCGGCCCGCGCGACGAGATGACCGAGGAGATCCTGGAGACGCTGCGGGTCGTGGGCTGGATCCAGCGGCGGTTCGGGGTCGAGGCGTGCCGCCGGTACGTCGTGTCGTTCACGCGGTCGGCGCGGGACATCGCGAACGTCCACGAGCTGGCGGCGTCCCTCGGCGACCGCGCGCCCGTCCTGGACGTGATCCCGCTGTTCGAGACCGGCGAGGACCTGGAGCGCGCCCCGTCGGTGCTGGACGGGATGCTGGAGATCGACGCCGTCCGCCGCCGCCTGGACGCGTCCGGCCGCCGCATGGAGATCATGCTCGGCTACTCCGACTCGGCCAAGCAGCTCGGCCCGGCCAGCGCGACGCTGCGCCTGTACGACACGCAGGAGGCCCTGGCGGAGTGGGCGGCGCGCAACGACGTGACGCTGACGATGTTCCACGGGCGCGGCGGCTCGCTCGGCCGGGGCGGCGGTCCCGCCGGGCGCGCGATCCTGGCGCAGGCGCCCGGCTCGGTCGCGGGCCGCTTCAAGGTCACCGAGCAGGGCGAGGTGATCTTCGCCCGGTACGGGCATCCGGAGATCGCCCGCCGCCACGTCGAGCAGGTGACGAACGCGGTGCTGCTGGCGTCCACCACCGAGGTGGAGGAGCGGGCTCGGGCGGCCGCCGCGCGGTTCCGGCCGCTGGCCGACAAGCTGAGCGACGCGGCGCGGGCGGCGTTCCGGTCGCTGGTCGAGGCGGACGGGTTCGCGGCGTGGTTCTCGCGGGTCAGCCCGCTGGAGGAGATCGCGGAGCTGCGGATCGGGTCGCGGCCGTCCCGGCGCAAGGCCGCGCGGGGGCTGGAGGACCTGCGCGCCATCCCGTGGGTGTTCGCCTGGACGCAGACGCGCGTCAACCTGCCCGGCTGGTACGGGCTCGGCAGCGGCCTGGCGGCCGTCTCGTCCGACGGCGCGGACCTCGCCGAGCTGCACGAGGCGTACGCGTCCTGGCCGCTGTTCGGGACGCTGCTGGACAACGCCGAGATGAGCCTCGCCAAGGCCGACCGGGACATTGCCGCGCGCTACCTCGCGCTCGGCGGCCGGGAGGACCTGACGGCCGCCGTCCTCGCCGAGTACGACCGGACGCACCGGCTCGTCCTCGCGGTGACGGGCCACGCGCGGCTGCTGGAGAACCGGCGCGTCCTGTCCCGCGCGGTGGAACTGCGCAACCCGTACGTGGACGCCCTGTCGCACCTCCAGCTCCGCGCGCTCGCGGCGCTGCGCGAGGGCGTCGCCGACGAGACCGAACGCGCTCGCCTCGAAGAACTGCTGCTCCTGTCGGTGAACGGCGTCGCCGCCGGCCTCCAGAACACCGGCTGACGTTCGGGCCGCGCCGCCGGAGATCTGACGGCGCGGATAAACGGAAACCGGGGCGTCCCGCAGCGGATACCCTCTTTCCCGTGAGTCGAGAAGGTGTGACGCCGCAGAGCGAGGACTTTTCCGCCTGGTACAACGAGCTGGTCGTGCAGGCCCAGCTCGTCGATCGCGGACCGGTGCGCGGCACGATGGTCATCCGCCCGTACGGGTACCGGATCTGGGAACTGCTCCAGGCCGACCTGGACCGGCGGATCAAGGAGGCCGGGCACGACAACGTCAGCTTCCCGCTGCTGATCCCGGAGTCCTACCTCAAGCGCGAGGCCGAGCACGTCGAGGGCTTCTCGCCGGAGCTGGCCGTCGTCACCGTCGCGGGCGGCAAGGAACTGGACGAGCCCCTCGTCATCCGGCCCACCTCCGAGACGATCATCGGCGAGTACATGGCCAAGTGGATCGACTCGCACCGCGACCTGCCGCTGCTGCTCAACCAGTGGGCGAACGTCGTCCGCTGGGAGATGCGTCCGCGGATGTTCCTGCGCACCACCGAGTTCCACTGGCAGGAGGGCCACACCGCCCACGTGGACGAGGCCGACGCGATGCGCGAGACGATGTGGGCGCTGGACGCCTACGCCGGGCTCGCCCGCGACCTCGCCGCCATGCCAGTCGTGCCGGGGGAGAAGACGCCCGGCGAGCGGTTCGCCGGCGCCGTCCGGACGTACACGATCGAGGGCATGATGCGCGACGGCCGCGCGCTCCAGGCCGGCACCAGCCACTACCTCGGCACGAACTTCGCCAAGGCGTTCGAGATCCAGTACCAGGACGAGGCGGAGCAGCGCACCCACGCGCACACCACGTCCTGGGGCATGAGCTCCCGCATGATCGGCGGCGTGATCATGACGCACGGCGACGACAAGGGGCTCGTCCTGCCGCCCCGGCTCGCGCCGTACCAGGTCGTGATCGTCCCGATCGGGCGCAAGGAGCAGGGCGAGGAGGCCGCCGCCGAGGCCCGCCGGCTCGGCGCCGCGATCCGCTCGATGGGCATCCGCGTCCACGTGGACGACAACCGTCCCAACCTGTCGCCGGGCTTCAAGTTCAACGAGTGGGAGCTGCGCGGCGTCCCGGTCCGCATCGAACTCGGCAAGCGCGACATCGAGGCGGGCGTCGCGACGCTCGTCCGGCGCCTGCCGACCGTCGAGGGCCAGGGCAAGGAGCAGATCCCGCTCGGCGAGCTGCCCGAGCTGCTGCCCGGCGTCCTCGCCGAGTTCCAGGCGTTCCTGCTGGCCCGCGCGGAGGCGTTCCGCGACGAGCACACCGCGACCACCGACACCTGGGACGCGTTCGCCGCGCAGGTCGCGGGCGGCTGGGCGCGGGCGTTCCACTGCGGACGCACCGAGTGCGAGGACGACATCAAGGCCGAGACCGCCGCGACGCCCCGCTGCATCCCCGCGGACGCGCCGCAGGAGACGGGCGTCTGCGTCAAGTGCGGCGAGCCGTCCGCGTACGGCAAGCGCGTCCTGTTCGGCCGGTCGTACTGACCGGCCGCTGACCGGCTAGAGCGGCTCCGGCGGCGACACGCGCAGCGCGAGCATCGACACGTCGTCGCGCAGGTCGCCGTCGGAGAACGCCGTCAGGGCGCGCTCGACCGCGTCCGGCATGGCCGCGACGGGCTCGCCCGCGACCCCGGCCAGCGCCTCCAGCAGCCGCTGCCGCCCGAACTCGCGGCGGGCCGCGTCGCACGCCTCCAGCACCCCGTCGGAGTGCAGGAACAGCGTGTCGCCGGGGAACAGCTCGACGGCGTCGGTGCCCGCCGCGAAGTCGTCGAACAGGCCGAGCGGCACGCCGCCGTCGGACGCCGACCGGATCACGCCGTCCGCCCGCACCACGATCGCGGGCGGATGGCCGGCCGTCCCGAGCGTCGCGCGGACGCGGTCGCCCTGGAACTCCAGGCCCGCGATGATGGCCGTGACGAACCGGTCCTCCTCCAGCAGGGACGCGTTCACCATCGCCAGCACTTCCGCCGGGTCCGTGCTCCACCGCGACGCCAGCCGGACGCCGTGCCGCGCCGACGCCGTGACGACCGCCGCGTCCTCGCCCTTGCCGCACACGTCGCCGAGGACGAGCCCCCAGCTGTCCCCGAACGGGAACACGTCGTAGAAGTCGCCGCCGACCTCGGCGGTGCTGGTGGCCGTCATGTACCGCGCGGCCAGTTCCACGCCCTTGATCGTCGGCAGCCGCTTGGGCAGCAGGCTGCGCTGGAGCGAGTCGGCGACCTCGGCGCTGCGCCGGTACAGCCGGGACGCGCGGATCACGAGGGCGAGCTGCCGTCCGATCCGGCCGACGACGGCGAGGTCGCGCAGGTCGAACGGGCCGTTCTCGCCGCCGCTCGCCAGCGTGATCGTGCCGAGGCAGCGGTCGCCGTCCTCGATCGGGACGCACAGGACGGTCGTCGCGTGGACCAGCGCCAGCACCGGCTCGCCCCGCTCGTCCGCGCCGAGCAGGTCCAGTTCCTCGACGTGCGGGTGCAGCGCGCTCTGCCAGGACGCGAACACCGTCCCGGCCAGCGTCCCGGCCCCGGGGTCCAGCAGTTCCAGGACGCGGACGGTCTCCTGCGTGCTCTCGTCCTCGGCCGGGCCGACGACCACCTGGCGGCGCAGGTCGCCGAGCCGTCCGCCCGGGTCGACGGCGGCCAGGTCGATGAACGCCCAGTCCGCCAGCTCGGCGGCCAGCAGCCGCGCGCAGCGGCGGACCGCGACGGTCTCGTTGAACACCGGCTCGTCCAGCAGCAGCTCGCCCACCGCCGCGAGGACGTCCATCCGGTGGACGATCGCGGCGACCGCCTCGTCGTCGCGCGGGGCGGTCCGCTCGGCCGGACGCGGCTCCTCCCCGACGGGCGTGGACGTCGGCCCCGCCACCGCCATGACCATCGGGTCGGGCTCGCCGGGGATCCACACGCGGGCCAGCGTCACCACGGCGTCCACCGGGGTGTCGCGGCTGAGGAAGCGGACCGGGACGCGGCGGCGCCGGCCCGTCCGGACCACCGCCGCGAGCTGGGACCGCAGCGGCCCGCGCGTCGCCAGGTCGCAGAACGCCGTGAACTGCTTGCCCGACACATAGCCGGGGGAGGTGCCGAGCAGCCCGGCGGCCTGCCGGTTCACCCGGCGGACGCCGCTGTCGCGGTCGAGCAGGAACAGCGGGACGGGGGCGTCCTGGAAGACCGTCCGCAGCACCCGGCGCTCGGTGTCGGCCGCCCCGGCGCCGTCGGTCGCCGCCGACCGCTCCGCGCCGAGCGTCTCCAGCGCCTCGACGGCCAGCTCCAGCTCGGCCAGCGCGGCGTCCAGCGCGGGCCGGGGGTCGGTGCCGGGCATGGCCGCCGCGCGCCGCAGCTCCGCCACCCGTTCGCCGAGACCGGCGACCTCCCGGAACACGGTTCCGGGATCCAGCTCATCGGACAAGGGCGGGCTCCATGAGGGCAGCGGGCGCGGCCGATGCCGGCGCCGTGACGTGGCGGTTCATCGCACCGCCGAGCGAAGCTTATGCCGAACAGGCGGATGCGGGAGCAAGGTCTGACATGCCCGGGTCAGGGCAGTCCCTGGGCGCCGACGATCCGCTGCGCGAGCGCCGTGAGCTTCACGTGCCGGGTCTGCGAGATGCGGCGCATCTCGACGAACGCCTCATCGGCGTCGCAGCCCAGCGCGTGCATGAGGATCCCCTTCGCCTGGTCCACGACCGCGCGGGACTCGACGGCCTCCTGGAGCTGGACGGCGGTGCGGTGGACGTCCCCGTACTGGAGGGAGTTCGACATCGCCGCGCTGCCCTGCGCGGCCAGCAGCGCGGCCAGCCCGCGCTGGCCCTCGCCGAGCGCCCTCGGCCGCACCCCGAACAGGGTCAGCGTCACGAGGACCGGGCCCATCCGGTGCGGCGTGGTCGAGAAGCAGCGGACGCCGCCGCGCAGCAGGTCCGCCATCGCCTCGGGCCAGCGGGCCTCGGCGAGGACGTCGTCGGTGCCCGCCGCGCGGCGCGCGTTGACGACGTCGAAGAGGAATCCGTGGCCGCGGGCGAGTTGGCGCTCCACGGCGTCGGCGAGATCGGGATGGCTCGCGGCCGACGCCAGCGGCTCGGGACGCTCGTCCGGCCCGTGCGGCAGCGCCCAGCGCACCCCGGTCGCGCCCGCGCACCCGGGGACGGCACGGCTCGCCAGCGCGGTCACCCGGTGCAGGGTGCCCACGTCGGACGACTCGCCCACGATGCCGAGACGTGCGATCTCGACGGCGAGCCGATCGGTGAGGACGGCGTCGGTGGTCGGCACGAAGACGAAGGTAGCCGCCGCTCGCGTGTGCTGGTACCCCCAGTTCCGTCACATATGTCCGTCAGAGGGTCGGCGGCGCCCGCCGGATGTCGGCGAGGGGGGCGAGCAGGCCGTCCCCGGCCTCGGCGAGATCACTCAGCGTGACGATCCCGACCGGGCGCTGCGCGTCGTCCACCACGGGCAGACGGCGAACGGCCTGCTCGCGCATCAGCCGCAGCGCCTCGGCGGTGTCGTCCCCGGCACGGATCGTGGTCAGGTCGGCGGTGCAGACGTCGCCCAGCGGGGTGACGGAAGTGTCACGTCTCTCGGCGACGGCACGGACCACGATGTCCCGGTCGGTGACCATGCCGCAGAGGCGTCCGGCGTACGTGACGAGCACGTCGCCGATTCCTTCGTCGCGCATGATCTTCGCCGCGTCGTAGAGCGTGGCGTCCAGCGGCAGCGAACGAGGGCGGGAGGTCATGACCTCGCCCACTTTGCGTGTCATCCCCGGGTACCTTTCGGCGTCTCCTCACTCGGCGCGCCGCCGCCGCCCCGTTCGGGAGCCGACCCGGACGCCGGGTCAGAACGCGAACAGCGTTCCCGTCCTCGCGCGCATCACACACGCGTTGGAGTATTCCTTCACGAACCGGACGGAGCCGCGTCCATAACGCCCGTGGGCGGTGGCCGTGACGGGCGCGTAGTCCATCGTGCAGAACACGCCGTCGGAGGGGCGGTCGAGCCGTCCGGCGCCGCGCGCCAGCTCCGCGCAGGCACGGGCCGCCTGCGGGTGGGTGCCGCCCGCGGGGCCGCAGCGCAGGACGACCGTCCGGACGTCCGCGCCGCGCTGCACGCTCAGCCGCAGCTCGGCCGCCGCGGGGCCGGCGGCGGCCGCGGGAACGGCAGGGAGCAGCGCCAGGGCGGCTCCGGTGAGGACGGCGTGGACGAGATGCGGCATCGGATCCCCCGGTGAACGATCTGCTGGACAGTCGGCCTTTTCTCGCTCACTGTAGCGATATGGCGACTCTTCGTGCAGCTCGTTGCGGATGCCGGGAACGACCGTGGGGTCAGGCGGCGAGGACGTGCGCGGGGCGGTGGTCGGCGAGGGCCTCACGGAGTTGCTTGCGGCCCCGGTGCAGCCGCGACATCACGGTCCCGATGGGGGTGCCCATCATCTCCGCGATCTCCTTGTAGGGGTAGCCCTCGACGTCCGCGAGGTACACCGCGTCGCGGAAGTCGCGGGGCAGGGCGTTCAGCGCGTCGACGACGTGGCCGTCCGGGATGCGGTCCAGCGCCTCCCGCTCGGCCGAGCGGAACCCGGACGCGTACGCCTCGGTCTGTTCGAGCTGCCACTCCTCCAGTTCCTCCGAGCCCGCGCGCTGCGGCTCCCGCTGCTTCTTGCGGTAGGTGTTGATGAAGTTGTTGGTCAGGATGCGGTGCAGCCAGGCCTTGAGGTTCGTCCCCTCCTGGAACTGGTGGAAGTTCGTGAACGCCTTGGCCAGCGTCTCCTGGACGAGGTCCTCGGCGTCGGCCGTGTTGCGGGTCATCCGGACGGCGCTCGCGAACAGCGGCTCGGCGAGCGGCATCACGTCCCGTAGATAGCGGTCGTTGGCGTGCTCGGGTGCGGTGGCGGCGGTCATCGTCGTCTTCCCCCCTACGTCGGGACCCTGGCGGGCCGGGCCGGTACCGGGCGGACGCGCCGCCCCTCGTGGAGATGCGCCCCTGGCACGCGGTCTCATGGGACGCGTTCCGCAGGGACGGCCGGTCAAACGGGCCGGGACGGTCGAGTCGGGTGCCGGTCGCGGACGCGCGGCCGGTGCGCCGGTCGTGATCGTCGCGCCGGGCGACCCCGGTCCGGGACGTCGCGGGCGCCTTCGATCCGCCGGTGCGCCTCGTCGGAGGCGTTCTTTCCAGGTAAGACGCGCACCGGCCCCCGGCGGGTTGCGTGGCATCGGTCACAAAAGGCGGCCCCAAGGCGCGGGCGCCCTGGTCAGCACGGTATAGGGCACAGGTCAACGGACGCCCCGGTCCGCGCCTCGACGGGGTATAACCGCTGGTCCGGCGCTCGTGTTCCCGTCCGCGGGCAATGCGTTCTTTGCCGGGCGTTGCCGGGGGCCGTTCGCGGCGTCCCGGCCCAGTAGGGGAATGTGCCGTTCGCGACAGATCCGCTCCCGGCCCGCCGTCGGGTCTCATCGGAACCGACAGTTCGGGACGCCGCGCCCGACCGAGGGAACCGAGGGGCGAGGCCGGAGTTGGGTGCGACGTTGACGCTGCCGGTGGCCGAAAGGCTCCAGGCCACCTACGCCGTCGCGTTCACCGACCCCCCGGCGGACCTGCGCGGCACCGTCCGCCGGGAGGTCGCCGCCCAGTTCCGGGCGCCCCTGCGGGACCTCGTCCTCGGCATGCTCGACAGCCCCATGCTCACCCTGGACCTGCGCCCGGCCGAGGACTTCCCGCCGCTGCCCGCCGGCCTGCTCGCCGCCTACGGGGCCGCGCCCGCCGACCTGGCCGCCGTCGCGGGGGCGGGGCACCTGCTCGCCGTCCGCGCCGCCTACCGTCCCGGCTGGCCGCCCGCGCACGAATGGGCGGCCCGCGCCGCCGCCGGAGCGGTCGCCGCCGCCGCGTCCGCGCCCGTCGTGGACGTCTTCACGCCCCGCATCCTGTCCGGCCCCGAACTGCGCCGCTCCCTCCCCGGCCCCCAGGGCGACATGAGACTCACCGACTGGATGCTGATCTCCCACTCCGGCGGAACCGACACCGTCTGGTTCACCACGCGCGGCCTGGCCCGCTTCGGCCTGCCCGAACTCCGCACCGAGAACGTTCCGGCCGGCCTCGTCGTCCCGTGGGGCCGCCTGCTCAACGGCCTGGCCCGCCGCCTCCTGGACGTCTACCTGGACGAACTGGCGAACAGCGAGTCACCCGCCGAACTCCGGATCCCGGCGACGGTGTCGGTGAGCCTCCAGGACGTCGCCGCCGCGTCCGGCGAGACGGAGCCCCTGTGCCGCGAGGTCGCCCTGCGCCTGCAGCCGGCCGAACCCAGCCCCGGCGACGAGGTGCCCGTCCTGGCCGTCCACGCCGCCGACGACGGCCCGGACCGCCCGGAAACCCTCTGCACGGCCCTCTTCGGCGAATCCCGCCAGAGGTTCGGCTGAACATGCCATCCTTCGTCCGTCTTGCCCGAAACCCACGTCCCGGCAGAGGATCGAGGACGTGAGCGCCGGTCCCCACGACACCCCGCCCTCCGACCCCGAGGAGCCCGCCGTGCCGCCCGAGCCCCTCGACCGGTCCGTCCCGCACCCAGGCGACGTGAGAGTGGCAGGCCGCCCCAAACCCACTCCACCCCAACCCGAACCCCCAAGCCCGCCCGAGGCCCCACGCCACCGAGCCAGGCCCCAACTCCCCCCAGAACCCCCACGCCCACCCGCGCCGCCCACCAACACCGCACGCCCACCGGCACCCCGACACGAGATCCCACGCCCACCCGAACCGCCCCGGCCGACGCCGCACGAGTCTCCACGCTCGTCAGCACCCCCACCCGGAACACCCCGCCTCCCCGAACCGCGGCCCACCCAGCACCCCCCGCGCGTGCCCGAGCCGCCACGCGCCCCGTCACGCCCCGCCACGCCACCCCACACGACGCCGCGCCCACCCGACCCGCCGAGCGGACCGCCGCGCCACGCCCCCCAGCCACCCCACACCCCAAACGCACCACGCGACGACCCGCGCTCGTCTCCGCCACCGAGCGGCACACGCGTGCCAGAGCCGCCGCGCACGCCGGAGGCCCCGCACGACCCGTCACGCCCGCATTCCGTTCCGCGCCCGCCGAACCCGCCGCACGAGGGCTTGCAGTCACCTGCGCCACCCCGCGACGACCCGCGCTCGTCGGCGCCGCCGCGTGGGAGGCGGCGTCTGGCCGAGGGGCCGGGCGTGCCGGGGGATTCGGCGCGGGACGGCGTGCCGCCGCGCGATGTGCCGGGTGCGGCCGAGTCGTCGCGGGGTGGTGATCAGCGTTCGCCGGGGGCGGGGGAGGCGCCTGCTGATTGGCGGCCTGTGGGGGAGGTGCCGGGGCCGCTTGCCGGTCCTACTATTCCGGATGGGTTCCGTGTTCCGGGGGCGTCTGCGCCGGAACCCGGCGCGTCGGCGGGCGGTGGCCGCGATGATGGGCTTCCCGGGGCGCCGCAGGCGCCGGCGGCGCCGAGCGGGCCGCCGCCCGGCTGGGGTGCGGCCCCGCCGGACGCGGAGACCGGATGGCGGCCGGTGACGGAACCGGCGGATCCCAGAGGAGGCGGCGTGGCCGGTGCGGTGTCGGAACCCGGACGTCCGGGTGGTTCGGGAGAGCCCGGTGGGCCCGAGCCGGTGCGTCCGCCGGAGTCCGGGGGCGCCGGGCGGCGGGCGGAGCCCGAGCGGCTCGCGATTCCCGGGCCGGACGCCGATCGGCCGGCCGCCGACGGTGATCCCGCTCCCGGCGGTGCGCACGCGCGGCCTGCCGAGCCTGCGGCGCTGAGCGGGGGGCTGTCGGCCGCCCCGCCGCGTCGGGCGCGTCCGAAACCGTGGGCCGCCGATCTCGTGCCGCGTCCGCGCGAGCCGCGCCATGCGGCGGCCGAGCCCGCGCGGCGGCGTGCGCACGTGGACGCGTTCGTCGCCGAGTTCGTCGGCGGGGCCACCTGGCAGGCCACGCTCGCCGTGCTGGAAGGGGCGTTTCCGGGGCTCGGCATCGCGTCCGAGCTGTCCGGACGGACCGACGACCTCTGGCGCTCCATCGACGCCTTGGATCTCGTCGGGGGTGCGGCGCTCGGAGTGCCCGCGTGGTCCGACGCGTCCGGCATGGTGTTCGACCTGAGCGCCCACCGCGCGCCGGGGGAGGCGCTGAGCGGGGATCGCGCCGCCGTCCGGTCCCGCGCGTCGCGGCCGTACGCGGGGGCGTTCGTCATCGACACGCTCGATCCGCTGCGCTACCACCGCGCCATGGGCGGGCCGCAGGCGCCCGGCGGCAAGGCGTCCCCCGGACGGACGGCGGGGGAGGAGGACGACACGGGCGTCGTGATCGTCGCCGACCTCACCGCCGCCGGTGACCGCATCCTGGACGCCCCCGCGCTCTGGCGCCACGCGGGGCGGGTCGTCACGGCGACCCTGCTGCCCGGCCCGACCGATCCCGACCTGCCGCCCGGCGCCGACCGGGCTCGCGGCTTCTCGCGGCCGGACGATCCCGCGTTCCCCGACGACCCGTCCGGCACGGACGTCCGGCGGGCCGAGAACCGGGATCGGGTGCGGAACGCGCTGCGCGCTCTGCGGCGCGTGGTCCTCGTGGATCCGGGCCTCGGCCTCGGCGTCTGCCTGGAAGTGGACGCCACCCGCACGCCGCGCTGCCTGCTGGCGTTCGGCATCGACCCCGTCCGCGCCGCCACGCCCCGCTTCGTCCGGCTCTGACGAGCCCTGCTCCCGGCCGGGCGAGCGCCCCGGCCGGGAGCACGCCCGGGCCCAGGGTCCGCTGTCAGCGGGCGCGTCGATGCTCGGCTGTGCCGAGAGCGTCGCCCCGGGCGCCCTCGGCGTTCGCCGATGGCACGGTGCGTTTGCGGAAAGGCGGCGTCCGTTGCTTCCCGAGGTCAGTGGCCGTGTGCTTGCGACGGACGAATGTAGGCGTGTCCGCGAGCGGGGCGAACATCTTCAGGAGGCCACGTGCGGGGACGCGGGGGTCGTCAGGCGTCCGCGCGCAGCCAGGACAGGTCGCACTGCAGGTCCTCGGGCAGTTCGCGGAGCTGCGCCGCCAGTTCCCACGGCTCGGTCGGGATCGGACGGGACGGCGAGTCCGGCAGGAGCCCGCAGACCAGCGCGTTCGCCGTCCGCACCGCCGTGAACGGCCCGATCCGGGTGACGCCGCCGCCGTGGAGCTGGCCCAGTTCGGTGAGCAGCGCGGCGAGCGCCGACGGGTCCTGCGGGTCGTACATCGCGCGGGCGAAGGTGAACAGTTCCTCGGCCAGGGCGTCGGGGCGGCGGCCCGACAGGCGGTAGGACGTCCCGAGGAACGCCGAACCGCCCACCCCGCGCGCCGCGTACCGGTCACGGACCCGGACCCGGAGGCCGTACTCGGCGGCGCACCGCTCGTAGACCTCGCCGAGCAGCGCCTCGGCCTCGCCCTCCTCGCTGAGCAGCAGGCCCGAGACCACGCCCTCCTGCCGGGCCAGCCGCTCCAGCATCTCCTGGTGCAGCTCGCCGACGTCCTGCTCGACGGCGTCCAGCGAGCGGGCCAGGGAACGCTGCGCCGCGCGGTCCAGGTCCAGGCCGTCCACGCGGGCCGCGACCGTCGCGAGACGTTCCTCCACGCGCGCGATCCGGTCCGCCAGCCGGTCCGCGAGGCCCTCGGAGACGCCCTCGGGCTCGGGCGGCGCCGCCGGGACCGCGTCCGGGACCGTCTCGGGACGGTCGCGTTCGAGCGCGTCCTGCCGTCCGGCCAGGTCGTTGACCTGCTTGCGCAGCCGCTGCAGCTCCTCCTGGGCGCGCGGCAGGCGCTTGTCGAACGACAGGTACAGCTCGCGGCCGGCGACGGCCAGGCACAGCAGGAACAGGATGACGGTCGTCATGGGGCTCCTCGGGGGCGGGGCTGCGTCCGACCCTAGCCATCCGGCGGGGGATCGGCCGACGGCCCGTGGATCTCGTCCGATACGCCCGGTCGTCCCGGGCAAGGGCCGTGGTTCGGGGTCAGCCGAACAGGTCGCCGAGTGCGCCCGCGAGCCCGCCCACGATGTCGGCCGCGGCACCGCCGACATCGACCGCGTCCGCGACGACGTCCATCGCGTCGAAGGCGCCGTTCGCCGCGCCGATCGCGGCCCCGGCCGCCGCGACGCCCACCACGCCCGCCGCGACCCACTCGCCCGTGTGGTGCCCGTAGCGGGGGTGGTAGTGGCCGTGCGGCGCCGGGTAGGCGGCCGGATAGGGCGCCGGGACGGCCCCGTGCTGCGGATACGCGGGCGGGTACGCCGGGGGCGGTGCCTGCGGATACGGCGTCGCCGGTGTCGCGTCCTGCCCGGGCGGCGGCCCGGGGTACGCGGGCGGCGGAGCCTGGCCGTGCGGCGGCGGGTACGCGGGCGGCACCGCGCCGGGCGCCGGGAAACCCGCCGGCGGAGCGGCGGCCGGAGCCGGGAACGGCGGCGGAGAGGCGGCGCCGGGCGTCTGGAACGGCGGCGGGGACGCGGCGCCGGGCGCCTGGCCCGGGTACGCCGGAGCCCCGTGCCCACCGGGCGCCGACGGCGGGAAGCCCGGCGCATGGTGCGGCTGCCCCGCACCATGCGGATAGCCGGGCTGCCCCGGCGCGTAAGGGCCACCGGGACGCGCGTCCGCGCCGTACGGCGCCGCGCCTCCCGCACCATTGGGCAGGCCGGGCGGGCCTGCGCTGTACGGCATCCCAGGCTGCGCCGGGGATCCCGCGCCGTTGGGCAGACCGGGCTGCCCCAGGGCGCCCGCGCCGTGCGGCGAACCGGGTTGCCCCGGTGCCCCCGCGCCATACGGCAGGCCCGGCTGTGCTGGGGCCCCGTGCGGTGAACCGGGTTGTCCCGGCGCTCCCGCGCCGTACGGCGAGCCCGGCTGCGGAGGAGTTCCTGCGCCGTACGGCAGGCCCGGCTGTGCCGGGGTTCCCGGGCCGTAGGGCGAGCCCGGCTGAGCTGCGCCGTAGGGCGAGCCGGGCGGTGCCGGGGTTCCGGGGACGGGCTGGTGCGGTGAGCCCGCGTCGTAGGGCGGCACTGCGCCGTACGGACCGGGCATCGGTGCGCCGTAGGGCGTATCGGCGCCCGCGCCCGGCGTGCCCGCGGCGGGCGGGAAGCCCGGGTGGGCGGACGCTGCGGCGGGGACGGCGGGGATCCCCGGAGGCGGTGGTGTGCCCTGGCCGGGAGCCGGTGCGGGCGGCGGGACGGATCCGTGCGCGTCCCCGGAAGGACGTCCCAGCTCGCCGTGCCGTCCGCCGAACGCGGTCGGCAGCGGCGGCGGCGCCTGCCCCGACGCGACCGCCGGATCGGGTGCCCGGTGGCCGGGCGGCGGGAGCGGCGCGGCGCCGCCGCCGGGGACGTCCGGTGCGGAGCGCGGCAGCCGGGCCGCCTCCTCCAGCCAGGTCCGGACACGGCCCGGCCAGTCGATCTCGGGGACCTCGGGGTGGGCGGCCTCGAAGACGCCGAACGTCTCGCCCGGCGCGTCCCGCCCCTCGGCGCGCAGCTTGAACCGCACCGCGCGCGGGCTCGCGACGAACGCCAGCGCCACCCGGTCGAGCGCGCCGTGGAACGGCCCCGGCGGCGTCAGATGGATCTCCTGGTGGAACGGGAGATGCCGGGACACGCCGGGCAGCGCGTCCCGCTCGAACGTCACGGTCTCGATGCGGAACCCGAGCCGCGACAGCGACGCCAGCACCCACTGCTGCGACCGCAGCGGCTCGACCGAGATCGGGTCGATGTCGAGGGCGTCCGCGCCGCCCGCGACGTCCACCTCGGTGCACAGGCCGATCCGGAAGCCGGGCAGCTCCCGGCCGAGGACGGTCGTGAACGGCAGCTCGTACGGCAGCGGGATCGAGAACGCGAGCGCCTTCTCCTCGCCCGCCTCCAGCCGGAACGCGCGGGTCAGCGCGCCCCGGTACACCTCGGGACCGGCCGTCTCCCCGCCCCGGCCGTCGGCCATGCGCGGCATGAGCGCGATCGTGACGTGCCGGACGTCCTGCCCGGACGCCCCGCCGCGCAGCAGGACCTTCCCGGCGACGACCCCGCCGGGATGGCAGTCGGGCGCGTTGAGGACGGCGTCGACGGTGATCCCGCCGGGCGCCCGCCCGTCCGCCATCGGTCCGTAGGACACCGGCCGTCCCCTCTCGCGTTACGGCGGGGAAGCTCCCCCGCCCACTTGGACGTGCACCACCCTGCCATCCGTTCGGTCCCGGTTGGAGATCATTGGGGTGAGATGTTCGTTCAGTGCCTCATCCGGTCTCGGCGGCCCCGGGGTCGGTGACGGTCACGGTGCCGTAGCCGAGCGCCTCCAGCGGCCCCCGGATCTCGCCCGCGTCGCCCACCGCGATGATCGTGAGCGCGTCGGTGTCGACGTGGCCGGTGTAGGCGCGTGCCACCGTCTCCGGCTCCGCCGCCCGGACGGCCGCGAGATAGGCGGCGGGGTAGCCGCTGCCGAGCCCGTTCGCGGCGGCGTCGGCCAGCTCGGCGGCCACCGCCCGCGCCGTCTCGTACTCGGTGGGGGCGCGGTCGGCGAGGGCGCGCACCGAGGACCCGCACTCGTCCGGGTCGATCCCGTCGGCGGCGATGCTGCGCAGCACCTTCAGCCCGTCGGCGACGGCGTCGGCGGTGACCTCGGTGTGCACCGAGCCCTGCGCGACGAACAGCCCGCGCCCGCGCATCCGCAGCAGCCCGGCCCGCATCCCGTAGGTGTAGCCCTTCTCCTCGCGCAGCAGCGCGTTCAGCCGGGAGGTGAGGCCGCCGCCGAGGACATGGGACGCGACGGTCAGCAGCGGCCAGTCGTCGCTGGTCCGGTCCGGGATGCCGTGCCCGAAGTTCAGATACGTCTGCACCGAGCCGGGCCGGTCCACGATGACGATCCGGGGCGCGTCCCCGGCGGGCAGCTCGTCGGCCGCCGGCAGTTCCGGCCCGGTGGCGGCCCAGCCCGAGAGCGCGGCGTCCAGCGCGGACTCGGCGTCGTCGGCGGACAGGTCGCCGGCGAGGACGGCCACCGCCTCGCCCGGCGCCACCGACCCGTAGAACGCGCGGACGTCCGCCCCGGTGAGCGCGCCGACCGACGCGCGGGTGCCGCCGGTGGGCAGATGGGCGCGGGACGCGGTGGGGAACAGCACGGCCCGCAGCTCCCGCATCGCGCGGGTGCCGGGGTCGGCGTCCTCCTGGGCGATCTCGTCCAGGCGCTCGCGGACGAGCCGTCGCACGTCGCCGTCGTCCAGCGCGGCGCCGCGCACCACCGAGGCGAGCAGGTCCAGCGCGGGCGCCAGCCGCGACACCGGCACGTCCAGCGCGAGCCGCAGCGCGGTCAGGTCGGCGCTGGCGTACAGGCTGGCGCCGAGCCGCTCGAACGCGGCGGTCAGCTCGGTGCCGCCGCCCGGCCGGGTGCCCTCCAGCAGCGCGCGGGCGGTGAGCGTGGCGGTGCCCTCCCGGCCGCGCGTCTCGCGCCCGGCGCCGGCGGCCAGCACCAGCCGAAGCGAGGCCAGCCGGCGTCCGGGCAGGTCGACGCGCAGCGTCTCGGGGCCGCCGGGCACGCGGCCCGGCGAACCGGACGGGAACGTCCAGCCGGGGACCGCGCCCGGCACCGGACGGGGCTGCAGGACGAGGGCGGGCTCGGTCACGCGTTTCCTCCGTAGATGAGCGCGGTGCGGGCGCCGGGGGCGAGCCAGCGTCCGGCCATGTCCTTGATCTGCCCGGCGGTGACGGCGGCGGCCCGCTCGGGCGCGGTGAACACGCGGGACGGGTCGCCGAACTGCGTGGCGTTCGCCGACAGCGCGTTGGCGAGGCCGGTGACCGTCTCGGTCTGCTCCAGGAAGCCGCGCTCGGCCTGGGCGGTGGCGCGGGCGGCCTCGTCGGCGTCGGGGCCCTCGGCGGCGAACCGGGCCAGCTCGTCGTCCAGCACCTCGGCGATCTTGGCGGGGTCGGGGCCGACGGCGTCCACGATCGCCAGCGACGGGCCGCCCGCGAGCCGGGTCACACCGGCCCAGACCTCGGTGGCGATCTCGTCCCGCCGGACCATCCGGTCGTACAGCCGCGAACCGGACCCGCCGCCCAGGATCTCGACGGCCAGTTCGGCGGCCTCCACGTCGTCCGTGCCGTCGGACGGCAGCGGGAACATCGCGAAGTAGGCGGGGGAGGGGACCTCCTCGGCGACGTCCTCGCCGTGGATCCCGGTCAGCGGCCCGAGGTCGCCCGGCCGGGCGGACGGCGGCGTCGGCCCGGCGGGCAGCCCCCCGAAGTAGCGCTCCACCGCCGCGATCGCCTTCTCCGGATCGACGTCGCCGACGATCGACAGCACCGCGTTGCCCGGCGCGTACCAGGTGCGGAAGAAGGAGGTGCAGTCCTCCAGGGTGGTGGCGTCCAGGTCCTCCATGGACCCGATGGGGGTGTGCGCGTACGGGTGCCCGGACGGGAACGTCAGCGCGCACAGCCGCTCGAACGCCGTCCCGTACGGCTGGTTGTCGTAGCGCTGGCGGCGCTCGTTCTTCACCACGTCGCGCTGGTTGTCCAGGTTGGCCTGGGTGAGCGCGGCGGGCAGCGTGCCCATCCGGTCGGCCTCCAGCCACAGCGCCAGCTCCAGATGGCTGACCGGGAGCGTCTCGTAATAATTGGTGCGCTCGAACGACGTGCTGGCGTTGAAGGTGGCGCCCGCGCTCTCCAGGACCGCGGCGTGCTCGCCCTCGGCGACGTTCGCCGACCCCTGGAACATCAGGTGCTCGAAGAGGTGCGCGAGCCCGGTGCGGCCCGCGACCTCGTGCCGGGAGCCGACCCCGTACCAGATGTTCACGGCGGCCAGCGGTACGAAATGGTCCTCACAGACCACGACGCGCAGGCCATTGCCGAGCGTGTGCTCGTGCAGCGGCTGATGGGCCACGGAGCGCTCCCGTCCGGTCGGTACACACGATGAAACGGCGGCGCCGCGCGCCCGGCGGGCGGCGCGCTTGATCTCCGTCTCACCGTACCGTTTCGGCGGTGCGCGGCATGTCGACCGCCAGGAGGGTCCTTCTTTCAGCCTTCCGACGGACGGCTGCGACTTCCGGTTGACAGGGCGGCCGTCTGCGCGTCCACGGCCTCGGCCAGCGTCGGGTACAGCGTGAAGATCTTGGAGAGCTGGGTGACGCGGAAGACGCGCTGGACGCGGTCGGTGGCGCACGCGAACGCCATCGTCCCCGAGCGCGCCCGCAGCCGGTGGTAGGCGCCGACGAGGACGCCGAGCCCGGTCGAGTCGAGGAAGGTGACGTCGCCGAGGTCGACGAGCAGGTGCAGCGCGCCGTCGTCGATGAGGTCCAGGAGCGTTTCGCGCAGTCCCGGGCTGGTGAAGACGTCGATCTCGCCGTGGACGGTGACGACGGTCAGGTCGTCCTGGACGCTGTGCTCGACGGCGAATGCCACGGAGTTCTCCTGTTCCCTGCGTTCCCCGGCCTCCGTTGACGGGGGAGTCCTCCCCGTACCCCGAGGAGGGACGGTTATCCGTCCGCGTTCTCGGCGCCGTCGCGCGGCCGGTCCCGGTCAGGGCGCGTGGAACAGGGCCCAGACGACCTTTCCGGTGGGCAGTCCGCGCCATCCCCAGCGGGTGGCGAACGATTCGACGAGGTGCAGGCCGCGTCCGGTCTCGGCGATGTAGTCGGGCTCCTTGCGGCGGGGCGCGGCGGGGCTGGCGTCGACGATCCCGCAGAGCAGCCAGGGGAAGCGGCGCAGCAGCCGGAGCTGGATGGGCTGCGGCGCGGAGCCGAGCGGGTCGGCGAAGCCCGGACGTCCGCTCCAGCGCAGCGGCGTGGGCCCGGTCAGCGGGCGCGGGACGCCGCCGCTGTGCCGCAGGGCGTTGGTGACGAGTTCGGAGACGACGAGCCCCACGTCGTCCCCGACGCTTGGAACGCCCCAGGCGGCCAGTCGGGACAGGGTGAAATGACGTGCCGCGGTGACCGATTCCGGTTCGGGCAGAACGACGAAGGTCTCGACCGGGCCGGCCGGGTCGATGAGGCGGCCGAGCGCGTCGTCCAGGGAGGGGGGAAGGTCGGACGACTCGGGTATCGGACGTGAGCACACGGCATGGTCCTGTGGTTCCACGGGCGGCCCCACAACGGAACCCTCCCCCCACCGCGTGTCGTCGTGCGCGTGGCGTGACGTCATTCCCCGGACCCCGCAGAGTGATCTCGTTGTGCAGCCGTGGCTCGGAAGTCTCGTGCGTTATCCTGCGCATCGTAGCGTGCGAATGCAAGGCCCAATGCACGTGCATCTGGTTTTCCACAGGGCCGTGGACCGGGGTGCGCGGGCGGCGGGAGAGAGGAGCCCCCAGGACACTGAGCGCAATGGCACACTAGGTTCGCTGTCCGCCATGTAGCCGGGAGGTTGGGCGTGACTCCAGAGACGTCGGGAACCGGGTCGACGGTCCGCAGGATCCTGCTCGGCTCACAGCTCCGCCGCCTGCGTGAGGCGCGGGGAGTGAGCCGTCAGGACGCCGGATATGTCATCCGGGCGTCGGAGTCGAAGATCAGCCGCCTGGAGCTCGGCCGGGTCAGCTTCAAAGAACGCGACGTCGACGACCTGCTCACCCTGTACGGGGTCCGCGACGAGGCCGAACGCGCCGCGCTGCTGCAACTGGCCCGCGAGGCCAACACCCCGGGCTGGTGGCACCGCTACAGCGACATCCTGCCGGGCTGGTTCCAGACCTACGTCGGCCTGGAAGAGTCGGCGGCGCTGATCCGTACCTATGAACTGCAGTTCGTACCGGGACTGCTGCAGTCCGAGGGGTACGCGCGAGCCGTCATCCGGCAGGGCAACGCGGGCGCGGCCGACCACGAGATCGAGCAGCGCGTCGACCTGCGGCTCCAGCGGCAGGAACGGCTGACCGGCCCGGAGGCCCCGCGCCTGTGGGCCGTCCTGGACGAAGGGGCGCTGCGCCGGCCCATCGGCGGCCCCGAAGTGATGCGCGGCCAGTTCGAGCATCTCATCAAGATGGCCAAGCTCCCCAACGTGACCATCCAGGTCATGCCGTTCCGCTTCGGCGGGCACGCCGCCGAAGGAGGCGCCTTCTCCATCCTGCGCTTTCCCGAGCAGGACCTGCCGGACGTGGTTTACGTCGAGAACCTCACCGGCGCGATGTACCTCGACAAGCGCGACGACGTCGACACGTACCTCCAGGTGATGGAACGCCTGTGCGTCGACAGCGAGACCCCGGAACGCACCGTCGAGCTTCTCGGTGATCTCCTCAGAGAGGCATGATGCTCCAGTCCGACACCGGTCCGCTCGGCGGCCGGATCCCACCCGTCCCCACCGACTGCGACGTCTGCGCCGCCGACCTGCACGGCGCCCGCTGGCTCAAGTCCCGCCGCAGCAACTCCCAGGGGAACTGCGTCGAGATCGCCGAACTCCCCGGCGACCGGATCGCGATGCGCAACTCCCGCCACCCCGAGGGCCCGGCCCTCATCTACACCCGTCCCGAGATCGAGGCGCTCATCCTCGGTGCCAAGGACGGCGAGTTCGACCATCTGATCGCGCACGCCGACAACTGACGCGCTCCGTCCGCGGGCCGTCGGGCCGGCCCGCGGAAACCCCCGCCGCTCACGAACCGCAGTTGCCCCAGCCCGACGTCCTGCCGTTGCCGCCGAAGCGGACGCAGACGTTCTTCGCCGCCACGTACACCGGTCCCGCGTACCAGGCGTAGGACCCGCTGTCGGTGACCTGGCTCCCGCCCTGTTTCTGGAGCCACACCGACACCGGCGACTTCTTGCCGACGCTCGACGTCTTCATCGTCACGGCGCAGTTCTTGCCCGTCGCGCTGCTGTAGAGCAGGTACGCGGTGCCGCCGGAGACGGCCATCGTCCGCAGGACGCCGTACCCGGAACCGCACGCCTGCCGCGCCGTGTACTTGTTGGGCGGTTCGGGCGCCGGACGGGACCCGCCCCCGCCGCCCCCGCCGGTCGCGGTCGCCGACGGCCTGCCGCCCGGCCCGCGCTTCGGCTTCTTCCCGTCCGGCGTGCGCGGGCCGTCGCTCGGCCGCGCCTTCGGGGTGCGTCCGGCGGCGGTCGGACGCGTCGTCGCGCGTCCGGCCCCGGTCGCGGTCGCCGCGGAGCCGCCGGTGGCCTGCCCGTCCTGGGAGGTCGCGGCGCTCGGCCCGCCCTCGTCGCCGCCGCGTCCGGTCGCGGCCCAGACCGCGCCGCCCGCGAGCACCGCCGCGACCGCGGCGCCTGCGAAGACGGGGGCCAGCCGGACGATTTTGCGCCGTCCCGCACCCGTGGCCGGAACCGGACCCGGCGGCCCCGGACGCGTCGCCGGGTCCGTCACGCCCGGCAGCGCCCCGCCGGACGGCACGGCGGCGGGCGGTTCCGGCGGCGCGAACGGGAACGGCGGTGGCGGAGCGGGCACGTCGTTGCCGCTGGCCGCGCCGACCAGCCGCTCCTGCGCCTCCCGCGCGGACGGCCGCCGCTCCGGCTCCTTGGCCAGGCACGCCGTGACGACCGAGCGCAGCGGCTCGGGCAGCGCGCCGAGGTCCGGTTCGCCGGTGAGGATGCGGTGCATCACGGCGGCCAGGTCGTCGTTCCCGAACGCCGGACGCCCGTTCGCCGCGAACACCATCGTGGTGCCCCAGGCGAACATGTCGGCGGCCGGGCCGACCGGCGCGCCGGTGAAGTGCTCGGGCGCCATGTAGGCGGGCGTGCCGACGTTCTGGGTCTCCCCGGCCGCGCCGAGCGCCCGCGCGACGCCGAAGTCGATGACGCGGGGACCGTCCGGGCCCATCATCACGTTGTGCGGCTTGAGGTCGCGGTGGACGATCCCCGCCTGGTGGATCGCGGTGAGCGCGGTCAGCGTGCTGATCGCGAGACGCTCCAGGGCGCCGCCCGAACGCGGCCCGTCCTGCTGGACGAGCCGGTGCAGCGACTGCCCGGGGACGTACTCGCTGACGATGTAGGGCTGGTCGCCCGCGACGTCGGCGTCCAGGACCTGCGCGGTGCAGAACCGCGCGACCCGCTTGGCGACCGCCAGTTCCCGGACGAACCGCGATCGCGCCGTGTCGTCCCCGCTGAGGTCGGCGTGCAGGAGCTTGACGGCCACGTAGTCGCCGTCCGTCGCCCCCGCGCGGCGGCCGAGGAAGACGGCGCCCTGACCGCCCTCGCCGAGCCGTCCGAGCACCTCGTAGCCGCCCAGGCGCCCGGGGTCGCCGGCCCGCAGCGGGTGGGCGTCGGGCATGGTCCTGTCCGTCACTCCGCTCACTTCCATCGTCACCGGGGTCCCGGCCAGACTAGTGGGCCCGCGGACGGGGAACGCACCGGAAACGGGATGAACAGCACGAAAAGCCCCCGCAAGGAGTGCCTTGCGGGGGCTGTGAACGTGGTCTCGTCGGGGTCAGATCAGACGGCGCCGGCGGCGCGCCGCTCGTGCGGCGCCTCCGTCCGGCGGTCGCCCGGCGGGGCCTCGTGCCCGTGCTGCCGTTCCATCCGCGCGGCGACCGCGAGGGCGCGCAGCGAATGGGACCTGACCTGCTTGCGCCCGGACTCGCGACGCGTCGGAATGCTGCTCGGCATGGGGGAACCTCCCGGTGCAGGCCGTTGGTGTCACCAGCCATAACTGCAAGATCGCAAGATGTATTCCCATGCATATGATTTGAAACGTCCCAACCGCGATCAGAGGTAGAGGCCCAGGTGGTCGGGGGTCGTGTCGAGGGTGTCGGGGAGGTCGGACGGGCGGAGCGTCACGACCTCGGCGGCGGCCGGGGCGTCGGCGGCGGTGAGGCGTTCGGACTGGCGGGCCGTCGCGGCGTCGAGCAGGTTGCGCATCAGGCGGCCGTTGCCGAAGGACGGCCCGCGCGACGTCTTGCGCAGCAGCGCGTGCAGCGTCTGCGGGATCTCGGGCGCGAGCGTGAAGCCTTCGGCGGCGGACAGGTGCTCGAAGATCGCGACGAGTTCGGCGTCGGTGTAGTCGGGGAACCGCAGCCGCTTCGGGAAGCGCGACTCCAGGCCGGAGTTGGACGTCAGGAACCCGCGCATCTCCCGTTCGTAGCCGGCGACGATGACCAGCAGGTCGCCCCGGTACTCCTCCATGAGCTTCACCAGCGTCGCGACGGCCTCCTGGCCGTAGGAGTCGCCGTTCAGCGCGTACGCCTCGTCCACGAACAGGACGCCGCCGAGCGCCTGTTCCACGGCAGCCCGCACGCGCGGCGCGGTCTGCCCGAGGTGCGTCCCGACGAGGTCGGAACGCCCCACCTCGACCAGGTGCCCGGACGACAGCAGCCCGAGCTGGGCGTAGACGGCCGCGATGAGCCGCGCCACCGTCGTCTTCGCCGTGCCGGGATTGCCGGTGAACACCATGTGCCGGGACGGGGACGGCGCGGGCTGCCCCGCGAGCCGGCGCAGCTCGGCGGCCCGCGCCTCGGCGACGAGGCGGTGCACCTCCGTTTTGACGTCGCGCAGCCCGACGAGGCCGTCCAGAGCGGTCAGCGGGTCGGCGGCGGGCGTCGCGCGGGTGGTCCCCGACAGCGTGTCGGGCAGGTCCGCGGCGGTGAGCGCCTCGAGGTCGGCGGCGGTCGCGCGGACCAGCCCGGTGACGCGGCGGGCCTGGAGCGCGGTCGCCCGCTCGGCGAGGTTGCGCATGAGCCGCGCGTTGCCGAACGACCGGCCGCGCGGGGCGCGGCGCAGCAGCCCGGCGAGCTTGTCGCGCGCCGCCGCGTCCGGGCTGAGGCCCGCCTGGGCGGCCTGCCCGGCGAAGATCTCGACCAGCTCGCCGTCGGTGAAGTCGGGGAACCGGACGGTCGTCGGGAACCGCGACGCGAGCCCCGGATCGGACGCGACGAACCGCTGCATCTCCCGCTCGTAGCCCGCCGCGATCACGACGAGGTCGTCGCGGTGGTCCTCCATCATCTTGATCAGCTCGGCGATCGCCTCGGGGCCGTAGTCCTCGCCGAGGTCGGACTGGGTGAGCGCGTACGCCTCGTCGATGAACAGCACGCCGCCGACCGCGCGGCGCACGACGGCGCGCGTCTTCACGGCCGTCTCGCCGATGTACTGGCCGATCAGCTCGGCCCGCGACACCTCCACCAGGTGCCCGGACGACAGCACGCCGAGGTCCTTGTAGATCCGGGCGAGGAGCCGCGCGACGACGGTCTTGCCCGTCCCGGGGTTCCCGCTGAAGATCATGTGCCGGGCCGGGGACGGCACCGTCAGCCCCGCCTCGCGCCGCAGCCGCGCCGCCCGCGCCCCGGCGGCGAGCAGTTCGATCTCCTGCTTCACCGACGCGAGCCCGGTCAGCTCGGCCAGCTCGGCGAACGGGTCGCCGCCGGTACGGCCCGCGTTGAACACCGCCGGGACGTCCGCGCGCTTCACGACCAGTTCCTCGCCCGCCGGGGTGCGCTCGCGGACGCCGTCCACCACCACGTCCGCGAGCCGGTGCGCGAGCCGCGCGTTGCGCAGGTTGCGGACGGGAGCGGTCCCGGCCAACAGCCGTCCGGCGGCGGTCAGCGCCCGCTTGTGCGCCCGCGCGCCGCGCTGCCGCAGCGCCCGCTCGAACAGCTCGGCGTACCCCTCGGCGTCGAACGGACGGGTGTGGACGACCCGGAACCGCAGCGCGAGCCCCGGGTTCACCTCGCGGATCCGCTCGTCCCCGCCGGGTTCGCAGAGCGCGACGACGTGCAGGTCGTCGTGGACGTCCAGCGCCCGGTGCAGCTCCTCCACGATCGCCTCGCCGCTGCGCGGGTCGCGGGACACGTCGTCCAGGCCGTCGATGACCATGAGCCGGTTCCCGGCGGAGTCGCGCGCGTCGATGTGGAGGTGGGTCGTCCCGGCCGAGACCTCCTTGCCCGCGAAGAAGTCGTCGGCGAGCCACAGCGGCGGCCCGGTGATGAGCCGGTCCTGGAGGATGCGGGCGATCTCCTGGGCGGCGTCGCGCTTGCCGGTGCCGTCCGGCCCGACGATCATCAGCCGGACCGGCCGGGACGGGTGCGCCGCGATCTCCTCCAGCGCCGCGACGACGTCCGGCTGCCCGACGAGCGCCGCGCCGATCTCGGGGACGCGCGGCCGGCGGCGCGGCCGGGCCGGGTCCGCGCCGACCGCCGCCGCGACGGGGTTGACCAGGCGGCGCCGGGGCATCGCGAGACGCCGCAGGTCCGCCTGGAACTCGCCGACGGGGATCCACTCGGGATCGGGGTAGCGGGCGTCGTCGGGGGCGCCCTGCACGCAGCCGGTGAACCGCATCGCCATGTCGAGCCAGGCGCGGCACGCGTCGGCCTCGCCCGCGCCGAGCGCCCGCGCCAGCCAGGCGCGGGCCCGGTTGTACCAGGCGGCGGGCTCGAACGACTTCTGCACGATCGGGAAACGTTCCAGAACCTCGCCGAACTGGTCCTGGGTGAGCGCGCCCGACAGCTCGGCGGGCACCTGTTCGAGCCCGCCCTGCAGCAGCAGGTCCACGATCAGCTCGACGACGTTCTCGTCGTGCGGCGCGACCTGGACCAGGCGCTCGTGGACGGGCAGCAGCCCCGAGCACACCCAGTCCAGGTAGCCGATCGGCCCGGCGAGTTCGGGCAGGTCGGCGACGATGTCGTCGGTGGCGTGCGCGGCCCAGACCTTGCGCTGCTCGTCCAGCGGCGCGCGGATGTCGAGGGCGGGCGGCGGGTCGTCGTACAGCTTGATCAGCGCCTGCCGGCGGCGTTCCAGCGGTTCCAGGCCCGCCAGGACGTCCAGGGACTCGCGGGCCAGCGCGAGCGCGACGTCCTGGTCGGGCGCCTCCTCCAGCCATTCGAGCGGACGGAACCCGCCCGTCGTCACGCCCCAGCCCGTCACCGGGCGCACCGGGTCCTGCGGCTCGCGCATGTACCGGTTGAAGAACTGGTACTGCAGGCGCGAGTGCGTCCCGGAGTTGACGGCCGCCGCGCCGCACAGGAAGTCCACGATGAGGACGAGGTCGCCGACGACGAGCGACGCGGGCGGGGACAGCAGCGGCTGGGAGTCGGTGGTGAGCGCGGCGGCGCGCGGGTCGGCGGCGAGCTTGTCGATGCGGGCGCGGATCTCGTCGTACAGGCCGTCGGGCACGCGCCACGGGCCGTGGAAGTACAGGTCGCACACCGGTTCATCGGTGACCAGTAGTTCCAGATGCTCCGGTAGCCGCACCACGTTCCCCCTTCAAGTCGCCCAAACCCGTCGAACCAGCCCGACGGAACAGCCTAGGTGCTCGTCGCGGACGCGGCGTCCGGTTGTGCCGGACGGCACCTTCGGGACATTAGAAGGGGGCGTTATGTTGGGACCGCTCGACGCCGAGCCCGAGGGCCGTCGCGAGACCGGGGCGGCCCACTCTCGCTGACTCCTGGGAGCCAGGCCGTGATCAACAAGCTCCTCGTCGCCAACCGCGGCGAGATCGCCGTCCGCGCCTTTCGCGCCGCCTATGAGCTGGGAATCCCCAGCGTCGCCGTCTACCCCCACGAAGACCGCCTGTCCCTGCACCGGCAGAAGGCGGACGAAGCCTATGAGATCGGGGAACGTGGGCACCCCGTACGCGCGTACCTGGACGTGGACGCCATCGTGGCGACCGCGCTCCGGGTCGGCGCGGACGCCGTCTACCCCGGCTACGGATTCCTGTCCGAGAGCCCCGAGCTGGCCGAGGCGTGCGAGCGCGCGGGCCTGACGTTCGTCGGGCCGCCCGCGCCGGTGCTGCGGCTGGCGGGCAACAAGATCGAGGCCGTCGCCGCCGCGCGCCGGGCGGGCCTGCCGGTGCTGCGGTCGCTGACGCCCGAGCCGGGCGCCGAGCTGGAGGCCGCCGACGACGTCGGGTTCCCGCTGTTCGTGAAGGCCGCCGCGGGCGGCGGCGGACGCGGCCTGCGCCGCGTCGAGCGCCGCGAGGACCTCCTTGCCGCCGTCGACACGGCCCGCCGCGAGGCCGAGGCCGCGTTCGGCGACCCGACGGTCTTCCTCGAACAGGCCGTCGAGCGTCCCCGGCACATCGAGGTGCAGGTGCTGGCGGACGGCGAGGGCCACACCGTCCACCTGCGCGAACGCGACTGCTCGGTGCAGCGCCGCCACCAGAAGGTCGTGGAGATCGCGCCCGCGCCCCGGCTGGACCCGCTGATCGTCCGGCGGCTGTGCGCGGACGCCGTCGCGTTCGCCCGCGAGATCGGCTACGTCAACGCCGGGACGGTCGAGTTCCTGGTGGACGACCGCGGCGAGCACGTCTTCATCGAGATGAACCCGCGCATCCAGGTCGAGCACACGGTGACCGAGGAGGTCACGGGCGTCGACCTCGTGCAGAGCCAGCTCCGCATCGCGGGCGGCGAGACGCTGTCCGACCTCGGCATCGAGCAGGAGAACGTCACGGTCTCGGGGTTCGCGGTGCAGTGCCGCATCACCACCGAGGACCCGGCCAACGGGTTCCGTCCCGACACCGGCCGCATCTCGGCGTACCGGTCGCCGGGCGGCGCGGGCGTCCGGCTGGACACCGGCACCGCCTACGCGGGCGCGGAGATCTCGCCGCACTTCGACTCGCTGCTGGTGAAGCTGACCTCGCGCGGCCGGACGTTCGAGGAGGCCGTGCGCCGGTCGGCCCGCGCGGTCGCCGAGTTCCGCATCCGGGGCGTGGCCAGCAACATCCCCTTCCTGCTCGCGCTGCTGGACGAGGCGGACTTCCGCGCGGGCGGCGTCACGACGTCCTACATCGCCGACCATCCGGGGCTGCTGACGGCCCGGTCCAGCGGCGACCGCGCCACCCGGCTGGTCCGCTATCTCGCCGACGTGACGGTGAACAAGCCGCACGGCGACGCCCCGACCACGCTGGACCCGGCCGTCAAGCTGCCGTCGCTGGACGCGTCCGGGCCGCTGCCCGAAGGCTCCCGGGACCGGCTGCTCGCCCTCGGCCCGGCCCGGTTCGCCGCCGAACTGCGCGCGCAGACCGCCCTGGCCGTCACCGACACGACGTTCCGCGACGCGCACCAGTCGCTGCTGGCCACGCGCGTCCGGACCTACGACCTGGTCGCCGCCGCGCCGCACCTGGCCCGCTCGACGCCGCAGTTCCTGTCGCTGGAGGCGTGGGGCGGCGCGACCTACGACGTCGCGCTGCGCTTCCTCGGCGAGTCCCCGTGGGACCGGCTCGCCGCGATCCGCGAGGCCGCGCCGAACCTCTGCCTCCAGATGCTGCTGCGCGGACGCAACACCGTCGGTTACACGCCCTACCCCGACTCGGTGGCCCGCGCGTTCGTCACCGAGGCCGCCGCGACGGGCGTCGACATCTTCCGGGTGTTCGACGCGCTCAACGACGTCGAGCGGATGCGGCCCGCGATCGACGCCGTCCTGCAGACGCACGCGCTGGTCGAGGGGACGCTCTGCTACACCGGCGACCTCTCGTCCCCGGGCGAGCAGCTCTACACGCTGGACTACTACCTGCGGCTCGCCGAGCAGCTCGTGGACGCGGGCGTGCACGTCCTGTGCATCAAGGACATGGCCGGTCTGCTGCGCGCTCCGGCCGCCCGGACGCTCGTCACGGCGCTGCGCGAGCGCTTCGACCTGCCCGTCCACCTGCACACCCACGACACGGCGGGCGGCCAGCTCGCCACCTACCTCGCCGCGATCGAGGCGGGCGTGGACGCGGTGGACGGCGCCGCCGCCCCGCTGTCGGGCACGACGAGCCAGCCGCCGCTGCAGGCGATCGTCGCGCACACCGACTACACCGAGCGCGCCACCGGCCTGTCCCTGGACGCCCTGACGGAGATGGAGCCGTACTGGGAGGCCGTCCGCAAGCTGTACGCGCCGTTCGAGATGGGCCTGCCGTCCCCGACCGGGCGCGTCTACCACCACGAGATCCCCGGCGGGCAGCTCTCCAACCTGCGGCAGCAGGCCGTCGCGCTCGGCCTCGGCGACCGGTTCGAGGAGATCGAGCGGCTGTACGCGGCGGCGGACCGGATCCTCGGCCGGCTGGTGAAGGTGACACCGTCCAGCAAGGTCGTCGGGGACCTCGCGCTGCACCTGGTCGCGGCGGGCGCCGACCCGGCCGAGTTCGCGGCGAACCCGGAGACGTTCGACATCCCCGACAGCGTCATCGGGTTCCTCGCCGGCGAGCTCGGCGACCCGCCCGGCGGCTGGCCCGAGCCGTTCCGCGGCCGGGCGCTCGGCTCCCGCGCGCACACGCCCGCGCGCGCCGAGCTGACCCGCGAGGAGGAGAAGGCGCTGGACGGCCCGGACGTCCGCGACACCCTCGACCGGCTGCTGTTCCCCGCCCCCGCCAAGTCCTACCGCGAGACCCGCGCCGCCTACGGGAACCTGTCGGTCCTGCCGACCGGCGCGTTCCTCTACGGGCTGCGGCCCGGCCAGGAGGTCGCGTTCGACCTGGAGCCGGGCGTGCGCGTCCTCGCCGGGCTGGAGGCGGTCGGCACGATCGACGAGGCCGGGTTCCGGCAGGTCATCTGCACGGTGAACGGGCAGCTCCGGACGCTGTCGGTCCGGGACCGGTCGGTCGTGGCCGAGACCGCGCCGGTCGAGCGCGCGGACGCGTCCGTGCCGGGCCAGATCCCGGCGCCGTTCGACGGGTCGGTGACGCCGCGCGTCGAGAAGGGCGCGGTCGTGGCGGCGGGCGACGTCGTCGCGACGATCGAGGCGATGAAGATGGAGGCCGCGATCACCACGCCGGTCGCGGGCACGGTCGCGCGGATCGTCGTGCCGGGCGCGACGCGCGTGCAGGCGGGCGATCTGCTGCTCGTCATCGAGTGACGGCACGCCGCCGGGGGGCTTCGGTTCCCCGGCGGCGTCCCGCGCGCAAGCCCGTTTGACCTCGCTGGTTCCGGGTCGCGGAGGCCACCTTCGGCCGCCGGTTTGTGGGTGCGGTGCTAAATCGGATTCCGAGGCTGTGACGGAAGTGCATTCCTTGTGCGCATCGGCGTGCGGGACAGTCATCAGCGTTCACATTTCCGGCTCCCCTCCCCTGGAGTGGTGATGAAACTCCGGTCCCTGCTGACCACCGCGGCGTTCGGCGCCGCGCTGGCGGTCCCCGCGGTGGTCGCGGCGACGCCGGCGTCCGCCGCGCCCACGGGCTGCACCGCGTCCGACGACGAGATCTACGCTGAGGCACCCGCCAACCTCAGCGGCCAGAACGGCGACCTCCTGGCCTGCCAGGAGACGAAGCTGACCAACATCCCCGGCGACGTGCCGATGAAGGCGTGGAAGGTCCGCTACGTCTCCACCGACGCCAAGGGCACGAAGATCCCGGTGACGGGCACCGTCGCGATCCCGACGGCGCCGTGGACGAAGGGCGGCTCGCGTCCGACCGTCGCCTTCAACCCCGGCACGCTGGGCTCGGGCGCGCAGTGCGCGTTCTCCAAGCAGCTCGCCGGGCACTTCGTCGACATGTACGAAGGCGCCAACCTGACCCTGTTCCTCCAGGCCGGCGACGCCATCGCGGCGACCGACGGCATGGGGTACATCAAGGGCAAGCTCCACCCGTACGTCAACGGCGCCGACGCCGGGCACTCCCTGCTCGACATCGTGCGCGCGTCCCGCCAGGTCCCCGGCGGCGACCTGAAGGCCGACGGCAAGGTCGGCATCTCGGGCTACTCCGAGGGCGGCCACGCCGCGCTGTGGGGCGCCCAGCTCGCCAAGTCCTACGCCCCCGAGCTGAACGTGGTCGGCGCGGCGGCGGGCGGCGTGCCCGGCGACCTCAAGCTGACCGCCAAGCAGCTCAACGGCAGCCTCTTCGCGGGCTTCCTCGCCGACGCCCTCATGGGCATCAAGGCCCAGTACCCCGAGTTCCCCTTCGAGAAGCTGGAGAACGACGCGGGCCGCCAGGCCGAGAAGGACGTCGCGAGCAACTGCCTGTTCGGCACCCTCGCGGTGTTCCTCGGCGCCAAGGTCGAGAACTTCACCACCGACAAGCTCACCCTTGACCAGCTCTACCAGGTCAAGGCGTCCACGGGCGTCACCGGCGGCGAGATCATCGACCAGCAGAAGCTCGGCGTGGACATCGGCCCCGCCGGGTCGGGCGCCAAGTACGAGATCGGCTTCCCGGTGTTCCAGTACCGCGGCTGGCTGGAGGAGATCATCCCCCACGAGACCGAGGACGGCACCAAGAACGCCTACTGCAAGGCCGGCATCAACACCACCTGGAAGAACACCTACCCGACCGAGCACCTGTCCACGGACTGGGGCGCGGCCGGTGACGTGACCAACTTCCTGAACGACCGGTTCCAGGGCAAGGACGTCAAGAGCACCTGCTGACCCTTCCCCTCGCGCGGCCCGGACGGTTCCTCCCATGAACCCCGTCCGGGCCGCGCCCCTTTTCTCAGGCCCCGCCCGCGCGGCGCAGCAGCGCCCGCCGTTCGGCCTCGTTGGCGGTCAGTTCCGCCGCGCGGCGGAACTCCGCCCGCGCCTCGGCGTCCCGGCCGAGCCGTTCCAGCAGGTCGCCGCGCACGCTCGGGAACAGGTGCCGGTCGCGGACCGGAGCGTCCCCGGCCACCGCGTCCAGCACCGCGAGGCCCGCCGCGGGACCGTGGGCCATCCCCACCGCGACCGCCCGGTTCAGCTCCACCACCGGTGACGGCGCGACGCGCGCCAATACGTCGTAGAGCGCCGCGATCTGCGGCCAGTCGGTGTCGGCGGCCGTCGCGGCGCGCGCGTGGCACGCCGCGATGCCCGCTTGCAGGACGTACGGGCCGGGCGGCCCGCCGAGTTCCCGCGCCCGCAGCAGCGCCGCGAACCCGCGCCGGACCAGCAGCGGGTCCCACAGCGCCCGGTCCTGCGCGGGCAGCGGCACCGGTTCGCCGGACGGTCCCGTCCGCGCCCGCGCCCGCGACGCCTGGACCTCCATCAGCGCGACCAGCCCGTGCACCTCGGCCTCGCGCGACATCAGCCCGGCGAGCAGCCGCCCGAGCCGCAGCGCCTCGCGGCACAGGTCGCCGCGCAGCCAGTCGTCGCCGGACGTCGCCGCGTACCCCTCGTTGAAGATCAGGTAGAGGACGGCCAGCACCGACGACAGCCGGTCCGCCCGGTCCGCGCCGGACGGCACCTCGAACGGGACCCCGGCGTCGCCGAGCGTCTTCTTGGCCCGCACGATCCGCTGCGCGACCGTCGGCTCCGGGATGAGGAACGCGCGCGCGATCTCCGTCGTGGTGAGCCCGCCGAGCATCCGCAGCGTCAGCGCCACCCGGGACGGCTCGGGCAGCACCGGATGGCACGCGGTGAAGATGAGCCGGAGCATGTCGTCCTCGATGCGCTCCGGATCCACCTCGGCCGTCGCGGCGGTCTCCATCCGGTGCCCGATGTCGGCGAGCCGTTCGGCGTACCGGTGGTCGCGGCGGATGCGGTCCACGGCGCGGCGGCGCGCGACGGTCATGAGCCAGGCGCCCGGGTTGCCCGGGACGCCCGACTCAGGCCACTGTTCGAGCGCGGCGACCAGCGCGTCCTGCGCCAGTTCCTCGGCCAGGCCCACGTCCCGGACGACCCCGGCGACGCCCGCGATGATCCGGCCCGACTCCAGCCGCCAGACCGTCTCCGCCGTCCGGTGCGCGTCGCTCGTCACACGGCCGATGACAGCATCAGCGCCACCGGCCGCGCAACTCAGCCGGGGAAGTCGTCGCCGGGGCCGAAGACCCGCTGGATCGTCCCCCGGCCGTCCCCGACGATCGCCCAGAACCGGCGGCTCACCTCGATCGCCTCGGCCTCGTCGCGGACCTCGACCAGCGCGAACCCGACGACCTGCTCCTTGGCCTCGCTGAACGGCCCGTCGGTGACCGTCACCTTGCCGCCGCTGGAGGTGATCCGCTTGCCGCCCGGCTCCAGGCCGCCCGTCGCGAGCAGGACGCCTGCCCGGGTCATCTCCTCGATGAACGCGCCCATCTCGGCCATCATCGCCTCGTCCGGCGGACCGCCGGCGGCGGACGCGTCGTCGGTGGTCATCATGAGGTAGCGCATGGTCGCTCCTTCGGTTCCCGGCCGGTTCCGTCCCGGCCTCGCACCGACGCGTCGTCCGGCGGAACCGGGATTCGACATCCGCGCCGAACTTTTCCCGCGAGTCAGAGCTTACGGGCGCCCAACGCGGTCATGATCTGCGGGAACGTCTTGTGCAGCTCGTCCTGCCAGTACTTCCACGAGTGCGAGCCGTTGCCGTAGAAGTCGGTCGTGACGGGCACGCCGAGCCGCCGGGCCTGCGCGACGAAGTCCTTGGACGTCCGGTACACCTGGCTCTCGCTCAGGTACCGGATGTCCCACGGCGCCGCGTTCGGGTTGTCGTACGGGCCGGTGGAGCCGTTGCCGGACGACACGTAGACCTTCGTCCAGCGCAGCCGGGGGAGCAGCGTCGCCGGATCGTGCGCGGCCCAGTTCGCCCGGTTGAGAACGGGGTCGCCCCAGATGTCCGACGGCGTGGTGCCCGGCCGTGCGTTGGTGTAGAGCAGCAGCGCCGGGATGCCCGGGCTGAGCATCGACAGGACGCCGCTGAACGAGCCCGCGAACCGGTAGAGCCCCGGGTGGCGGGCGGCGTAGGTGATCGCGCCCTGCGCCCCGGACGAGATGCCGATCGCGGCGCGCTCGGGCCCGGCGCGGAAGTTGCGCTCCAGCAGCTCGCGGACCTCGACGGTGTGGAAGGTCTCCCAGCGCGGCGTTCCGCCCCGTCCGCCGTTGTACCAGTCGGTGTAGGAGCCGTTCCGGCCGCCGTCGGGCATCGCGACGAGCGTGTCGTACTTGGCGGCGAGGCTCTCGATGTCGGTGCTGCGCGTCCACGAGATGTAGGTGTCGTTGCCGCCGTGGAACGCGTACAGCGTCGGCCAGGTGCGGGTGGCGGTCGCGCTCCACGTCTTCGGGACGAGCAGCCGGACCTTCACCGACTTGCCGAGCCCGGTCGAGTTGACCGTGATGTCGGCCTGGGTCTTGCGCTTGTCCAGCCACTTCACGCCCGTGATCTTCGAGCCGTCGTCGGACGGCAGGTAGACCGGCGGCGTCGTCTTGCGCGGGGCGGGCGTGCCGGTGACCGGCGGGACGTTCAGCGTCGGGAGCGGGTTCGGGTTCGTCGGCGCCGGGTTGCCGTTGACGGTCGGCGCGCTGAACGTCGGTACGGGGGAGGTGTTCGTGCTGATCGGACCGTTGAGCTGCGCGGCGGCCGGGTCGGGCAGATGGCCGGGATCGCTGTCGTCCTTCCCCGAGGGCAGCAGCACGAGCACCGTCGGCACGATCGTGACGAGGGCGATGCTGCCGATCGCGAGAAGAGCGTCGGTCCCTTTCCGCACTTTGATCCCCCTTTGGGTCGGAGCAGACCCTACTGTCCCGCCCATGCGTCCTGGGACGCACGGGAAAAACGTGAAGCAATCGAGACCTGGGGCATACGGTATCGCCAGGGCATGACGCGCACGCAACCGGCCCTGCGTCCAATAGTGGCGTAAACCGGGCCGTCGCGGGAGGGGTCAGTGCGTCGCGACGCGCAGCAGCAGCGTGATCAGGACGACGCCGCCCACCACGATCGCCGGGGCCGTCCGGGCGGCCGAGTCCTCGGCGCGGCTGTGCGTCACGAGCGCGCCCACCATCAGGACGAACAGGCAGAACCCGACCAGGATGCCGAGCCAGGACGCCCACAGCCCGACCAGCAGCCCGAACGCCCCGAGGATCTCCGCGACGCCGACGAGCCGGTAGCCGTCCCACGGCACGCCGAGATGCGTCGCGAGGTCCACCTGCCGCGGAACGCCCTGGAGCTTGCCGAGGCCCGCCGTCAGGAACACGCCGGCCGTCGCCAACGTGAAGATCACCGTGAGCAGGAACATGCGGTGGGCGTTCCCGGGCCGCCGCCGCGGCTACCGGCGCCCGACCGAAAAATGATCAGTTGCCGGGCATCAGATGATCACGCCGTTGAGATAGACCCAGTCGCCGTCGTTCCTCACGAACGAACTGTTCTCGTTCATCCGCCCGGCCTGGCCGTCCTCGGTGAACGTCGCGCTGAAGTGCACCGTCCCGGCCGAGTGCAGCGGGCTCCCGCCGGTCGTGCCGAGGACGGTCAGGCCCGTCCACACCAGACCCGGGTCGAACCCGATCCGGCGCGGGCGCGTCCGCGGATGCCAGCTCCGCAGCAGGTACTCGGCGTCCTTCAGCGCGAACGCGCTGTACCGGGAGCGCATGAGCTGCTCGGCGGTCGCGGCGCTCGCCTCGCCGCGGTGCAGCCGTCCGCAGCACGCGTTGTACGACATGCGCGGGTCGCACGGGCAGGACACCGGCGTCCGCGGGGACGTTGCGCGTTTCGGCATCTCTCCATTGTCGCCCGCCGGCGCCGCCGCCCGCCGCAGGGTCGCCGTTTCACCCGGCGCCTGCGGGTCACGTAGGGGCTATGAGACGACCCGAGGACGAGGACAGGCCGCTCGCCGACCGGCGCGCGGACCCCGGCGACGCCGTGCCCGACGACGAGCACGACTTCGCCGAGGAGAACGCGCCCGGCCCGACGTCCCCCGCGAACGCGCCCGCCGACGCGCCGGGCGGCGAGGACGAGGGCTACAGCCCGCAGACCGAGGTGCCCTGATGGTCCGCGCCTACGTGCTCATCCAGACCGACGCCGGACGCGCGGCGGACGTCGTCGAGCACGTCCGCCACGCGCCCGGGATCGGCGAGGTCGCCGCCGTCACCGGGCCCTACGACGTGATCGCGCAGATCGAGGCCGCCGACGTCGCCGTCCTCGGCCGGACGGTCCTGGACTCGGTCCAGTCTGCGCCCGGCGTCGTCCGAACCCTGACCTGCCCGATCACCAGCCTGTGACCGCCCACGCGCGCCTCGCGCGCCCCGCCCCCGTCCGATCGGCGTCCTGTGACCGGCCGCGCCTCGCGTGCCCTGATCCCGTCCGATCAGTGGCCTGTGATCGGCCGCGTCTGCCGCGCGCGCCCCAACGCTGTGCGATCACCGGCCTGACCGGCCGAGCCCGCCTCGCGCGCTCCAACCCCGTGCGATCAAGTGGCGTGTGACCGGCCGCGCCCGCTTCGCGCGCCCCAACGCCGTGCGATCACCGACCTCTGACCTCGGGCCGCGCCGCCGGGCGCACCTCGACCGGACCAGATCGGCCGACGCCTGACGCCGGTCAGGCGGCCTGGGGCGCCTCCAGGTGCCGCTTGATCCGTTCGAGCGTGGTGGCGATGTGGCGTTCGTTCGCGCCCGGCCGGTTGATGGTGCCGGTGATGAGGATGGCGATCGGAATGAACCAGAGCGGGGCGCGCAGCCAGTTGGTCTCGGTGACGACGCAGCCCCGTCCGTCCTTGGTGGGTGCGATGTCGTACTCCCAGCGGGAGATGGGCAGGCGGAACGCGGTGTCCACCCGGTAGGCGAACCTGCGGTCCCGCACCGCCTCGGTGATGGTGCAGTTCGTGTACCAGCGGCGGCGGCCCTTGCGGTTGTGTCCGCGGAACCGGGCGCCGACGGCGGCCCCCGTGGCGCCGTCGAGCCAGTGGGCGCGGTACGCCTCCTCGGCGAAAGTGATCATGACGGGCGGGTCGCTGATGATGCGGTAGACGTCGGCCGCGGGCGCGTCGATCGCGACCCGGCCGACAGCGATGGGCTTCTTGTACAGCATGGGGCGGCCCTTCCCGTGAGGGGTGGATGTAATCGGTGATTACATCAGGGCGCCGCGCCAGCGGTCAACGCTTCTCCTCCGGCGACAGGACGATGCCGGCCCCGAACGTGTCGAGCACCTGGTCGACGAGCCGGTCCGCGTGCTCGGCGGGCAGAAAACCGTCCACGATCATCTGGGACAGCCCGTACACCAGCGCATGGGACGTCAACGTCACCAGCGCGGGATCACCGCTCCGCAACTCCCCGGCACGCTGCCCGCTCGTGACGACCCCCGTGACGAGCCGGTCGATCTCCTCCAGCCCCTCGCGCAGCTCCGGAGCAGGCTGCCCGCCATAGACGGTCTTACGAAGCAGCTCGAAGCGGTGCGTGTGGCTGGCGGCGTACATCACGAAGGCCCGTCCGAACGTCCACATGGCGGTCCGGTCCGGACGGGCGTCGGCGAGCGCGGCCCGCTGCCACGCGACGAACCCGTCTAGAACACGCCCGGCGACGGCGTTCAGCAACGCCTCCCGGTCCGCGAAATGCCGGAACGGAGCCCCCGGCGAGACCCCGGCCCGCCGCGCCGTCTCCCGGACGGACACCCCCGCCATCCCGCCCTCGTCCAGCAACTCCAGTGCGGTGGCGACGAGCACGTCAGGAAGGGACCCGTGATGGTACGTGGAGCGCTTGTCGGTCACCAGCGCTTGATACCACTTCCCCCACACCACCGCGTCCCACCCCACACCAAGCCCCCGAACAACCCGCCCCCCACCGCAACCAGGACCCCCACCACAGCACCCACCAGCAACCCACCCATAAACGCCCGCCAGAAACCCCCCAGAGCACCCGACGAAGGCAAGGTGCTCACGGAAAGCCTCGCATCGCACGACGCGCGCCAGAAGGACGGCACAGCGCCCACCAGAAGACCTTGGAACACGCCACAGTCCCGTAAAAGCGGGCCACGCAGCAGGAGGCCCCCCCACCGCCCGGCGCACATCGGAACGACGGCACAACGTCCGTGAGAACACCGTCCGCAGCACGGCACAAGCCGGGAAGCCGCGCAGCTACGAGCCGGGAAGCCGCGCAGACACGCGGAACAGGGCACGCGGAACAGAGGGTGGTGCGGCGTGGTGAAGGGTGGCGCGCAGCGGCAAGGGAAGGCGCGGCGCAGGTGGAGGGGTGGAGCGATTGGTGGCGGCGCGCCTGGGGTGGGGAGACGGCTCGGCCGACGATGGGGGCGCCCCCGGCAGGATTCGAACCTGCGACACCCACTTTAGGAGAGTGGTGCTCTATCCCCTGAGCTACGGAGGCTGGTGACGTCCGGTACAGGAGCGTAGCGGACGACGCGTCCAGGGTAAGGGAACGGGGCATGCGGGCGCTCGTCCAAAGGCGCGCGACTCGTTCTGGGTTGGTGAGATCTGTACGCTTCCCTCCCGTGAACGGACGGAGATGGGGGAAGGTCCGGACGGCCAACGAACGCGCGCAGGACGGGCGCGTCAGACGGCCTCCGGCCCTGGCCGTCGCCGGGGTCGGCGCGAGTCTCGTCGTCGGCGCGGTGGTCGCGTTCGGCGGACGGGGCGGCGGGGAGGCCGCGCCGCCACCGCCGCCGGCGGAGGCGTCCGTCGCCCGGCCGCGGACGAGCCCGGAGGTCCAGCCGACGTACGGCGAGTCCGTCCCGCCGCGTGCCGTCCCGCGCCCGGCGCCGAGCGCGGTCCGGCCGCCCGCGCGCCCGACGGCGTCCCCGCGCCCGGTGCGGCGACCGCCGCACCGCCGGTACGGCCCGTGCCCGCCCGGCTTCTGGAATCTCCCGTTCTTCGACCGGTGGTGCGGAAGGCGTCCGTTCGGTCGCCGGTGACCCGCCGGAGGGACGCATGAACCTGTAGTAGCGTTCCAGGCGCTGTTCGTATTGGGCATCAGGAGGAAAACCACCGTGCCAACCCCCCGGGCGGCGGTGCTGACCGCGGTCTTCCTGGTGATGGCGGCGATCGGCGCACCACCGGGACGGGCCGCTCAACGCGAGGACCCGCTGGACGCGCTGCGCCGCCAGGCCGCCAAGGCCCGGTCCGACCTTGAGGCGGCGACCGCGCGGCTTCAGCAGCGGCAGAAGGACCTGACCGCCTCGCAGGCCAAGCTCCAGGACACGCTCCGCCAACTCGCCGCGGCCGAGACCGACCTCAACCGGATCCGCGGCCCGCTCGCGAGCCTCGCCAACGCGACCTACCAGCAGCAGAACGCGGTGGGAGCGCTGTCGGTCTTCGGCGGCGGAAGCCCGGAACAGGCGCTCCGCTCGTCGGCGGACGTCGACCACCTGGCCGCCGACCAGCGCCGCGTGATCAACGAGGCGGGCCAGTACGAGCGCCGCCGCGCGCAACTGGCGTCCGCGGCCCAGGACCTCCAGTCGCGCAACGCGGTCGAGCAGACGAAGGTGCAGCAGCAGGTCGAGCAGCTCAAGCAGAAGTCGGCGGACCTCACCCGCCAGCTCACGACGACGCTGAACAAGCTGGACGTCAACGACCAGCGCCGCCTGGAAATGTCCTGCGACAAAGGCCTGGCGGCCAAGGCTAGAACGTTCCCCAACGGCCTGATCCCCGCAAAGTACCTCTGCCCGCTCCCGCAGAAGAACCGTGAACTACGCCCCGATGCGGCGCTGTCCTTCTACAAACTGAACGCCGCCTACAAACGCCGCTTCGGCCGCAACATGTGCCTGACGGACTCCTACCGCAGCCTCGCCGAACAACAACGCATCTACGCCCAGCGCCCGGCCTTCGCGGCGGTCCCCGGCACGAGCAACCACGGCAAGGGCCAAGCAGTCGACGTCTGCGGAGGCGTCCAGAACCAGGGCTCCCCCCAGTTCAACTGGTTGGAAGCCAACTCCCGCAAATACGGCTGGTTCCACCCCGCCTGGGCCTACAGCAACCCCTTCGAGCCATGGCACTGGGAATTCGGCCACACACCCAACGGCTCAACAGGCACGGAACCCTAACCTCCCGACCCCCGAAGCAAAAGGCAGCCCACCCCGCAGAAAAAAACAGCGGAGCCTCGACGCGTACCCCTCACGCATTCCGCGCCGCGAGTCCCCACCTCTCCCCGAACGATCCATATAGATCTCAAATAGCACCACGCCCATTGCCCGATGCCCGATGCCCGCTAGATCCGTAGGGGCCCGCACAGCCCCGGCGGAAGCCGGACGACGCTGCGCGAGACCGAGCCATAGCGCCGACGGCGCCCGTGGTGCCTATGGTGCCGGTGGTGGTGCAGGTGGTGCGGGCGGTGCGGGCCTGCGCGAGACCGGGCAGGCAGGACAGGCCGCGCGAGGCTGATCGGTCAGGCATAGCCGCGTGAGGCTGCCGGTAAACGCCGGACGAGCAGAGCCCCATGGACCCGCGCCGACCCGGCGGAAGCCGGGCAATGCTGCGCGAGACCGAGCCGATGGTGCCGGTGGTGCCGGTGGTGCCGGTGGTGCGGGTCCCGGGTGGCACGGGCCTGTGCGAGGCCGGTCGGTCAGGCAGAGCCGAGCGAGGCTGCCGGTAATGGCGGGCGAGCAAAGCCGCGTGGACCGCGCCGACCTGGCGGGAGCCTGGGCGATGCTGGGCGAGACCGAGGCGTGTGGCCTCAGGTGGTGTGGCCTCAGGTCGTGCGGGCGTGCGGTGGGGCGTGCGGTGCTGGGCCACAGCCGCACGGGGCTGTGCCCGCCGGATCCGCGTAGATCCGGCGGGCTGCCGGGCGCCCGATAATCCATGCGCACCTGGCCGGTCGAGTACGCCCGCTGGCAGTGCTCCTGCAGCGACGGGTGGCGGCGCAGCGGCGGTAGGGATCGCAAGTAGTCACGACGCCTGCGGTGGCCGGGCTGGTTGTGCGGCGCCTGGACGGCCGGCCTGGCCGCCGGTGACCGGAGCGCTCGGACGGAGGCTGGGCGGCCCGCGGCGGCCCGCGGTGGCCCCGGGTGGCCCCGGGTGGCCCGGGGTGGTCTGGGCGGTGGGGCCGGGCGGTTGGGTTGGGTGGTTGGTCGGGTGAGTGTCCGCCTCGGTGACGGGGTTAGGCGTCGGCGGTGACCAGCGCCGTGCAGAAGCGGCAGCGGCGGGCCTTGATGGGGATCTCGCTCAGGCACTCCGGGCACTCGTGCTCGGACTTCTCCTTGCCGCGGTCGAGGCGTTCCAGCAGCTTGCTCATCGGGAGGACCACCAGGAAGTACACGACCACGGCGGTGATGGTGAACGAGAGCGCCGAGGTCACGAAGTTCCCGTAGGGGAAGGTGGTGCCCGCGAGCTTGAACGTCAGGGCCGTGTAGTCCGGCTTCCCGCCGAACAGGGCGATCAGCGGCGTGATGAACGAGTTCGCGAACTCCTTCACCAGCGATGCGAACGCGGCGCCGACGACGAACGCGACCGCCAGATCGACCAGGTTCCCGCGGATGACGAACTTCTTGAAGCCGCCCATCATGGAGTCTCCAGCACGTGTCGGGGGTGTGACGACCACACTTTCTACCCGAATCACTCGGGCACTGTGCGTGATATCGCAAGGATTCCCCGTGTTCGTCGTGTCTCAGTCCGGTTCGATCGTGACCGAGAGAACACCTCCCGCCCCCGCCAGCGCGGCCGCCTGCGCGCGGTCCGTCGCCACGACGACGAGCGCTCCCTGACCCGCCGTCTCGCGGCTACGCGGCACGGCGAGCACGGTCACACCCGCCGCGACCAACCGGGCACGAGCCCCCGGAGCGCCCACGGGCATAGAGCCTTCCCGATCAACGCGCAAGGCAAAGCCTGCTCCGTCCACCGCATGCCCCGGCCAACTTCCGAGTCCGATGCCGTGCCCTGGCTCGGTTCTTCGGCCCGGCCCGAGGTCGGCCAGGGCCGGCCGCGTGGTGGGTGCGGGCTGGGGAGGTACCGAGGTCGTCCCGCTGGACGGGCGGGGGAGCGGCGGGGCGGGGCCGGGCGCGTGCGTCCGCTCGGACGATCGTGCGGCGCCTCCTTGATCGGGGTGCGGGGTGGCGGCAGCGGTGGGCTCCTGCGGCGGTGTCGGCGTCGGTGACGGCGATGCGGGCGGCGGGACGGAAGGACTCGGCAGTGGCCCGGGATCAGTCGGGTCGGGCGGCGCCAGCTCAGCGAACGCCGGCTCGGCCGCTGCCGATGAACTCGCCGTCAGGATGTCGATCCGGTCCCCGGGCTGCAGCAGGCGCACGGCGTCGGCGTCCGCGATCCGGACGGGCGTCGCCACCGTCCCCGTCGGAAGACCGCGCAGCAGACCGGCGGCATCGACCAGCCGCGCGTCAGTGAACGGCTCGCCCTTCCGCATGGCGCCCGCCACCACCCGTCCGGCCGGCGAAGAGCGCGCGGCCCCGGCCGGGACGGCGTCCGGCGGCACCGTCGCCCGCCGCACGTCGGACGGCCGCAGCGTCGCGCCCGCCGGAAGGTCGCGCGCCGCCGTCAGGATCCCCACCCCGGCGGCCCCAGGCGGGCGGAGCGCGAGCAGCCCGAACCCGGCGCCGAACGCCGCGAACAGGGCCGCCGCCGCTCGCCGGTGCCGGACGCGCCACCGCAGCAAAGAGCGCAGCCCGTTCACGGCAGCTCCAGCGGAAGCTTCATGCCGTCGAGCACGTTCGGGCAGGCGCACGGACGCTCGTCCGGAAGGCGCGTCACGACGTCGCCGACGAGAGCCCGCAGCCGTCCCACGTTCGCGTGGAAGACCTCCAGCACCTCCGCCATCGTCACGCCCTCGCCCGTGTCGACCCCGGCGTCCAGGTCCGTGACCAGGCACAACGGCGTGTAACAGAGTGCGAGTTCCCGGGCGAGCACCGCTTCGGGATGGCCCGTCATCCCGACGAGCGTCCAGCCCTGCCCGGCGAACCACCGCGACTCGGCGCGGGTGGAAAACCGGGGGCCTTCGATGACGACGAGCGTGCCGCCGTCCACCGGATCCCAGCCGGTCACGCGCGCCGCGTCGACGGCGGCCCGGCGACCCGTCGAGCAGTACGGGTCCGAGAACGGCACATGTATGGCCGCGCCGGTCTCGTAGTAGGTCTGAGCGCGTCCGGACGTCCGGTCCACGAGCTGGTCGGGCACGGCGAGCGTCCCGGGGCCGTGTTCGGCGACCAGCGAGCCGACGGCGCTCGGCGCGAGCACCTGCCGGACGCCGAGAGCCCGCAGCGCCCACAGGTTCGCCCGGTAGGGGATGGCGTGCGGCGGGAACCGGTGGTCGCGGCCGTGGCGCGGGATGAACGCGACGCGGCGGCCGTTCAGCTCCCCGACGGCAACCGGGTCGCTCGGCGCCCCGTAGGGCGTGTCGACCCGGAACTCCTCCGCGTCGTCGAGGAGGGAGTAGAAGCCCGAGCCGCCGATGACGCCGATCTCGGCGGCCGGCCCGGGGAAGGTCTGCGAAGTCGTCATGCGGCCGACCCTAGGCAGCCGCCGCACCGCTCCGCGAGGCCCGCCGCGAACTGTGGATAACTCCCGCGCTGATCCCCGGGCGCCCCGCCGCTCGCCGGACCCCCGGCGAGGTCAGGCCACCTTCTCCGACGAGGAGGAGGACGACGACGTGGTCGTGGACGACGAGGACGACTCGCTCGTGCCGGACGAGGCCGACGAGGACGAGTCCGACTTCGTGGTGTCCGACTTGCCCGCATCCGTCGACTTGGCGGGCGACGTCGCCGCGGACGACGACGACCCTCGGCTGTCGGTGCGGTAGAACCCGGACCCCTTGAAGATGATCCCCGCAGCCGAGAAGACCTTGCGGAGTTTGCCCTGGCAGGCCGGGCACTCGGTCAGCGCGTCGTCGCTGAAACTCTGCACGACCTCCAGAGGCTCGCCGCACTCGGTGCAAACATACTGATACGTCGGCACGGTTCCTCCTCGCTGACACAGCCCGGACCAGCGGGCTGGCACTCAGTTGAAACGACTGCTAATGGTACCGATGTTGGCAACGGGATTCTCCTCCGGGCTGTTCCCCGGCTCAGGCCCCGGTCTCCCCGAACCAGCCCGCCAGCTTGCCGCGCCGGCTGATCGCGCGCAGCCGCCGTTCGGTGAGTTCCCGGACGTCCTCGGTCGTCACGACGAGCAGCGTGTCGCCGCCGCGCAGCGCGGTGGTCGAGTGGGGAACGAAGCTGGCGCCGTCCCGGACGACGAGCGTGATGGACGCCCCCGGCGGCAGCCGCAGCTCGAACAACTCGACGCCGCCGAGCAGGGAGTCCGGCGGGACGCGGATCTCCAGCAGTTCGGCGTGGAGTTCTTCCAGCGGCGCGGCCTCGACGCCGAGTTCGCGGGGGTTCTCATCGTCCTTGAGCCGGCACCAGCGGGCGACGAGCGGGAGCGTCGGCCCCTGGAGCAGGGTGAACACAACGACGATGTTGAACACGATCGCGAACAGCCGGTCGGCGCCGGGCACGTCGTTCACCATCGGGATCGTCGCGAGGATGATCGGTACGGCGCCGCGCAGCCCGGCCCACGAGGCGAAAATCTTCTCGCCCCAGCCCAGCCGGAAGCCGAACGTGGACAGCACGACCGAGAGCGGCCGCGCCACCAGCAGCAGGACGAACCCGATGATCAGCGCCGGGACGATCTGCGCCGGAAGCTCACCGGGCGAGGCGAGCAGCCCGAGCATCACGAACAGCCCGATCTGCGCGAGCCAGCCGATGCCTTCGGCGAACCCCCGCGTGGCAGGACGGTGCGGAAGCCGCGAGTTCCCGAGAACGAGCGCGCTCACATAGACCGCGAGGAACCCGCTGGCGTGCGTCTGCGCAGCCGCGCCGTACGCCCCGACCGACAGCGAGAGCACCGCGATCGGGTAGAGGCCGGACGCCGGCAGCGCGACGTGTCGTAGCCCGTACGCACCGAGCCAGCCGATCAGGAAGCCGAGGAGACCGCCCGCGATCAGCTCATATGCCATGACGCCGAAGAGCTCGAACAGGTTCGGCGCGGTCGCGTCCGTGGTGCTGAGGGCCACGACGATGATGACGACGGGGGCGTCGTTGAAGCCCGACTCCGCCTCCAGCAGGCCGGTCAGGCGCGAGGGCAGGGGCAGGCGGCGCAGGACGGAGAAGACCGCGGCGGCGTCGGTCGGCGCGAGCACGGCGGACAGCAGGAACGCGAGCTGCCAGTCCATGCCGAGCAGCCACATCGCGGCGCCCGCGACGACGCCGATGCTGATCAGCGTCCCGGCGACGGACACCGAGATCGCGGCGGGGACCGAACTGCGGACGCGCCGCCAGTCGGTCGTGATGCCGCCCTCGGCGAGGATCAGGACGAGCGCGGCGAGCCCGAGGATCTCGGCGAGTTCGGCGTCGTCGAAGTCGATGCCGACCCCGGCCTCGCCGATGAGGAGCCCGAGCGCGATGTAGATGAGGAGGCTGGGCAGTCCCGCGCGGTACGACAGCCGGACGGCGACGATCGCACTGAGTACGAGCGTGGATCCGAGGAGTAGCCAGAGTTCGAGATGCACATCCCTCCCGGTGGGGCCGCGACGAGTGATCGTTTAGGAATCCTACAGATTTAGCCGCAGATCGCATACTTTCAGTGACCGCTCGGGGCGATCTCCGGGCGCTGGTTGCCGCGACTGCACCCGAGTGACCTGCGACGATGTAGTATTTGTGATTTTTGCGGCTGTTTCGCCCTCTGTTGCCGCGTTCCACGTCCCGTCCGGGCGGGCGGCCGCGAAAATGTCAGACCCCTCCGCGACGATGGACGCGTTCCGTCACCGGTCCGTCACGGAGGGAAAATGATCAGGCGAAGCGCACGAGACCTGCGGACGGCGTCACCGCGGCCCGCACCGGGCGATCATGCGGTTCGGCGGGCAGGGAGTCCACCAGCTCGCCGTCGTACAGCAGCGCCACCGTCAGGATCGCCGGACCCACCCGCGCCAGCGCCCGGTCGTACGAACCGCCGCCCCGGCCGAGACGCGTGCCCGTCCGGTCCACCGCGAGCGCCGGCGCCAGCACCACGTCGGCGCTGGCCACCGCGCCCGGGCCGCGCGGCGGCTCGGACGGCTCCAGCGTCCCGCGCGGCCCCGGCCGCAGGGAGTCCGGCCCTTCGTACGACGCCCAGTCCAGATCGCCGTCCGGAAGGAGAAGAGGCAGCAGGACGTACGCGCCGCGCTTCCACAGCGCGAACAGGAGGCCACGGGTGTCGGGCTCGTCGCCCACCGAGGCGTAGGCCGCGACCGTCCCCGCCATCTCCATCTCGGGGACCGCCAGCAGCACGTCCCGCAGCGCACGGGCGGCGGACGTCCGCGCCGAGGGGTCCATGGCGGTCCGCGCCGCCAGCGCGGACGCGCGCGCCGCGCGCTTTGCGTCGATGTCGCTCACGATCTTCTCACCGTCGGTGGCTAGGGTCTCACCATGGCCGACAACGCACCCGTACTCAAGGCCGTCGTTCCGGCGGCGGGTCTCGGAACCCGATTCCTGCCCGCGACGAAGGCGACGCCGAAGGAGATGCTGCCGATCGTCGACAAACCGGCGATCCAGTACGTCGTCGAGGAGGCCGTCGACGCGGGACTCACCGACGTCCTGATGATCACCGGCCGCAACAAACGCTCGATCGAGGACCACTTCGACCGGGCCTACGAGCTGGAGGAGGCCCTCGACGCCAAGGGCGACGCCGAACGGCTGGCCGCCGTCCGAGAGTCCGCGGACCTCGCGATCATGCACTACGTCCGCCAGGGCGAGCCGAAGGGCCTCGGGCACGCCGTGTACTGCGCGCGCCAGCACGTGGGGCGCGAGCCGTTCGCGGTCCTGCTCGGCGACGACCTCATCGACGCCCGCGACGACCTGCTGCGCCGCATGATCGAGGTCCGGCAGCGCTACGGCGGCAGCGTCGTCGCGCTGATGGAGGTGGAACCCGAGCAGGTGTCGGCCTATGGCTCCGCCGCGATCGAGACCACCGACGAGGAGGACGTCGTCCGGATCACCGACCTGGTCGAGAAGCCGCCGACCGGGGAGGCGCCCAGCAACTGGATCATCATCGGCCGCTACGTCTGCGACGCCTCGGTGTTCGACGTCCTGGAGAAGACCCCGCCCGGCCGCGGCGGGGAGATCCAGCTCACCGACGCGCTGCGCACGCTCGCCGACACGCCCGCCGACCAGGGCGGGGGCGTCTACGGAGTGAAGTTCCGCGGACGCCGCTACGACACGGGCAACAAGCTGGAGTATCTCCGCACGGTCGTGATGTTCGCGTCCGAGCGGGAAGACCTGTCGGCGGAGTTCCTCTCCTGGCTGCGCGACTTCTGCGCCGAGCGCGGCGGTGCGGGGAACGGGTGACCGGTCACCGGACGGGGGAAGCGTGGGCATGAGGACGGTCGCGGAGCATCTCGCCGGGATCCTGGCCGAGGTCTCCGTGCTGGCGCCGGAGGAGGTGGCGCTGCCGGACGCGGCGGGAACGGTCCTCGCCGAGCCCGTCGCGGCGCCCGTCGCGCTGCCGCCCTTCGACAACTCGGCGATGGACGGCTACGCGGTGGTCGCGGCGGACATCGCCGGGGCCACCGAGGCGTCGCCGGTCGCCCTGCCCGTCCGCGGCGACATCGCCGCGGGCGTCGCGGGGGTCGCCGAGATCGGCGTCGGCAGCGCGGCGCGGATCATGACGGGCGCCCCGCTGCCCGCCGGGGCGGACGCGGTCGTGCCCGTCGAGTGGACCGACGGCGGCGTGCGCGACGTCCGGGTGCTGCGCGCCGCGCCGCCGGGGAACTACATCCGGCGGTCCGGTGAGGACGTCGTCGCCGGCCAGGTCGTCGCGGACGCGGGGACCCGGCTCGGCGCCGCGCAGATCGGCATGCTCGCCGCCGTCGGCCGGCCCCGGGTGAGTGTGCGGCGCAAGCCCCGCGTCGTCGTCCTGTCCACGGGCAGCGAACTGCGCGAACCGGGCAGCGAGCTGGAACCGGGCCAGATCTGGGACTCCAACAGCTTCATGCTCGCCGTCGCGGTGGACGAGGCGGGCGGCACGGGACGGCGGCGGGCGATCGTCGCCGACGACCCAGCCGACGTCCTGCGCACCCTGCGCGACCTGGCCGGAAGCGTTGACGCGATCGTCACGACCGGTGGGGTCTCGATGGGCGCCCGCGACGTCGTCAAGGAGGTCCTGACGGGCGTCGGCACGATGGCGTTCCACAAAGTGCGCATGCGGCCCGGCAAACCGCAGGGATTCGGCCTGCTCGACGGGACGCCCGTCTTCACGCTGCCCGGCAACCCGGTCAGCGCGTACGTGTCGTTCCAGGTGTTCGTGCGTCCGGCGCTGCGGGCGATGCAGGGCCTGCCGCCCGAGTCCCTGCCGACAGTCAGCGCCGTCCTCGGCGCAGATGTCCGCTCGCCCGCCGGGATTCGGCACTATCAGCGGTCGCGGCTCAGCGAGAACCGCGGCCACCCCACCGTCACGCCCGCCGAAGGGCAGGGCTCGCACCAGCTCGGGTCGCTGGCCGGCGCCGACTCCCTCATCGTCTTGGACGAGGAGGCCGAGGCCGTGCCCGCCGGCGCGCACGTCGAGGTCATGAGGTTGCCGTCATGAGCATGGGATCGGAGTTCGCCGAGTTCAGCCATCTCGACGCGTCGGGCGCGGCGCGGATGGTGGACGTCTCGGCGAAGAACATCACCGACCGCACCGCCACCGCCGCGGGCTTCGTCGCGCTGTCCGCGCGGTGCGTCGCCGCGCTGCGCGCCGGGGACGTCCCCAAGGGCGACGCGCTGTCGGTCGCCCGCATCGCCGGGATCATGGGCGCGAAACGGACACCGGACCTGGTGCCGCTGTGCCATCCGATCGCGCTGCACGGCGTCGCCGTCGACCTGACCGTGGCCGACGACGGCGTCGCGATCGTCGCCACCGCCCGCACCGCCGACCGGACGGGCGTCGAGATGGAGGCGCTGACGTCCGTCACCACGGCCGCGCTCGCCCTGATCGACATGGTGAAGGCGATCGACCCGGCGGCGACGATCACGCAGGTCCGCGTCGAGGAGAAGACGGGAGGCAAGACCGGGACATGGCGCCGAACGGGAGACCGCTGATCCGCGCGATGGCCGTCACGGTGTCCAACCGGGCCGCCGCGGGCGTCTACGAGGACCGGTCCGGGCCGCTGCTCGTCAGCTTCCTGGAGGATCTCGGCTGCCAGGTGGACGGCCCGGTGGTCGTGCCGGACGGAGAGCCGGTCGCCGAGGTCCTCGCCGACGCGGTCGCGGCCGGGTACGACGTCGTCGTCACCACGGGCGGCACCGGGCTCAGCCCGACCGACGAGACGCCCGAGATGACGCGCCGCATCATCGAACGGGAGGTTCCGGGCATCGCCGAAGCGATCCGGCAGGAAGGACGCGAGGCCGTGCCCGCCGCCGTCCTCTCCCGGGGGATCGCCGGGACGGCGGGCCGCACGCTCATCGTGAACCTGCCGGGCTCGACGGGCGGGGTGCGCGACGGGATGGCCGTGCTCGGGACCGTTCTGCGGCACGCCGTCGACCAGATCGGCGGCGGTGACCACCCGCGTCCGGCGCAGGCGTGACCGTCTGGCTGGAGCGCCATTTTCGGCTATCGGGCCGGTGCGGCGGACCTGGCGGTCTCGGTCTCTCAGCCGAGACGTGGACGGCGCACACCGTGTCTGGTATGACCGTTTCGTCATGCTGAACGGAGCCGTCTGGCCCGAGCCGGACACCCCGGCGGCGACCGGCGCCTGTTCCGCGCTCCGCGCAGGCACGTCGCCCGGCCGTCGGTGCGTGCCGGACGGAGCGCGGCGGACGATCTGGTGGACAATTGATGGCGTCCGGGCACGCGAAAAGGGAATCATGGAGTCGTGGAACGCATGCGGGGTTGGCCGGTCACACTGACCGAGGGGCCGGTCGGGCTGCGCCCGCTGCGGCACCGTGACGCCTCGATCTGGCGCGACATGCGCGTGCGCAACGCCGAGTGGCTGCGCCCCTGGGAGCCCACCAACCCCGAGACGCCCCTGTTCCGCAGCGGCCTCGGCCCGTACTTCACGATGGTCCGGACGATGCGCCGCGAGGCCCGCCAGGGTCTGGCGCTGCCCTGGGTCGTCACCCACGAGGACCGGTTCGCCGGGCAGCTCACGATCGGCGCCATCGTCTGGGGTTCGGCGCGATCCGCGCAGATCGGCTACTGGGTCGACCGCCAGGTCGCCGGGCGCGGCATCATGCCCACCGCCGTCGCGCTCGCCGTCGACCATTGCTTCTTCACCGTCGGGCTGCACCGCGTCGAGGCGAATATCCGTCCCGAGAACGCCGCCAGCCGCCGCGTCGTGGAGAAACTCGGCTTCCGCGAAGAGGGAATTCGGCGCCGTCACCTGCACATCGACGGAGCCTGGCGCGACCACATCTGCTACGCGCTGACCAGCGAGGACGTCCCCGGCGGCCTCCGTGCTCGCTGGCTCGCCACCCGGAGACGAGCATTTCCCCACTCGCCGTCGTCACCCTGACATTTGAGCGGACGGTGACGTCCGGGCGTTCGCCGCGCCGTAAGTTTCCTGCGCTCGCGAAGGCTCGGCAAACGGAGAGTAACCAAGAGAACGATCTCGCGACACACCGCCCCTTATGCTCGTCAACCGTTGACACCGACTCGTACCGTGCGGGCGTGACCCTGCTCCCGATGCACGTGCGCGAGCCGTTCCGCGGCGCGTTCCTTCACCGTGCCCCGGGGCGTCCGCGGCCCACTGGGGTCGCCGCGTGAGCAGTGCCGTCCTCTATCTCGCGATCGTCGCCGTTTGGGCCGTCGTTCTCGTCCCGATGTGGCTCCGCCGGGACAACAATGAGTCTCCGGGAGTTTCTCGTTTCCTTCCTCGCCGCATCGAGGAGACGGACGAGTTCGACCTCGACGAGACACCGGTCACATCCGAGACGGAGGACGACGCGGACATCCACGAGCCCTCGCCCGTCCCGCAGCCGCGCCGCCGCCACGGCCGCGCGGCCGTCATCGCGCGCCGCCGGCGCCGCACGACGGGTCTCACGCTGCTGTTCCTCACGACGGTCGTCCTCGGCGCGACCGGCGTCGCGCCGTGGTGGACGACCGTCCCGGCCCTCCTGCTCTTCACCGGCCACCTGGCGCTGCTGCGCGTCGCCGTCGGCGTGGACGCCGCCCGCCGCGCCGACCTCGCGCAGCGGGCACGCTTCCGCCGCGCCGCCGAGCAGGAGGCCGAGGCCGCCGCCGTCGCCGCGGCCCACGCCGAGGTGATCGAACTCGTCCCGGTCCCCGAGGAAGAGGTCTTCGACCAGTACGCCGACGATCGTCGCGCCGTGGGCGAGTGAGCCGCTTTCCGGTTACGCGAACACCCCGAGATCCTGCTAACCTAACGGAGTCGTTGGGGCTGTGGCGCAGACCGGTAGCGCACCTCGTTCGCATCGAGGGGGTCAGGGGTTCAAATCCCCTCAGCTCCACTGCGGGCCGTTCTTGAGTCGGTCTGAGGTTGTTTGACGAAATCCCGTTCGGTCGTGAGATCGGGCGGGATCTCGTCATTGGGTGGGCTGGAGTGCTCGCTGAGCGGGCTCGTTGGGACGCGTTCGGTGGTCGCGAGGAGGATAGCGACGTTGATCGCCCGCCGCGAGGGCATGGGAAGCCCAATGCGGTCGGTGGGTGGTCGGGGTCTCGCGGTGTGGTTCGGTGCGTATGGTTGTCAGCGCCGGTGGTCAGCGCCCGACGGGTAGCGGTCGTCTGCGGCGGGGTGTGTATCGGTGGTGGGGCGGATGGCCTTCGGGTGATGGCGGGTTTGTCCTAGACTGTGCAAATATGCAGCTTGGCGCATGAGGGCCGTAGGGATCGTTTGTGCGGCTTGACCGTAAGCGAGCCGGTTCCTGGGATCGGTTAGGTGGACGAAGGCAGGCAGTCTGACGGTCGGTTTGGCCGCTTGGTGTGCGGCGCGTTGCTGGGCGTCGGTCAAATCGATACGTGCTCGGCGGCCAGACGGTTTGGATTTCTTGGAAAGCAACCAGTTGCAGCGCGGGCAGGTGATGGCGGGTGATGTTCCGGCGCACGCAACCGGCGATCTCACCCGCAACTAGCGCCCGGGCTGGTCCTGGACACCCCCGACAAGCGCACCGGGTCCAACGCCATCACAGCTCTGGCCGCATTGGCCGCACTGGCCTTGCCTGTCGGCCTACTGGCAGTCGACCGCGCTGACATCGACGGAAACTTGGCCTGGGCGGAGACGGCGGTGGTGTCGATCCCGACGTCACCGTTCCAGTGCCGCAGTTGCCTGCGGGCGTGGGCGCTGTGTACGGGCGCCAGGACCAGCGCGGTGACGATGGTCTACAGCAGGTCGCGGCGCTTCTGGTGGCGGGGGTGGTGGTCTCCCCAGGCGGTGGCCACCCGGTCGGCAGCCGGTTGGGACAGGCGGCGGCGTCCGTCGGCGCGGGCCGGGTCGGTCAGACTGATCAACGGTCGAAGGTCCGATAGAGCCGGCGCGATAGAGTCACCAGCGCCCGCGCTTGGCCACCGTTGGTGTCATCGTCATCGGGGAGACCGAGGAGGGCGCGGGCGGTGGGGCTGAGGCTGAAGGCCAAGAGTCGGGCCACCTCGGCGAGGGCGGGTTTGCGGATTTAGTGGCCGGCCAGCATCACGCTGGCCGGAACGGTGCGGACCGGGAGTCCGGCTGGGCCGGGCTGTCCGGAGGTTCGGCCTCGGCCAGCGCGGGGACACCGCTCTCGTCGAACAGTCCGATGAACTGGGTGACTTTGAAGTCGGGGATGCGCATCGGCGCATCGGTGACCGGTCGCGGTCGGCATGATGGCCGATTCGATCCCGCCGAAGCGCATCCCCGACTCCGCCCAGGGCTGGGATCACCGGTGGCCGCGGAGCAGCCGGGTCGCGGTCTTCTCGTCCAGGGGCGGGACGAATTGCTGATAACGGCCCAGCGCCGAGGTGGAAACCCCGGCTGCTTTGGCGACCACTTCCGAGTCGATCCGCGCGCTCAGCAGCTCGACGATCCAGGTGGTCCGCAGCCGTCTGGCCGACATCGCGGGCAGGTCTCCGGTCGGATTGTGCCGGTGGCACCAGGAACCGATCAGGTTCTTGGAATGGACCGTCTTGCGCCCAGGCCGAAATAGGTAATGGTCACCGGCTGTTGCTGCGGCTTCGGCAAGTTGCTCTTCCCAGCCCGCACGCGCGACCACCAGGCGCTGCAGCCCAGGCGAGACGATCTTCACTGTTCCCTGTTTCAGGACCTGGACGTGCGGGCCTTGGACGGTGGTCAGCTCACCGGGAGCCAACCCGCAACCGGCGGCCATAGCGAGCATCGCCTGCGCGTCCAACCTTGCGCGCCGGGGCAGATGCGCCGCCCAGTCCCGAAGGGCGGCCAGCTCACCGGGCTCATACGGTGGAGTGGTCCTGCGTGGTGCTCTCAGCGGCGGCGGCTCGGACTCACCGCGCTGCGCCCAGGTCAGCCCGGCCCGAATCTGGCGCAGGCAGGCTCGATAGGTCCGCACCGACCCTGGCGCCAGATCCGGGCACCCGGTCAACATGAACTCATCGATCGTTTCGTGTCGCAACCAGACCTCCGGGTCGCACGGTATGCCCCGCCGCATGGCCCAGACCGCGAGCTTGCCCGTAGCGTGCAGGAGCAGCTCGACGTCGTAGTCAGTCATCGGCGCCACAGCGGCCACCACCGCTTGCGCCGTGTCGCCGACCTGCTCCCACTCCGGCCCCGCGTCCGGCGGGCGGTAACCATCGATCTTTTCCGAGGTCTCCGGATCGAGAGTCGCGGACCACTTGTAGTGGCTGGTCAAGCAGCCGTCAGCCGATCTGTCGACTTGGACTGAGAGGAGGACGTCGCGATGGCGGGAGGACGGGCCCTTCGGGCCCCGCGGGATCTGGCCCGCGACCCTGATCAGTGGCCCGAGGCGGACCTGACCGGCCTGGGCGGCGGTCCGGCTGGCGAACTCGTCGCCGCGGAGGCTGTCCAGCACATTGCCTGAGAGTTGAAGACCGCGATCATCGAACAGTGCTCGACGCTGCGCGGTGTGGCCGCCGCTTCCGGGGTGCACCGACAGGTCATCGCTGACTTGCTCGTCGGGGGCTCCTGGCCCGACGTGGCCACCATCGCCCGCCTCCGGCACGCCCTCGGGCGGCGCCTGTGGCCCTGACAAGGCCGCCGACGGACACCGTCGATGAACCCCCTGGCTGCGTGATGAGCTCACTCGATCGCTCGGTGGATCATTGGCGCGCATCGATCTGATGGCACGCTCCAGCACACGTGAAACAGCGGATGATTCCGCTATCGACCTTTCGGGCATCGCCGACTTCTTCCTCGCCCGCCTTATGCTCAGATGGTCACAGCAATGACTACTGACAGGCGGCAAGCGGTTACGGCTCGACGCCCCCGAGGCACATGCGCGTGCGCTAGCCTCGGAAGACGTGAGCACTCCGGACATGGAGATGGCTTGGGCTGCTCGCGCACCCGCGGTGCCGCCGAGGTGCTAGCTCGGCGGCACCGCACCAACCGGTCCCGTCGCTCGACATCGAGTTGGATGTCGAGCCGCCGCACGGAGCGTGGGCGCGCGGACCGGATGCTTGATCAGATTTCGGCTACTCCTCCCACGACGTGGCTGTTGACCCCGGCGGCGATGGAGAATTGGCCCGGGTTTTGCTCGTTCAACCAGCCGTTGGCGACGAGCCGTTTGAGCCTGGTCCGCATCCCCTCCACCCGCTTATGTTCGTCCGAATCACCCACAGCCAGTGCGATCTCTTTGGCCCGCATAGGTCGTCCCACCTCGGCGAGCAGAACCACCACCCGCTGGTTCGTTCCCGACAACGGGCGCCGGTCCTCCCGCTTGGTGTTCGGAGCAGATTCGCCCCCGTTCCCCAGTGTGCCGGACGTCCAAATGCTGCCTGGCCTCTCGTCCCTGCTCTGCCGGGCCGGATCCTCTGGCCGCAGGGCCAGTGCCGTGTGCCGGGTGATCGCCAGCCGGGCCAGCCGGTCCTCGGCCTCCTTCACCTGTGACTGCAGCGACTCCACCTGTGCCTTCAGCGACTCCAGCCGCCCTTGCTCCGCGGCCTCCTCCTGCTCTAGCCGCTCGAACAGCCACTCCACCTGCGCCTCCCCTGATCAGCAGGCCCTGCTGACATATCGAGCCCCCCACGATCAGATGACCCTCCGGATGTCTACGGGCACTCTAAGTGAAGAAGGCGTCGCCTGGCAGTCACATCGCAACAACTTCAGTCGTGGCGCTGCCAGTCGCCGACTAGAACGACGCAACTCGCCACCAAACGAGCACTCCGACACGCACACCCCCATGTGAACTGCATGACCGCAAAAATGCACGCAGGAACTGCAAGGCGGCTGCATCGCCGTCAGTCGCCGCTGCAGAGAGGTCATAACCAATGATCGCCAAGGCGCCGATGGCGTAGAGTGGATGGTGTATCCATCCGGCTAGATGTGTACGGTCGCCCACCGAGTCCGATTAGCGCCACGTCGCTTCAAGTGTCTGGCAGGTGGCAAGTCCAAAGATTTGCGAGACTCACATACGACAAGCTGTCACGATGATCACCCGTCCGTCGGATATGTTGGGTCGACGGGATCCGGAAAGTACCCTCGTCGTCCAAAAAGTAGGCTTATCCGCCCAGTAGGGCGCTCACCACCGAATTGCTCGCGACGGTGCGGAACTCACCTCCGCCCTGGATGACGAACAAGCGCGAACCAACGTGCGCAGGCCCACCATGCCGTTGCTCCCCAAGCGCTTGCCGATTCGACGTTCGCGACCCTCGGTGACCAGGCACGGGAGCTTGCTGCCAGCCTCTGCGGGACCCGCGACCCCGTCACGGCCCACGACGGCCCGACGCCCGAAGCGGCCTGCCGGTCGATCGGCAACGCCAGGACGATGCTGGAGCGCCTGATAATTCGGCTCGACGAGCCGCAGGGCGGACTAGCATTCGGCGAACTGGACAAATGGACCAGCAAGCACCGCGTATCTGCGTGAAGAAGACCGGTGCCTCACCGTTGATACCGCGTCCTTCCGACTGGTCGCCGACCAACTCGAGGCCTGCCAGCTTGGCCGGGCGACATGTGCCGTCTTCGACCAGCGCTGCGCCGAAGGCATCGAATCGGTCGTCCAATGTTCTCCGAGCTGGGCCGGGTGATCGTCTCTTCCGGTGGCACATTCGGTACCTCCGTAGCGACGACGCGTATGCCCAACACGCCGCCGAACACATGCCGCGGCAAGACCCACGCGAGACCGAACACCGACCCCACCGCGACCGCGAAGCAATCACTCTCAACAGCACGATCCTCCGCCCACTGTGCGCTCAAGACTTCAGTTTATTCGAGAATGGGAAACGATCTCGCCACCGGCGGGAAACGATCAATGCACCGACCTCTCCACTGTAGGTCAGCCCCGCTCGTGAACACTCCACGAGTCGGGCCATCGTGGCCGGCGCAGGTGCGCCGATCACGATGGCCTACAGTGTTTTTTGGGAGGGCGCCCCCCGAACTCCCCGGTGTAGGGCACTGCCCTGCACCTTCCGGTATCGACTTTCGTAGTGATGGCCGCGAGTGAGGAATCGGGGCCAAGCCTTCCGCTTTTTCTGACTGGTCGCCGTGGCTCGGGGCGACGGGTTCGTGCCGTGCCGTCCGTCTTGGCTGGCGCCTATCGGCGGCGGGCCGCGGTGCTGTGGGCGCGGGGATTTTCACTGGGCTTTCGTAGCGTTCATCGTGGACGGTCATGACGTCGTCATCGGGTTCGGTGTTCGGGCCGGTCGGCGGCTAGCGCCGCTGATCCGCCTTCTGCGAGCGCCGATGGCGGCACTGAATTCGTCGTCATCGCGGATCCGCGCGATTCTCGCTGCGCCTCGCAGTTGGGCCTTCTGCGCCCATGCGCCCTGGCGCGGGTCGGGCCGGTTTCGTTGTCAACGACCTGTCTACTGCCGGGACGGCCGAGCTGCTTGGCTCGGAGGTCCCGGCCGGAGGCTCCGGCCCGGACGCGGGACGGGAGACGCTGATGCGGCGCGACGGTTATGAGATCCGGCGGACGATCGAGGCGGACCCGGACTTGGTGTTCGGGCTGCTGGCGGACGCGCCCTCGTGGTCGTCCTGGGCACGGCCGCTCATCATGACGTCACGCTGGTCGAAGGACGGCGTCGCGGGCGGTGTGGGAGCCGTTCGGATCACGGGCATGTGGCCGTTCCTGATCCGCGAGGAGATCACCGAGCAGGAGCGGCCGTCGCGGTTGTCCTATCGGTACATCGGTCGGCTGATCCCGGTCAAGGATTACCAGGCGACCATCGCTCTGGAACCCGTGGCGGACGGCACCACCGGCTTGACCTGGTCGGCGTCCTTCACCACTGCGGTCCCCGGACCGGGCGTGCGATGGGGCATCGAGGCTACCGTCCGCCTCTTGATCGCACTCTTGGTCCGCGAGGCGACCAGAAGCGAACGGAGCTCCACCGGCACCTGATCGATGCCGCCCAGTGGCTGCCTGCGATGAGTGCGCTGCTGGTCTCCCACCAGGGCGAGAGCGGCGAGCGGGGGCCTCTTTCTCGGGCCGTCCGGGCGGGAGGCTGGCCCGCGCGGGCCAGCCTCCCGCCGGCATGTGTTAGCCGCCCAGGCGCTTTGCGGGTGTCGACGACCTGGCCGAACAGCTTCCAACGGTCACCGGTGAAGCGCACGAGCTGGGGTGATTCGATGGGTAGCCGTCCTGTGGCGTCCGGGCCGCCATCCTGTCCGCCTGACGGCCCGACCGGAGGCCTCTTCGCCGACGGTAAGCCCTTGGTCTGACGCCGCGCCCGCCGGTCACGATCCGCTGAGCGCCCTGCGCTCGCTCCGGTGAAGTGAGAACCCGCAAGGCAGAACCGGCGGTTGCCCGCCCGCACTGAACCAGCCTGCTAACTACGTGCCGTTTCATGGCGAGCCAACGGGGCCGTGCAGCGCGTTGAGGATGCGGCGCACGAGCGAACCCTGTCGGTTCTCACGGGGCGGCGGGTCAGACGGTGGCGGGTGCCGCGTTCGTGTCCGGACGCGGGCCGAGCAGGCGTTCGGCGAGCGGCGCGAAACACAGCCCGATCGTCCCCCACAGAACGGCCTGCGCTGCAACCGAGAAGAAGCGGAAGGCGAACAGGGTGTCGGCGGGGAAGCCGGGGTAGACGATGCGTCCTTGCGCGTCTCGCAGGGGCAGCGGTGTCTCGGTGGCGTGATGTCCGTACGCCTCGACGTTCGCACTGAGCTCGCCGAAGGACGGCAGGACGAGCATCACCGCGCCGAGAACCACCGCGCAGGCCAGGACGGCGAGCAGCGTGGCGTTCCACGTGCCGAAGCGGGCCTGGAGCCGCTGCCCGAGCCACGCCCCGGCCACCAGGACGACGATCGAGATCCCGACCATCAGCAGGTAGAGCCCGCTGCGCTCCCGGATCGTGTCCTCGTGACCGATGGCCGGGGGATTGGCGGGGTACTTGGCGAACGGGATCAGGTACAGGGCGAGGAAACCGCCCCCGGCGACCAGCAGTGCGAGCGTCCGCGGCCGGACCTTGCCCGTGCGTCCGCAGGCCAGCGCATAAGCGACGGCGTACAGCGCGCCCATGGCGATACCGAACGCGATGATGCCCACGCCGATGCCGACGTTGCCCTGGAAGGCGCGGCTGAATGGTTCGGCGTGCTCGTGCTCGACGGCCAGTCCGGCTGCCTTGTCGAGCGCGGACTGGGCGGTGTGGCGGCCGCTCTCGTAGTCGATCGCCTTCTGGATCTGCGGCTCGGCGAAGATCCGGGCGAACAGAAACGCCAGCAGCCCGCCGATCGCGCCCACGGCCATGCCGCGGACGATGAAGTGCCGTTCCACGGCCTACTCCTTCAGTTGTGTCCGGTGCCGTGGATCAGTGGCAGGGGAAACCGAGGAAGTGCCGCGCGTCGTGGACAAACTCGTGCACGTGCGTGTCGTTGCCGAACACCGAGGTGGCGCCCTGGTCGATGCCGATGAAGTAGTACAGCGCCACACCGAGCAGAACGGTGCCGAACAGCCACAGGGCGGCGCGCGTGCCGCCGAGGACGACGGGGGTGGAGCCGGTGCGCGCACCGTCAAGGGTGGTGGACGTGCTCATGTGGGGCCTCCCGGGGATCCTGCGTCCCACGCTCGATGGACCGTTTGCGATGGCGGAGGTCTGACTCTCCGGTCCCGGGACGGGACGGATCACAGTGGCGCGACCGTGCCGGATTTCCACCGACTTCCCCTACCATCTACCGTCGTGACCTTAAGCTCCGCGCGTCGAACCGTCAATGAAAGGCTGTTCACGTCCGTCTCGGTCACCGGGCGGTGACGGTCCGGCTTTTCCTCGTCGCGCACGCGCCGACGGAGGCGACCCGCTCCGCCCGCTTCCCGGACGACGAACCGCTCACCGCGCACGGCCTGGCCGCAGCCCGCGAACGCCGTGGCGCGCTCCGGCGGATCGACGTCGCCTACCGGGGTCCCGAGGCCCGCTGCCGCGCGACCGCGCAGGCACTCGGCCTGGACGCGGCCACCGACCCGCTTCTCGCGGACGTGGACGTCGCCGGATGGCGCGGCCGTACGCTGTCCGAACTGGAGACCGAGGATCCGGCGGGCCTGGTCGCGTGGATGTCGGACCCGGACGCTTCTCCCCACGGCGGTGAGCCGCTGTCCCGGGCGATGGCGCGCATGGCGACGTGGTTGGAGCGTCTGCCGGCGGGTTCGCTGCGGGTTGCGGCCGTCACGCATCCCGCGTTGATCCGCGCCGCCGTCCTGCACGTGCTGGCCGCGCCGCCCGGCGGGTTCTGGCGGATCGACACGGAGCCGCTGTCGCTGACCGTCCTGTCCCGCGACGGCGGCCGGTGGAGGCTGCGCGAGACCGGGCATCCGCTTGCGGCCGGGTAGTCAGTCGGCCAAGACGTCCGCGAGTTCGGCCGCGTAGAGCTGCGCCGGGTCGAAGCCCATTCCGGTGAATTGACCGGCGACTTCCAGGGACAGGACGCCGTGCATCCGTGTCCAGAAGCTCAGCGCCTTGTGCAGCACGGCGGGCGGCGCCGGGTGGTCGCCCGCCCAGGCGCGGTGGTCGGCCAGGTGCGCGTCGAGCGGCGTCGCCGGCGGGTCCAGCGTCATGCAGGCGTCGAGCAGGAGCGCCATCGTCTCGGACGCGATGAGGGTGATGTCGTCCGGCGCGTGGTAGCCGGGGACGGGCGTGCCGTAGATGAGCAGGTACCGCTGCGGGTCCTCCAGCGCCCAGGCGCGCAGGGCGTGCGCCAGTCCGGCGAGGTCGGCGCCCGCTTCGGCCGCTGATCCGAGCGTGTCGGCGAGGCTGCGGTAGGCGTCCCGGACGAGGTCGGTGATCAGCTCGTCGCGGCCCGAGTAGTAGCGGTAGAGCGCGGGCCCGCTCATCCCCATCCGCTTGGCGATCGCGTTGAGCGAAAGTGCCGACGCGCCCGTCGTGGCGATCTGCTCCCGCGCGTGCCCCTTGATCTCGGCGCGGACCTGGGCGCGATAGCGCTCGCGCGGCGTGGCTGTACCCGCCATGACCACCTCCCCGACTCCAGTTAGAAGGTATCACGAACGCTATTGACACTCATCCAAGCGTCCGGTTATAACTTCTAACGAAAGCATGAGCCTCTAGGTACAGGAGATCGCCGTGAACACCGAAGAACTGGTCGAGGTCGTCCTGCCGGGCCGGGTCGAACCGGACGGCCTGCAGATCCGCCACGGGACCGTCCCCGCCGCCGGGCCCGGCCGCGTGGTGATCCGGATGGAGGCGACCGGCGTCTCCTTCGCCGAGCAGCAGATGCGCCGGGGCCGCTACTACGACCAGCCGCCGTTCCCGTTCGTCCCCGGCTACGACCTCGTCGGGACGGTCTTGGCCGTCGGCGCGGGCGTCGCACCGGACCTGGTCGGCGCCCGGGTCGCCGCGCTGGTCAAGGTCGGCGGCTGGGCCAGCCACGTCGTGGTCGACGCGGCGGACGTCGTGCCGGTCCCGGACGGCGTCGGCGCAGCGGAGGCGGAGGCGCTGGTCGTCAACGGCATCACCGCGTGGCAGATGCTGCATCGAAAGGCGCGTGTCCGCGCCGGGCAGACGATTCTCGTGCACGGTGCCAGCGGCGGTGTCGGTTCGGTGCTCGTCCAACTCGCTCGTGCCGCCGGCGTGACGGTGATCGGTACGGCGTCGGCCCGTCACCACGCGGCGCTGCGGGACCAGGACGTCGTCCCGGTCGACTACCGCGCCGACGACGTCGCCGCACGGGTCCGCGAACTCGCCCCGGGCGGGGTGGACGCCGTCTTCGACCACGTCGGCGGCCCCGGCATCGTGGACTCGTGGCGTCTGCTCGCCCCGGGGGGCACGCTCGTCTCCTACGGCACCGCCTCGACCCGGGACGACCGGGGATCCAAGCGGTGGCCCGTTCTCAAGCTGCTCGCCCGGATCTGGCTGTGGCAGACCCTGCCCAACCGGCGCCGCGCCTATTTCTTCAACGTCTGGGCGGGACGGGCACTGGCCGCGAACCGGTTCCGCGCCCGGCTCCGCTCCGACCTCGCGCAGGTCTTCGCCGCCCTCCAGCGCGGCGACATCACCGTCCGGATCGCCGCGCGGCTGCCCCTCGAACGCGCCGCCGACGCGCTGCGGCTGGCCGAGTCCGGAACCGTCGCGGGGAAGGTCGTGCTGGTCCCGTGACCCGTCGTGAGAACATGCCCGGTATCCGCCTGGGCCTCGCCGCGCTCGTCCTGACCGGCGGCGTGGCGCTCAGCGTCCCGGCCGCTCAAGCCGCCTCGCACGATGGCACGTCGCAGTGCCGAGGCGAGGGCACCGAGGCCGCCGCACTCATCCGCTACCGATCCGACATCCTCATCAAGGCTCCGCTGCCTGCCGTCTTCGCGCTGCAGACCGACGTCGAGCGCTGGCCGACGTGGCAGGAACCCGTCCTCAGCGCGCAACGCCTCGACCCCGGGACCCTGCGGCGCGGCTCGCGGTTCCGCTGGACGACCCCGGCACCGCCCACACCGACGACGCCCGCCACGACCCTGACGATCACCTCGACCGTCCGGCAGCTCCGCCACGACGCCTGCGTCCTGTGGAGCGGCCCCGCGATCGGCGACGGCGTGCGCATCGACCGCGGCGTCCACCTGTGGAGGTTCACGAAGGTTCCCGGTGGCGTGCGCGTCCACACCGAGGAGACCTGGACCGGCGACCAGGTCGAGGCCGACGTCCCCAAGGCGACCGAGATTCTCGGCACGGGCCTAGAACACTGGTTGCAAGACCTCAAGACCAAAGCCGAGGCTCAACGCCACGTATGAGGCGCACGACCCGGCGACACAGCGCCGCGCCTGAGTGCAGCAGGACGAGGCGGCGTGACGCGCCTCGGCCCGGCCTGGCTCGGTCTGCTGAGTTCCGGCGCGGGCTTGCCGCGCCGCTGGTGCGGAGGGCGCGCGGTCAAGCGCGGAGGTCGGCGATGGCGGCCTGGAGTGAGCCATGGTGGACCGGGCCGTGGCCGGGGAGCACCGTGTCGGCGTCAAGGCGCTCCAGTGCGGCGAGAGCCGCGACGATCTCGCCGTCGTCGCCGTGGTTGAACCACGGCGCGATCAACTGGGGACCGCGGCGCCGTGAGACGGCGTGCCCGGTGATGAGGCTGTCGCCCGTCGCCACCGCTCCGGCGGACGGGATGAAGTACGCGGTGTGTCCCGACGTGTGGCCGGGAGTCGGGACGGGGACGGGTGCGCCGGGCAGGTCCAGCGCGCCGGCGGTCGCGAACGGCAGGGCGTGCGGTGCGGCGACGTCGCGCGTCGCGCCGGCGCGCAGGATCCGGAGCGCCCACGGCAGGACGCCGGGCCGGTGAAGCTGGGCGAGCAGTTTGCCCGGCGTGAGCTGCTGGAGGTATTCGCGGCGCGCGTGCGGGACCTCGGCTGCGGCGAGGTGGACGGGCGTCCCGAAGCGGGCATGGAACGGGTTCACCGCACCGAGGTGGTCGACGTGCGCGTGCGTGACCAGGATGGCCCGGACGTCCTCGGGCCGGTGCCCCACCGCGCGGATGGACGCCACGACGGCGGCGAGGTCCCCCGGATAACCGCCGTCGATGAGGGTGAGGTCACGGCCGTCGCGCAGCAGGACCCAGTTGACGTCCGTGCCGGTCCCGAGGAAGACGTTCTCGGCCGCCTGCACCGGGGGGTCGTAGCTCACTGGTTCTCCTCAGGTTCGGGGGCGCCGCAGGCATCGTCCGCGATGGACGGGCCGGCGAACAACTCGGCGAGAACCGTGTCACAGGCTCGGCCGGTGCCGCGTCCTTGTCGGCATGACGAACCACATCACCATCATCGGCGGCGGGCTAGCGGGCCTGACCGCGTCCATCGCCTGCGCGGAGGCCGGCGCGCCCGTCCGGTTGTACGAGGCGCACCGCACGCTCGGCGGACGCGGCCGGGCGACGTCCAAGCCCTATGTGGCGCACGACGGCGCCCACGTCTTCTACGCCGACGGTCCGCATTACCGGTGGCTGGCCGAGCGCGGTTTCGTGGCTGGGCTGGGCTGGCCGTCCCCGGCCGCGTTCGCGCGGACGCGGTTCCGCGTCGACGGCCGTCTGCGCCGCGTGCCGCCCGTCCGGATGCTGCGCGCGCAGTCCCACCGGTGGCTGACGGCGCCGGTCGACGTGGACTTCCGCACCTGGGCGTCGGACCGCTGGGGCGAGGCCACCGCGCGGCACATGGCGAACGCGATCAGCGTCGTCACCTACGACGCCGACACCGGACGGCTGTCCGCCGCGTTCGTCTGGGACCTGTTCCAGCGGGTGCTCGGACCGCGAAGGCCCGCCGTCCGCTGGGTGCGCGGCGGCTGGCAGACCGTCGTGGACCGCATGGCGGCCCGCGCAGCCGAACTGGGCGTGGAGATCGAGACGGGCGCCCGCGTCGACGCGCCGCCCGCGGACGGCCCGGTGATCGTCGCGACGGACCTGGCCTCGGCCGCCCGCCTTCTGGACGACACGAGCCTGACCTGGACGAGCGGCCACGCCGCCCTGCTCGATGTCGCGGTGCGCTCCCACCGGCGCGACCGCACGCTGGCGTTCGACCTCGACGAGGGCGGATTCCACGAGAGCTACACGATGCAGGACGACTCCATCGCGCCGCGGGGCGAGTCCCTCTACCAGCTCCAGATGCCGATCCGGGACGGCGAGGCGCACGCGCGGGCCCACGAGCGGCTGCGTGCGTTCGCCGACCGGCTCCTGCCCGGTTGGACGGACCGCGTCACCTTCCAGCGCACCGCCGTGGCCCGGGGCCGCACAGGTGCGCTCGACCTGCCCGGACGGACGTGGCGGGACCGTCCGGCCATCGAGCGCGCCGACGGCATCTACCTCATCGGGGACATGGTCGCCGCGCCCGGGATGCGCGGCGAGATTTCGGTGAACAGCGCGCTCATGGCCGCCGATCTGGAGACGCGCGCCCGCGCACGGACGGTCCGGTAGGCGCCAGGGCGTCCCGGAGCGCGTCGTGCAGAGACGGCGACGCGAGGGCAGCGAACGGCCGGGACCGCTCAGGGTCGATGACGTAGTCGTGCTCGTTGCCGCTGGCCAGGCAGCCAGCCGCGCTCCAGCGCGTGCTCCGTGGTCGGCGCGGGTTCGTTCAGCAGCCGATCGAAGGCGGCCAGCGGTGGGTCCGGTGACCGACCGTCGCGGCGGCTGCGGCCCGGAACGACTGCGCCGCCCGTTAGGCGACCCGCTTAAGCTCGCGGATCACCCGGGGCGGACGGGACGCCAGGCGCTCGGCGGCCTCCAACGGCCGCACATCCAGCTCGCAGAGCAGGACGAGCCGGTGGACGAGCCCGAGATCGGTCGCCTTGCGCGGCGTGAGCGGACGGTCGTCGAGCAGGAGTTCCACCGCGCGAGACGCCGAGCACGTAGAGGGCGCGCCGGGTGCCCGGTCCGGCCAGCATGCCGAGCGCTCTCAGGGAAGCCGATCGCGTATGTCCCCTCGGCGGCGACACCGACTTGGCAGGCCAGCCCGAACACCCGGCCGAGGACGAGGGAGATGCCGGGGATCGCGGCGACGAAGAATTTTGGCCGTCCGGTTCACCCGGCGGAACGACGCGTACAGGTGGGCGCGAGCAGCAGGCCCTGCAGCGCAGTGGTCCGGATCGTCCGGTCCACGGGCCGCAGCCGGGTCAACGCGTGCCCGAGCACGACGCAGGCGGCCGGATAGGGGAGCCGGACGGGCGCCAGACACAGCGCGTCCAGGGCGTCGGGCACGTGCAGGTTCGGGAACGCCGTGCCCCTGACCTGTGAAGACGATCGCTCGAACCGATGCGTCGCAGATCAGACTCCGCGTGAGGTCGTCTAGCTCGACGTTCGTCCGCTCGTCGAAGGATTGGTGCGGCGGGTTGTTGAAGCACACCAGCAGCACGCGCCCGTGCCGCCGGACCGGCGGCCGGGGGTCGCCGGGATCGGATCGCAGAGGAATCATGGCCGCGGCCGGCACATAAGTTTTTGAAGTATGTGAATACCTTCTTTCAGTGATACTCCGGGCGGCGCGGCCTGGCGCGCCGGACTTATGACCAGTTCTGCGGGATCGCCCGCACGCTCGACGTCGCGGGAGAATGCTGGACGCTGCTGATCGTGCGTGAACTCATGTCGGGTCCAAAAGGCTATTCTGGCCCGGCCGGTGCTTAACGGCACCGGGACGAGCGTGCTCGCCGGGCGCGTCAGGCAATTAAAGGCCGACGGCGTCGTCGTCCGGCGGCACCTGGCACCGCCCGCCGCGTCCCCCGTCTACGAACTGGCCCCGGCCGGGGACGAGCTGGCGAGGATGCCGCTCGCGCGGCCGGGTGCGCGGCACCACACCGGCGACGGCCGCGCCCCGGCCGACGTCTTCCGGGCGGAATGGGCGCTGGCGCCCTTCGTCCACCTCCTTCCGGCCGAGGTGGTGCGCGGGATCGACGCCGTCCGTGAGTTCCGCATCGACGGCAACACGGCGCATTTGCGCATCGGCGACGGCGGCGACGGCGGCGACGGCGACGGCGACGGCGCCGTCGGTCCCGAGTCGGCGGACGGACGCGCCGACGCCGCGATCCGATCCGACGTCGCGCCGTTCGCCAGCCTCGTCGGCGGCTGGCTCGCCTTCGGCGAGGCACTCGCGGCCGGCCGCGCCCGGGCCGAGGGAGGGGACGCCGTGCAGGCGGCGCTGATCGCTCTGCTATGGCCTGTCATCGAGGCGGACGGTTGGGCGTCGCGGGGCGGGTGATCACCGCCACCACGACCAGTAGCGCGGTCGTCAAAACCGCCGGGCCGGCGGTGGCGGGGTCGGGCGGACGCAGGGGAACGAACGTGACCCAGGCGATGAGGAGGAGTTGCGCGACGGCTGAGCCGAAGCGGAGGCGGGGGAGCAGCAGGCCGATCCCGGTGGCGACCTCGCCGACGGCGGACGCGTAGTACACCCAGATCGGGTGGTCGTGCCGGTAGACGTGCATCGCCCAGTCCCAGCCGTAGAGCTTGCGCGCCCCGGCGAGCAGGAAGAACACGCCGAGCGCGCTGCTGGCGAGCGCGGCGGTCAGCTGGACATGTCGCCTCGCACGCAGGGACGGCGCGTCCCGTACTTGTCCTTTCATATTGCCTGAGTCTCCCTT